>NZ_JADJUO010000009.1:0-173029 GCF_016717045.1 Candidatus Villigracilis proximus | reverse complement strand
CACCAACTAATATAATGAATACTCCTATTTAATTCCAACGTGACTTCAGCAAGGGCTTGATAAGAAATTAGTTATCCAAGGAGGTCACTAAAGTTAGTTTCTCAGAGACCTGCATGCCAAAAATGATGGACATAATGATTTCAAAGCATGCGCGTCATATAAACTACGAAACAAAAGCCAAATAACCGGGATTATCTGGCTTTTGTTTTACATATTTTACTGAGTTAAGGCAGATTAAATGCCTTGACGAGGAAGACCGCCATCTGAGCGCGGGTGACGGAGTCGCCGGGACAGTAGTTGCCGCCGCCAGATCCGGCAGTGATGCCATCGGCCACGAGCCGTTAATGAAAGCCGCGCCAAAGGCATCAGTGGCGACATCCGCGAAGCCGGTGCTGACTCCCACCGCGGGCGGAGTATAGCCCGAGCCGTTCCTGGCCTTCAAAAGGAAGATCGCCATTTGGGCGCGGGTGACGACACTGTCAGGGCAGTAATTTCCATTACCACATCCGCTAGTGACGCCTTCGGCAGCGAGTTGTTTGATCCAGGCTGCGGCCCAGTAATCGGTGTCGATATCGCCAAAGCTGGTGCTGACCCCACCGCAGGCGGGTGTAAGCTTGAACCGTGGATAACCTTCAATAGAAAGACGGCCATCTGCGCACGGGTAACGGTGCTATCGGGGCAGTAATGCCCGTGCCGCAGCCGCCGGTTACGCCGGCTTTAGCGAGGCGCTCTACAAAGTTATTGGCCCAGTAATCAAATGGCACGTCGTCAAAACAGGGCAACTAAAGACATACGCAGCGCGAACTACTTCGTGCAGAATTATCGGCCTGATCCCTGGGTTCCGGCCGGTGGCATGCTATCTCTCCATATGGTGCGCCAACTGCCACGGTGTTGCCTGAGTGCGAGTGGGAATAGCCAAAGTAGTCACTTGCTTCAGTGTTGGAGGCTTTCAAGTAGGAGTGTTGATACCAGTTCGTGCCCGTGCGGGTGAAGATATAAGCAGCGCCAGAGTAGAGTGCTGAATTATTCGCCTGATCTCCATTGACACCGGTTGCATTGCTGCTTTCATCTGGCGCCCCAACCGCAAGGATATCGCCTGAGAGTGACACGTCCGTACCAAAGTAATCATACTCTTCGGTGTTAGAGGCTTTGATATACGCCTGCTGACTCCAGGTGCTGCCCGTGCGGGTGAAGAGCATACACTGCGCCGGATTCGACGGCCGAAGTATCCGCCTGATTCCTGTTTACACCGGTGGCGTGCTGTCTTCATACGAAGCCCCAACCGCCAGAGTATCGCCTGGAGAGTGACATACTGGGATGCACCAAAGTAACTTCTGTTTCGGTATTGGAAGCCTTGATATATGCCTGCTGACCCGGGTAGCCGCCCAAAAGCGTAAAATACATACACCGCGCCAGAGTAAGGTGCAGAATTATCAGCTTGATTGCCATTCACACTGGTAGCGCTGCTGGATCCATACGAAGCTCCAACCGCAAGAGTACCGCCTGAGAGCCATGGCAAGAATCAGCAAAGTAATCATGCTTCGGAATTGGAGGCTTTGACATACGCCTGCCGGACTCCAGGTGAACTGCTGCTGCGCGTGAAGACATACACCGCGCCAGATCTTCGGCAGAATTATCAGCCTGATTTCCGTTTATTCTGTGGCATTGCTGTCTTCATAATAAGCCGCAACTGAGATGGTGTCGCCGGAAATATTCACGAGCCTGCCAAAGTAGTCATCCATTTCGGTATTAGATGCTTTGAGATATGCCTGCTGGCTCCAGGTAGTTCCAGTACGTGTGAAGACATACGTTGTACCGTAGATCCGCTGGCGGAATTATCGTTGATTTCCGCTTACACCTATGGCATTACTATCTTCATTAGGCGCACCAAACACGATGGTGTCACTTGAAATATCCACAGACAAACCAAAGGTCACCTATATTCGCTGGGTTGCTTTGGAGATATGCCTGCTGACTCCACACCCTCCGCTGCGGATGAAAACATAGACCGCGCCAGAACCACCGGCTGAATTATCCGCCTGATTCCCATTCACGCCCACGGCGTTGCTGTCTTCATTAGGCTCCAATTACGAGCGTATCCCCAGAAAGCGCCATGGGATAACCAAAGGAATCAATCGCCCCGGTGTTGGAGGCTTCCAAATAAGCTTGCTGGTGTCGGGGAGAATGGATGCTTCCAGTGATGGAGCGAGTGTATAGATCTGCGCCCAATCTTCCGCGCTCAGGTTAATCGTTTCAGAAGTGGCGGCCACTGCTTTATGCGGGCAAGGGCGCCGGTCAATAGGAACGTTACGATCAAAAAGATGGAACCGATCTTGGCAATTGTTTTTCCACTAAACATATTGTCTCCTTTTGGGTGGGTTGATCTGGACAAAGTTTACCTGGTATTATTTTTTTATTGTAGCACTATTGTTTTTAAATGATCACCGTCAGAATTCATCCTAATACTTGTCCAATTATCACATAATTAATCCAAGTTGCGACCTTGAAGAATTTGCACAAGACTTAACGCAAAGACGCAGAGTCGCAAAGAAAAAAACATTAAATCTTGGCGACTTTGCATTAAGAAATTCAGATCAAAAGCGGTTCAAAAGACAAAGGTAGCAATTTGCGTTAATTAAGTGATGGATGAATCAAATAGAGCCATGAGAAAAATCTCATGGCTCTATTTGATCTACTTTATAACTTGATAATCAATTTCTTCGACATACCCTACGGCAGATTAAATGCCCTGACCAGGAAGACCGCCATTTGGGCGCGAGTGACCGAGTCGTTGGGACAGTAGTTGCTGTTGCCACAACCGGCAGTGATGCCATCGGCCACCAGTTGTTTGATGAAGGCTGCGCCAAAGGCATCAGTGGCGACATCATTGAAGCCGGTGCTGACTCCCACGGCAGGCGGAGTATAGCCCGAGCCGTTCCTGGCTTTCAAAAGGAAGATCGCCATTTGGGCGCGGGTGACTACATTATCGGGACAGTAGTTACCGCCGCCACAGCCGCCAGTGATGCCTTCGGCTGCCAGTTGTTTGATCCAGGCTGCAGCCCAGTAATCGGTGGCAACATCGCCGAAGCCGGTGCTGACTCCTACGGCAGGCGGCGCATAGCTTGAGCCATGAATTCCTTTCAACAGGAAGATCGCCATTTGCGCGCGGGTGACCGAGTTATCGGGACAGTAGATGTCCGTGCCACAGCCGCCGGTGATGCCAGCGTTGAACAGGCGTTCGATGTAGCTGCTGGCCCAAGAAGTCAATGGGACATCGCAGAAGGTGGCAACTGCGGCTGCCTTGCTAACGGTATAGGTTTCACCACTGGTGAAACCTGCGAACAATGGATTACTAACTGCATCAATAATGCTGTTGTCATCAAGGACATTGAGGCGGATGGTACCGTTGCCGCTGCCGGTGTTGACTGTGACAGTGTAGACACTGCCTGAGCCGCTGAGTCCGCTGAGGGCGGGGGAGGATACGCCGGTTGTCGTCAGGGAGAAATCGCTTAAGTCTACTCCGATGACGGGTTCAGAGAATGTGACGGTGAAGTCTACGCTGGCGAGGTTGGTGGGGTTGGCGTTGGCGCGAACGCTTGATGAAACGATTGGAGCGTCTTTTTCAATGGTGTAGGTCTGCCCGGTGAGCAGGCCTGCGCCTAAGGGGTTGAGGGAATCATCTTTGATGGTGTCGTCATCTAACACATTCAAGCGGAGGGTGCCGCTGCCGCTGCCGGTGTTGACTGTGACAGTGTAGACACCGCCTGAGCCGCTGAGTCCGCTGACGGCGGCGGAAGATACGCCGCTTGTCGTCAGGGAGAAATCGCTTAAATCCACTCCGGTCACTGATTCTGAAAAGCTGACGGTGAAGTCTACACTGGCGGCGTTGGTGGGATTGGTGGATGCGCGGACTGAGGAAGTGACGACGGGAGCGGTTGTATCGCCTAGTTCATACGCGCCGATTTCACAATGAGTGCCAAACGGGCGGGTGACTCCATTTTGCGAAGTGTTATTCACGGGTGCGTTTGCACAGACGGTGTCGTCGCCGGTATCAATGGCAGAAGAACCTACATTCAATGGGAAGTAGGCCGGAGAACCAGTCAACGAGCCGAGGGCTGGGTCTACGCCGATGATGTTTCCATCCACGCCATTGGTTAATCCGCAGGCACCCACTCCAGTGGATTCGATCAGGTTGTTATTGCCTGTGAGCGTACCTGTGAGTAAACTACAGTCTACGCCATTGATCGTGTTTGCGATGATGGTATTGTACATGCGTAGAACACCGTCTTGGTTGACAAGCGCACTTGCTCCGCTAATGACTGGGGTGTTTCCAAAAAGAGTGCTGTTGGCAATTGTCATTCTGCCCTGATAGTTGTAAATGGCGGAGCCTGAGTCACCAGTAGAGGTATTGCCCGAGAAGGTACTGTTCGCGATGACCATATCGCCAGACAGGTTATCTACAGCGCCAGAGCCGTATGCTGTGTTGGACAGGAAAGTACTATTTGTAATAACCACATACCCACTATTGTTGGCAAGACCACCGCCATAATTATTGCTGCCACCAGCATTCCCCCAAGAGACGGTCAGACCGTCGATCTTAAGATATCTTTTTCGCCTACAACAAACATGCTGTAGGCATTGTCGCCATCGACGGTGATATCGCCGCCTCCAAGAATGGTTAAGCCATAGGTTTTGGAAAGTCCTTGCAAATTTGCATTCAGCAGGATGCTGGTTGTGCCGAGGCTGTTATGAAAGATGATGATATCGGGACCGCTGGCATTGCCAACGGCGCAGGCATCTGTGGCAATGTTGAGTTCGGCTTATTGCATGGCTTCTCTCAAGGAGCAATCACCATCAACGTTTAACTCATCTGCATTCGTGTTGACGGTGATGGTTGTGCTGGCAGGTTCGAAGCGTGCGATGTAATCTGAATTTGTGTTACCAGCCCAGTCGGTGAAAACACCACCGGCGTAGATACTCTCTCCACCCGGACTGATGGCGATGGCATCAACCTGTCCTGAGCCTGCTATGGCGCCCAAAGCAGACCAGGTGCCGCCGCTGAATTTGGCGAGATGCTTGATATCTGCATTGCCATCAACAGCCGGAAAATATCCACCTACAAATACATCTCCATCGATCAGCGCAATATCCCTGATGTAACTAAATGGCAATCCACTGCCCAGAGGAGACCAGCTCCCGCCGCTGAATTTGGCAATTCCGGATGTGTCTGCAACCCCGCCTGCGCTGGAAAAATCCCCACCTGCGTACACATTCGCGCCATTTACTGCAACCACATAAACAGTATTATCCATTCCTGTACCCAAAGCGGACCAGGTGGCGCCATCCCATTTGGCGATCCTGGATGTATCTACCACCCGCCTGCACTGGTAAATTGCCCGCTAACGTACACATCTGTCCCGCTGAAGGCAATGGAATAAATATTTCCGTTCGTGCCTGTCCCCAAAGCAGACCAGGTTCCTACTCCGCCAGTAAGTTTTGCAATGTAATCTGCATTTGCGTCTCCGCTTGCATTGGTGAAATTCCCACCCACGTATATGTCTGTCCCACTTATGGCAATGGCATAAACATCACCAATCAATGCCGGACCTACAGCAGACCAGTTTGTACCATCCCATTTGGCGAAGCGATCTGCTTCGTCTATGCCTCCTGCATTGTTGAAATCGCCAGCGACGTATAAATCAGTTCCGTTGGTGGCTAAGGTGAATACATAACTATTTAATGGTATGGTTCCCAAGGCCGACCAGGCAGTACCATCCCATTTGGCGAGGTAATCTGCTTCGGCTACGCCGCCCGCATCGGTGAATTCTCCAGCGGCGTATAAATCTTTTCCAACCATTACCATTCTGTTGACGCGTCCATTTAACCCTGCGGCTGCTGAATCCCAGGTGTTTGGCGTGGCCAGCGGACGAAAGACGGGGTCACGGCTTATGTCAAATTCTGAGATGGTAAGTTCTGGGTTCAAATCCAGTATGCTATTTGCATTATCTGGCTGGTTACTTTCCGCGCGCGCGGGCGTGGTAAAGGCTGCCGTGCCAAACAATGAAGTCAAGAGGGTGGAGAGGATCAACAGATTGAATAAAAACTTTAAATGAAGTCTCATATAATATTTCTCCTTAATTGGGCGAATGTGGAGATATTGTATGGGGATTATCTTGAATCTGCAATCAAACTTGTGTACTGAAATCCGGCACAAAAAACATGGCTTACCCGTGAAATATTAATTTCAGAGTGAGTCATGTTTGCGATAAGATGGAGGTCATTAAAAGAAAAAGCTTTGAGACTTTGCGGGTAACGTCAATAATGTATAAGGAATATTCACCGCAAAGGCGCAGAGTCCGCAGAGTTTTTAAAAGGTTTTCTCAGCCTTCTCCGCGACTTATTACCCTGCGGGCTGCGGTCAAAAATTGCCGATTTAACCATAACCTTAGCCTATCCATTATTCACGTTGGTTAAATTTTCAGACACTTTCTAAAGGTCTTTTTTTGTTAATCAGGCTTTTACGAAAGCGAAGCAGACTTTTTAAGGTTTGTGTATACGATATAGAAAGATAAAACAAAAAGCCAGATAATCTCAATTATCTGGCTTTTTGTTTTACTTGTACAAATGAATTAAGAGTTTGTAGACACTCCGGTCATAAACTATGGCAGATTAAACGCTCTGACGAGGAAGACCGCCATCTGGGCACGGGTGACTGAGTCGTTGGGACAGTAGTTGCTGTTGCCGCAACCGGCGGTGATGCCGTCTGCCACGAGTTGTTTGATGTAGGCTGCGCCAAAGGCATCAGTAGCGACATCATTGAAGCCGGTGCTGGCTCCCACAGCGGGCGGAGTATAGCTCGAACCGTTTTTGGCTTTCAAAAGGAAAATCGCCATTTGCGTGCGGGTGACGGTGGTATCAGGGCAGTAATTTCCAGCGCCACAGCCGCTGGTGATGCCTTCGGCGGCCAGTTGTTTGATCCAGGCTGCGGCCCAGTAATCGGTAGCGACATCGCCGAAGCCGGTGCTGACTCCCACGGCGGGCGGTGCATAGCTTGAGCCATACATACCCTTCAAAAGGAAGACGGCCATCTGAGCACGGGTAACAGTGCTATCGGGGCAGTAACTCCCCGCTCCACAGCCGCTGGTGATGCCGGCGTTGGACAGGCGTTCGATATAGTTAGCGGCCCAATAGGTCAATGGAACATCGGTAAAGGTTGGTGTTGAGAGAGTCCACTGGGCGTAAAGGGTGACATCAGCAGTGAAGGCATAACTCGCGCCATTGGCATAAGCAGTACCAGAGCCATTAGCAGCTGTATTCCAACCCGCGAAGGTGTAGCCGCTGCGGGTGAAGGTGTTGGAAGTGAGCGCAGCAGGTGCATTGCTTACCTGAGGCGACATGCTCCCCGAACCGCCATTGGCATTGAAGGTGACGGTATGGGATGGAGCAGCGGAGGTGGTAAAGTAGGACGGCGCGTTGGTAGCAATGCTATAGGAGGCAGGCGTACCAACCACTGCGCGGACACCCCAGGCGTAATTGGTGCTGGAGGACAAACCTGAAAGATCTACATAAGTAGCTCCGCCGGTCGAAATCCAGTTCGGTCCGGAAAGGTTCGATCCGGTGCAATTCGCAAGTAATGGTTGGACACAATACTCGTAATCGGTCGCGCCGGTGCTGGCGTTCCAGGATAGGGTTGGGGAGGTGGAAACATCGGTTGCATTATTTGCAGGCGCGATGTGTGTAAAATCTTCCGGCGTGCCATACACAACCAGTTCAGCGCCATAGGAGGTGTCAGTGGCATTGGTGGCGAAGGCGCGCACGTAGTACTTGGTGCCGGCTGTCAAACTCATTTCGCTGAGACCAATGGTGTAGGCACCGGTAGAGGTTTTAGCGCCTTTATCCACTTTGCTGTCGCTGATGGTGGGGGTGCCAGTGGTGTTGTACACCACGCCATAGGCGCTGACGGAGGCGGGGGTACCCAAATTGCTAAGGGTCGCATTCACCTGACGGTTATTAAGCGTCTCAATGGAATCGGTGCTGACGGTGGGAGCTGAGAGAACGCCATGATATAACAACAGAGATTGGTCATCTCCTATCACTGTAACGCCTTGTCCGGCAGCGTAAACATCGTTTGCACTGGAACCCCAAACCGTATTTAGATAACCATTATCTACTCCGGCGGGAAGAGCGGGGCTGGCATCACTCCACCCGCTGCCGTCATTATGATAGAGTAAGGGAGAATTAACATCTGATTGGATATTATCGTATCCATTTCCGACAGCATAGATATCGCTTGCTCCCGAGCCCCAAATGCTTTTTAATCTTCCTTCTTCCAATCCGCTGGGCAGGACTGGGTTATCTGTGTACCATTGAGTCCCATCGTAAGATAGGATCATGGGCAATGTTTTTCCAGTGACGGTGTCGTAACCATGTCCTACAACATAGACATTGGTCGAGCTCGAGCCCCACACTTCATAAAGGGATCCGGATTCCCAGTTTTGCGGTACCCCTGGGGAAATGTCGGTCCAACTGTTCCCATCGAAGTGGGAGACCACGGGGTACGTAACACCGTCAAAATCTTGCCCCCATCCAGCAGCAAAGATGTCAGTCGCGCTTGAGCCCCAAATGCTCTCGATCTGACCCGTATACACAAAGCCAGGCAAAGCCGGAGAGACATCCGTCCAATTGGTTCCATTCCAGTGGAAGAGCAGGAGGATTTGATCCGGGTCATCATAAGCATACCCACCAATATAGACATCGCTCGCGCTTGATCCCCAGACTGCATTGTATTGAACGTAGGTCCAACTGCCGGGCAGAGGGAGAGTCTGAACGCTCCATGCGGTCCCATTGTTGTGGTACAGCAAAGGTAAAGACGCCCCCCGGATTCGGACTATTACTATCATAACCCAACCCCACGGCATAGATATCACTTGTCCCTGAGCCCCAAACACTTCTCAGTTGACCAGAAGTATATCCACTAGGCAGGGCCAGCGGGGAGTCGTCAAACCAGGTGCTCCCGTCCGAATACATGATTAGAGGGGCGGTTTCGCCGGCGTTTTTGCCATACCCGACGGCATAGACATTGTTCGCGTCTGCGCCCCACATTGCGGTGAATTGACCCCTATTGTCAACCCATCCGGCGGGGAATCCCACAGGAACATCGGTGAAGGGGACCAGCGCAAACGCCGGGGTGACCATGAGCAGCAGCAACAGGGTCAAAGAAAAAATTTTAATAGCTTGTTTCATTTTGTATTATTCTCCTTTTGTTTGATTTTGATCTTGTGTATAACTTGTATGATCATGAGCGAGGATGTTTATTTATGTCTTGTACGCTCCTTTTCGTCATCATCGTTCGCAGGGCGTGTAATAATTCCGCGCGTGGCGCCGTCTTGGCGAGCACGGCATCCGCGCCATATGCCAATGCGTCTTCTTCCTGCCCGGGGACTTCGCTGGTGGTCAGCGCCACAAAGACCGGGTCGGGAAAGCGTTCGTGCAGTTCCCGCATCATCTCCAGATCCTCTTCCCCCGGATTACCAATGGCGAACAGGATGATCTGCGGATGCAAGGACGCGACGATCTGCAGCGTATCACCAGCATCTGAGGCGATGGCGGCAATGGTCAGGTCGGATTCATCCGCGATGGCACTGACAATCGCTGCGCGCATCAGCGGGTGTTTCTCAATGACTAGGACCGTGGCTGGGGTTTGCATATCCCCTACGATACCCGCCCGTGTTGTAATTGTCATCAACGTGGTGTTTAACTTTTGTGGAAGTTTGTTTAAGTTAAACTTAAACAGAGCTTAAACAAAAAAATTGGCAGCCGCAAGCGACTGCCAATGGATAATGCCAGGTTCCTATCTTTTATTTTTTTTGTTGATTGGCAAATACCACCGCCTGTGTACGCGTCTCCACACCCAGACGCTGCAAAATATGATGAATGTGCGAGCGCACGGTCGCTTCGGAGAGATGCAGGATTTTGCTAATCTGTGCATCTGTTTTTCCTTCTCCCAACAACGCCAGAATCTCCTCCTGCCGCCCGGTCAAAGAAGCCTCCACTACACTCTGTGTCGATGGATCGGTTTTCATCTTCCGCACTCCGTTCATCAATTTTTGCGTAATGCCAGACGGTAAATAAGGCGCCCCATCCGCCACTCTGCGGATCCCTTCCATTAAAAACGAACGCGGAGCGGTCTTGGGGAAAAGAGCCCAAGGCTCCGGCTTGAACCGCGGCAATCACTTTGTCTTCATCTTCAAGGCTGGTTACCACCATGATATGAGCCTGCGGATCCTTTTCCAAAATTTTCCGGATCGCCTCCAGCCCGTCCATTTCCGCCATCAATAAGTCCATCAGAATCACATCAGGGCAGTGTTCCCCAGCCATTACCACTGCATCCGCCCCGTTCGAGGCTTCGCAGCAAATCAGCATATCGGGTTCATCTTCCAGCGCGGTTCGAAGTGCTTCGCGCATCATGGGGTGGTCGTCTGTGATCATTACCTTTATTTTTTTCATGAGGCTTCCTTTTTCTCCACGCGCACAATCACACAGGTTCCCGCTTGCAACGCTGAGCGAATCTCCAATGTCCCGCCGAGCAGTCTGGCCCGTTCATGCATGGAGCGCAGACCCATTCCGCCGCTTCGCACGCGATGCGGGTCAAACCCAATGCCATCGTCGGCGATCTCCACTTCCACTTTCGAGGCATCACAGCGCAGAGTAATCATTGCATTGCGCGCCTGAGCATGTTTGAGCGAATTGTTCAGCGCTTCAATGGTAATACCGACCAGATTTTTACGCCACACTTCCGGACATCCATCCGCATCCCCTTCCACAACCAGAGACGCTCGCACCCCAGACCTCTATTCAACGCTGGATAAACGCGCCTCAATTTCATCGATCAAGTTCATCTCCGCCTCATTCTCCGACGGTTGAAGCTGATACAGCATGAGACGTGTTTCCTTTAATGCCTGCCTTGCACTTTCCTGCAAACGTTCTGCCAATTGTTGAGTGCGATCCACATTTCCTTTGCCCAGAGCGGCGATCAACGTTTCGGAGAACAAGTTCAAACTATGCAAAGACTGGCTGACCGAATCATGCAGATCGCGCGCCAGACGCTGGCGTTCTTCGATGACAGCAAATGCGCGTTTTTGTTCACCCAATTTTTCTTGTGCAGCGTGGAGCTCGGTGTTATCGTGAAGCACTGCCAGATGCCCATATACCCGATCTTTGTGATCTGACAATGGAATTCGTTGAATGTTATAACTTTTGGGACTGATGATGATATCCTGTGAGGTTCTTCCCATCGGATCAGAGAGCAGAGCAACGATTTCAGGAAAGTTTTTCAGCGGCGTTTGCTGAAATGGTTTCCATAAATCCTGTTGACTCACCTTACAGATCGCCTGCGCCGCGGGGTTAAAATCGACCAAACGGCCATGATCATCCACGACCAAAACACCGTCATTCATGTGGTCGATCATGGCGTTGCGGGCAGTTGGAACGATCTCCATGAAGCGTGAGCCATATAATGCAATCAGGAATAGCACACCTGTGAGCGAAAACGTTACCGAAGACCAGTCCAAACCCGGGAAATTAAGGACCTTGAAGATGTAAAGCAGGTTGCTTGCAACGGGGACAGCCAGGGCGATAAGTATCAGGCGCGACTGCCTTCGCAACAGGCTGGACCCGGTCATGGCGACCTGTAAAAAGTTCAATGCGATGATGATCACCAAAAGATAACCGCTGAAAGACACCCAGAGAAATGCGGGGCCGTGCTTGAAATCAACAACATTGATTCCCTGGCCGCTGGGGATGAAATCTGTCCATAGCCATGTATGCAGTTCATTAGTCCATGCCAGCAGGATACCCAAGATGGGAATGAGGAACAGGAACGCGTTGACCGATGCTTTTTTGAGCCAATTTTCATACCCGGCATAAGTGATGGAAAATGCGGCCATAAGACTCAACGCCGGGAAATAAGTCGCGTATTCCAATTTTGCAAAGAATATTTTCAAGGGGACCGATGTTGCCGCATAATCCAGGCCGGATGCCATTGACCATAGAGCAAGAGCGATCATTGCAAGGGCAAAATAAATTCCGCCCCTGGTCTTTCGACGCTGCCAGGCAACATATGCGGTGAAGGTATTCACCATTGTGGCGAGAAAGATGAGAGCGCTAATACTGGTCAATGTGAACATGGGCGTTCCTAATGAGATATTGTAACCTTTTCCTGTAAAGAAAATCTTAAATGACTTTCCGTCTGGTTGGGTCTCTCTTGCTTTCCCATTTTATTTCATTTATCGTTTTAACATAATAGACCTCCGATTTAGCTATTTTCGCAAATTTAGCTTACATCAGAGGTCTATCTTTTCCACTCCTTATTTATTTAATTCGGAGTGTGTCATATTTTTTGTTGTATAAATTTACGCTTATGGCAGATTAAACGCTCTGACCAGGAAGACCGCCATCTGAGCGCGGGTGACTGAGTCGTTGGGACAGTAGTTGCTGTTGCCGCATCCGGCAGTGATGCCATCGGCCACCAGTTGTTTAATGAAGGCTGCGGCAAAGGCATCAGTGGCGACATCATTGAAGCCGGTGCTGACTCCCACGGCGGGCGGACTGTAACTGGAGCCGTTTTTGGCTTTCAAAAGGAAGACCGCCATTTGTGCGCGAGTGACTACGTTATCGGGGCAATAGTTGCCACCGCCACAACCGCTGGTGACACCTTCGGCGGCCAGTTGTTTGATCCAAGCCGCAGCCCAGTAATCAGTGGCGACATCGCCGAAGCCAGTGCTGACTCCCACGGCGGGTGGTGAATAGCTTGAACCGTGAATACCCTTCAATAGAAAGACTGCCATCTGTGCGCGGGTGACCGAGTTATCGGGACAGTAGATGCCCGTACCACAGCCGCCGGTGATGCCGGCATTGAATAGGCGTTCGATGTAACTGCTGGCCCAATAGGTTAGCGGGACATCGCTGAAAGTGGCTGATTTGAGGATGGTATAAGTCTCACCGCCAGTGAGACCGGCGGACAGCGGATTGCTGGCTATATCTATAATGCTGTTATCGTTGAGTACATTTAGGCGGATGGTGCCGTTGCCGCTGCCGGTGTTGACTGTGACAGTGTAGACACTGCCTGTGCCGCTGAGTCCACTGACGGCGGGGGAAGATACGCCGCTTGTCGTCAGGGAGAAATCGCTTAAGTCTACGCCTGTCACGGGTTCTGAAAAGGTGACGGTGAAGTCTACACTGGTAAGGTTGGTGGGGTTAGAGTTGGTGCGCACACTGGATGTGACGATTGGCGCAGTTTTATCAATGTCATAGGTTTCGCCTACAGTGAAGGGCAGTCCGACCATGGATAGCCCGGCATAGTCGCTGATGGAGGCGGTATTGGAAACAATAACTTTGATGGTTCCGTTGCCTGTGCCTGTATCGACCACGACTTCCCCTACTTCGTTTACATCTACGATACTTGCGCCGCTGATGGAGCCGGTAGTAACGAGGCTGAAATCAGAAATATCCAACCCAATAATATATTCTGAAAAAGCAGGCTGGAAATATACAAGGGGGGCGCTGGTGGGGTTGGCATCTCTGCGTGTAATAGCGGTGGTGAAGGGGGCGGTGTTGTCTACTTCATAGGCGCCCATATCGCAGAAGGAATTTTGTGGGCGTTGTACGAAACGTTGATCAATTGCGATGACAAAGGGAGGGACGCAATAGATGTTACTGGTGGGAATGGTGTTCATCGCTGGGCTTCCGACCGCCAGTGGATAATCAGCCGTCCCCAGTAGGTTTACCTGCAATGGGTCAAGCAAGGGGTCCGAGCCGACAATGTCGTTGTTGACAAAGCTGGTAAACCCGGTTGCGCCTTCTTCTACCAAATTGTACCCACCGGAGGTCACGATGTTTCCTTCAATAGCTGGGCCGTTATCTGCCAGGTTATTGGCGATGATGGAGTTGTATAGAGTTTGTGTTGTGCCTACCAACGAAACGGAATAGATTCCGCCGCCAAAACTGTTGGTACCTGCGCCGTTACCACCATCCCCATCATTGTAGGCAATGGTGGAATTGATGATGCTGACATTCCCTCTCATGTAAATGCCAGCGCCCGAATTGGAATCTGGCGTACCAGGTGTTCCATCGGCTGTCAGACGATTTTCTCCAATGGTGCTGCTGAAGAGGCTTAGCAACGATGTGGTTTCATCGGAGTAATAATCAATGCCACCGCCAAAAGCGGCGGCTTCGTTCTGGTCAATGCTGGAATAAGAAATAAACAAACGGGTTTTCTCTCTCACGGAGATACCGCCAGCCCCAAGGGTGGCAGTATTGCCTGTGATCCGGCTGGCTGCAATGCTCAAGTCTGGCGATGTGCTGCCAAATGAATCAATATAAATTCCGCCGCCATAACTAGCGGAACCAGCTGAAACCGTGGTGTAAGACATATCAAGATCGGCGCTTGTGATATATGTTCCCTCCTAATACACCAGAATTGTTGGTAAGCACACTGTGTTCAATGGTCAATGTTGGCATTGTTGGGGAGAAAGCGCCGCTCATGAAAATTCCGCCGCCATCCGATGTACCAGCTGTATTGTGGTCAATGTGCATATCATTCAACGTAAGCGGCGCATAGGATGCAATTGCGCCGCCATATTGAACGCCGCCTTCGAGGCTCGTGTTTCCGCCGGTGAGGGTTAAGCCAGACATACTTACACCGTCTACCGCAGATTGGGAGATGTAAAAAATGCGATGATTAAAATTCGCGTCAATGATCAGATTGGAACTGCCGGGACCATTGATCGTAATGGATTTGGAAATTTGATACCCTGATAACAGATTGTCCATGGTGATTGTCCCTGTAGCAGTAATGCTGACGGTATCGCCGTCATCTGCCAGAGCAATGGCTTCGCGCAGGGTGCAATCAATGACACATTCACCATCGCTTATCTCATCAGCCGTGGTGGTGACCGTATAGACCCAGCCGCCAGAAGAGTCTGCTTTGGCGTGACTGTTTGGTGTCGTCAAAATCAGCCCTGCGACCAGGCTGAAAAGAAAACACAGCCGAATTAAGAAATACTTTTTTTTCATTTTTATTTTCTCCTTTGGGTTTATTTGATCTCTTGCATAAGTGTTTAGGGAAACGCTAAAAAAATCTTCGAACTACAAAGATAACGAAGACCAAAAACCGGTGATGGTCAGCCTTTTATATATTTAACGTCAGAATGGCGGCGAGGGTGGGCGGTGGCGGCAGGGAATGCTGATAATGGTTCCGATAAAAGACAAAAGTATTTTCGTTTCCTTTTGGTTTTATGAATTGATGATTATATAAATTTCACAGTATTTTACCTGTTTCTACGGTCCGCTAGAGGCCCAAAAGTAATGCTGAATAACATAAAAACCGACCAGGAAATAATAAGTAGTACGTTGATAAAGAGTGGCGGGAGAAAAGAAAAAAGATTATGGCTTATAAAAAAACACCCCAGTGAAATGAATCTCCGGGGTGTTGCATAAGTTATTGTTACCTGATATTTTTACGGCAGATTAAATGCCCTAACCAGGAAGACCGCCATCTGGGCGCGGGTGACTGAGTCGTTGGGACAGTAGTTGCTGTTGCCGCAACCAGCAGTAATGCCATCGGCCACCAGTTGTTTAATGAAGGCTGCGGCAAAGGCATCAGTGGCGACATCTGCGAAGCCAGTGCTGACTCCCACGGCGGGCGGACTGTAACTGGAGCCGTTTTTGGCTTTCAGTAAAAACACTGCCATCTGCGCGCGGGTGACTACGTTATCGGGGCAATAGTTACCGCCGCCACAACCGCCAGTGATACCTTCGGCGGCCAGTTGTTTGATCCAGGCCGCAGCCCAATACTCTACTGCGACATCGCCGAAGCCAGTGTTGGCTCCCACTGCAGGCGGCGTATAGCTTGACCCGTGAATTCCCTTCAATAGGAAGATCGCCATTTGTGCGCGAGTGACCGAGTTATCGGGACAGTAGATGCCCGTACCACAGCCGCCGGTGATGCCGGCATTGAATAGGCGTTCGATGTAACTGCTGGCCCAATAGGTTAGCGGGGCATCGCTGAAAGTGGCTGATTTGAGGATGGTATAAGTCTCACCGCCAGTGAGACCGGCGGACAGCGGATTGCTGGCTATATCTATAATGCTGTTATCGTTGAGTACATTTAGGCGGATGGTGCCGTTGCCGCTGCCAGTGTTGACTGTGACAGTGTATACACTGCCTGTGCCGCTGAGTCCGCTAACGGCGGTGGAAGATACGCCGCTTGTCGTCAGGGAGAAATCGCTTAAGTCTACGCCTGTCACGGGTTCTGAAAAGGTGACGGTGAAGTCTACGCTGGATGCGTTGGTGGGATTGGTGGATGCGCGGACTGAGGAAGTGACGGTGGGAGCGGTTATATCGCCTAGTTCATACGCGCCGATATCGCAATAATCACCAAACGGGCGGGTGATTCCGTTTTGCGAAGTGTTATTCACGGGTGCGTTTGTACAGATGTCATTATCGCCTGCGTCTATGGCGGGGGAACCGCCTGGCAGCGACATGGTTTGGGTTGTGCCGCCATTGCTGGCCAGCGCATTTACCACTGCAGAAGCAGCCAAAGCGCTGGTCACATCGTTAACGCCGGGGGTGCAGTCATTTACCAGATTTTGGAGCAGGTTGTGATTGTTGGTAACGATAGTGACAGAGTTGACGATGAGGCAGTTCTCGCCGCCGGTGCCAGTGGTGAGCGTATTGCCATACAAAATGGAATTTGAAAGAGTGATGGTCGAAACTTCATTACCGGCAGCGCGGGAGGCAACGATACCGCCGCCGCCAAAATTGTTTTTGGCGCTGTTGCCGACAATAGTTGAGTTAATGATGTTAACTGTAGCGATGTCGCTCGCCGTGTTCCCTGAGGCATGGTTAAAGATCGCGCCGCCTTTACCATTGGTACTGCGGTTACCGGTCAAGGTACTGTTGACAATGGTAATGGAACCCGTGCCAGTATTTCCAAAATTGAAAATACCACCTCCCTCACTGTTTCCGCCGCCGCTCACAATATTCCCCTTAATCGTAGAGGAATTAATGGTGATGGTTCCATCGTAGTTATACAACCCACCGCCATCCCCTGATGCGGAGTTATCTGCAATGGTGCTATTGGTGATCGTTACCGGGAGTTTGAATATGTAAATACCACCACCATCCTGCAGTGCTGTGTTGGAAGAAAATAGGCTGTTTTGAATCGTAACAGTCGGGGTTGTGTTGGGAGCGGAAATTTTTTAACCCGCCGCCCTCTGTACCACTGCCGCCAGACGCATCGTTGTTGGAAAAGGTTGAATTGGTGATGGTTACTGTTGAGAGCGCATTATTGATTTCCACCCCACCGCCATCTGCCTCAGTCGTTTGATTGTTGTCAATAGTGACATTATTCAGACTGATATTGCCGGTGTAGGAACTGAAATAAATACCGCCGCCGCCATAAACGGTGGAATTATTGCTGACTGTGCTGTTGGTGAGAGTCAGGCTGCCCTCGTTATCGAAGAAAAGAATGCCGCCCCCGCGTGGATACTCACACGCTCCCACACTGCTAGGCGCATGGTTATTTGTGATCACAACATCATTCATCGTCAGGAATGCCCAGCTGCGAATCGCCCCGCCGCCGCAAACAGTAAGCGGGTCGGCGTAGCCTTTGGTCATGGTCATGCCGGAGATGTTGATCGTATTGGTCGGGAATTCGTCGGACAAAAGGAATATCTGGAATTGATTATTGCCATCCAGGGTGAGTTGACCAGAGCCGGGACCGGTAATGGTCAGGTTTTTATCAACGGTTAATGCGGCGGTCAGGGTGATCGTGCCTGTGACGCTGAAGGTGATTGTGTCGTTATCAACAGCTGAGGCAATTGCGTCGCGCAACGAACAGTCACCATCGAGACAAGAGCCGTCATTTTCATCGGTTAGGGTATTCACCGTCAGGGTGGCGGCGTGGGCGGGGCTAGGCGGGGATGATAAAAACATTCCCGATAAAAAGGCCAATACTATTAATGTGTGTATTATTTTTTTAGCATTTCTGTTTCCTTATGGTTTTATGAGTTAATAACCCGGATAAATTCTATAGTATTTTATCTGATTCTGCGTTGTATCAAAGACCCAAAGGTAATGTTGAATAATATAAAAACGGCTAGAGATGAATGGGTAGTACGTAAATAATGAGCGGTGGGATAAAGAAAAATGATTATGGCTTATAAAACAAACGCCCTCCAGTAAAATTAATCTCTGGAGGGCGTAAGTTATTGTTACTTGATAATTTTACGGCAGATTAAATGCCCTAACCAGGAAGACTGCCATCTGGGCGCGGGTGACTGAGTCGTTGGGGCAGTAGTTGCTATTGCCGCATCCGGCGGTGATGCCATCGGCCACCAGTTGCTTGATGAAGGCCGCGGCAAAGGCATCGGTGGCGACATCCGCGAAGCCGGTACTGACTCCCACCGCGGGCGGAGTATAGCCCGAACCGTTCCTGGCTTTCAAAAGGAAGATCGCCATCTGCGCGCGGGTGACTACACTGTCAGGACAGTAGTTTCCATTGCCACATCCGCTGGTGACACCTTCAGCAGCGAGTTGCTTGATGAAGGCAGCAGCAAAAGCGTCGACAGGCACATCGCCGAAGCCGGTGCTGAGTCCCACTGCGGGCGGGGTGTAGCTTGAACCGTGGATACCCTTCAATAGAAAGACCGCCATTTGTGCGCGGGTGACGGTGGCGTCGGGGCAGTAGATGCCCGTGCCGCAGCCGCCGGTCACGCCGGCGCTGGCGAGGCGCTCAATATATTGCCATGCCCAATAGGATGTAGGTACATCAGTGAAGGTGGTGGTTCGCACCGTGTAAACCTGTCCACTGGTAAACCCTGCGCTTAGCGGATTAAGGTTTAAGTCTATGATGGTGTTGTCATCTAATACATCCAAACGGATCTTACCAGCGCCGGTGCCGGTGTTGACGCTGACAGTGTAGACACTGCCAGTGCCGCTGAGTCCGCTAACGGCGGTGGAAGATACGCCGCTTGTCGTCAGGGAGAAATCAGTTAAGTCCACGCCTGTCACCGATTCAGAAAATGTGACGGTGAAGTCTACACTGGCAGCGCTGGTTGGGTTGGCGGATACGCGGATGCTGGATAAAACAGCGGGTAAAGGATCGAATTCGTATGAGCCGATATCGCAGCGATTTCCCTGCGGGCGGACAATGCCATTTTGAGAAGTGTTATTTACTGGTGTGGCGGCACAGATGGCAGCGTCGCCCGCGTCAATGGCAGGGGAGCCGCTATTGAGTGGGAAGTGTGCGGGAGAGCCAGTCAGTGTGCCGAGGTTGGGGTCTGATCCGATGATATTGCCGTTCACGCCGTTGGTTTGGCTGCAGGCTGTTCCAGCGGATTCGAGCAGATTGTTGGTGGAGGCGACGTTCAGTGAAGAAGTAGAATCGTTTTTACAATCTCCGCTGGTGCCGCTGTTGGCGATTAGCGTGTTTTTCAGCGTTGGGCTACTGTTGCCGTTGTTGAACATTCCGCCGCCATTGGTTTTTCCGGCAATATTACCGCTGAAGGTTACGTTTATCAGAGTGGGGCTGCTGGTGTCGTTGGACATACCGCCGCCGAAGCCAGCGGTATTGGCGTTAAAGGTGGAGTTCGTTAAAGTGGGGTTGCTGGTGAATTCATTATTCATCCCACCGCCAGCGTTTACTGCCGAGTTGGTGCTGAAGGTCACGTTTGTCAGGGTTGGGCTGCTGCTGCTGTTATACATCCCGCCGCCGCGGATGGATGCAACGTTGGCGCTAAAGGTCACCTTTGTCAGGGTAGGGCTGCTGCTTTCATTGAACATTCCGGCGCCATTGGATGCGGAATTGGCACTAAAGTTTATGTTCGTTAGCGTTGAGTTGATGCCGCCATCGTTGAATATTCCGCCGCCAAAGCTGGATGCGGAATTGGAGTTAAAGTTTACACCCAATAATGTCAGAGTACCGCCACTATTGTATATTCCGCCACCGTTAGATGCAGAGTTGGCACTGAAAGTCACATTGGAAGCTGAGAGAGTTCCAGCATTATAGACGCCCCCGCCCCCTCCGCATGCTTCAAGACAAACCCCATTGCTTACGGTCAGTCCGCTGAGAGTGAGGATGCCGGCACCGCCCACTTCAAAGACACGATAGGTGACGGTATTCGCAGCCGCATTCGCTCGAACAATGGTGTTCGTCGCGCCGTTGCCTTTTATGCTAATGGTGGTGGTCACGAGTGGCAGTTGGGTGCCCAATGACAGGGTGATGGTGTAGTTATCAGCGAAGGCAATCGTATCTGTACCAGAACCGGAACCGGCCAAGCAGCCACCGTAAGCGGCATCCGTATTTGCAGCAATGATAGCTTCACGCAAAGAGCAGGATGCGCCAGTGTTATTCTCATCGGCGCTGGTGTCAACCGTGATGTTGGCCGCGTATGCAGGTGTAAAGGTCAGCGCGCTGCCAAGCAGGGAAAGCATCAGAGCAGAGAGCGTAAAAAGATTAAAGATGGATTTAAACCGAATCACCATGATAGATTTTCTCCCGAGTAGATGAAGAAATATCAAAACTGTGTTATCCCCGAGCGCAGAATATATACAGTTAAGTATTCCAGACAATACTTATCCATTATAGGGGATTATAGGGATATTGCAAGGTTGACTGATTGATGCATTCAAAATAAGACCCTAAAGGTTTATAACCTTTAGGGTCTATCTTCAAAACTAGTTATTGATTTGGATAGTCAGATTTAATAATGCTACGGCAGATTAAAGGTCTTGACGAGGAAGACCGCCATCTGGGCACGAGTGACTGAGTCGTTGGGACAGTAGTTGCTATTGCCGCATCCGGCAGTGATGCCATCGGACACGAGTTGTTTGATGAAGGCCGCAGCAAAGGCATCGGTGGCGACATCGTTGAAGCCGGTACTGACTCCTACGGCGGGCGGGGTATAGCCCGAGCCATTCTTGGCTTTCAAAAGGAAGACCGCCATTTGTGCGCGGGTGACTACGTTATCCGGACAGTAGTTGCCATTGCCGCATCCGCTGGTGACACCTTCGGCGGCCAATTGTTTGATCCAGGCTGCGGCCCAGTAATCAGTGGCGACATCGCCAAAGCCGGTGCTGACTCCCACGGCGGGCGGTGAATAGCTTGAACCGTGAATACCCTTCAATAGAAAGATCGCCATCTGCGCGCGGGTGACGCTGCTATCGGGGCAGTAATTCAATGGAACGGTTGAACAACCGCCGGTGATGCCCGCATCGTAGAGGCGTTCGATGTAGCTGCTGGCCCAATAGGTTAATGGGACATCGCTGAACGTGGCGGTAGGAACGTCGTTTTCATGAACAAAGATATCCAGTACCCCATTGCTATCCCCGCTGACCAGATTAGTGGAAGAGGAAGAGAAAGCCACATAAATCCCATCCGCCGAGATAGAGGGGTTATATGAGGTATTGTTCCCCTCTGTTCCACTCGAATCAACCGAAACGCGAGTGGTATCGCCCGTCTGACGGTCATGGATGAAAATATCTTGCCTCAAGTTACTATCCACTTCGCTGACCAGGTTAGTGTCTTCAGAAGCGAAAGTCACATAACGCCCATCGGCCGAGATGGCGGGATTATATGAATTGCCATTCCCCTCTACGCCGTTCGAATCAATCGAAACACGGCTAGTCTGGCCCGTCTGACGGTCACGGACGAAAATATCCCAAGAGTTGTTCGTATCCCCGCTGACCAGATTGCTGGCAATGGAATGGAAAGCCACATAGCGCCCATCTGCCGAGATGGAGGGATCGTATGAGTCGCTGTCTCCCTCTACTCCGCTCGAATCAACCGAGACGCGGCTGGTCTGGTTCGTCTGAAGGTCACGGACGAAAATATCCGAAGAGCTGTTCGTATCCCCGCTGACCAGGTTGCTGGCATAGGAATAGAAAACCACATAATGCCCATCTGCCGAGATGGATGCGGAATGTGAGTTGTTATCGCCCTGTATTCCACTCGAATCAACTGAAACGCGAATGGTCTGGTTTGTCTGACGGTCATGGACGAAAATATCGTTCAGGCCGTTCGTATCCCCGCTGACCAGGTTGGTGGCTTCGGACTCGAAAGTCACATAACGCCCATCTGTCGAGATGGATGGGTTGTATGAGTCGCTGTCTCCCTGTACTCCGCTCGAATCAACCGAAACGCGAGTGGTCTGACCCGTCTGACGGTCATGGACAAAAACATCGCTCAGGCCGTTCGTATCCCCGCTGACCAGGTTGGTGGCAGAAGAATGGAAAGCCACATAACGCCCACCGGCCGAGATGAAGTCAGCGTATGAGCCGCCATCTGCCTCTGTCCCACTCGAATCAACCGAGACGCGAGTGGTCTGGTTCGTCTGACGGTCACGGACGAAAATATCGCGCCGTTGTTTGTATCCCCAGCCACCAGGTTGCTGGCGTCGGATTCAAAAGCCACATAACGTCCATCGGCCGAGATGGAAGGGAAGTAAATGTATGAGTCGCCATCTGCCTGCGTCCCGCCGGTAGCAATCGAGACGCGAGTGGTATCACCGGACGAAGCCAGCGCTACGCCCGAAAAGCTGAGCAGCATGGCCACAAGCAGAAGCGCAGACAGCGCTCGCCCAAGATGATGAAAAATGTGTTTGGTTGTCATAGTGTTTTCTCCTTTGATGTTTGAGTCTTAAAAAATGTCCCGAAAGTTTTGTGGAATTCTCTACCGTACATCCAAACCCTAAAAGGTCTCTGTTCCTTTCGTGAATTCGAGATTTTCAAAAAAGACCTTTAGGGTTTTTTACGAGAGGATTGTACAGTAGCAAATGTGAAAAAAAAATTGGTCGTTTTGGATAACCTCCGATACGGTTTCAGTCAAAAAATCAACTGGCATACCGAACGCCATGCCAGCTGATTTTTTGGATAATTATTCGAAAGTTTTACGGCAGATTAAATGCCCTGACCAGGAAGACCGCCATCTGCGCGCGGGTAACCGAGTCGTTGGGACAGTAGTTGCTATTGCCGCATCCGGCAGTGATGCCATCGGACACGAGTTGTTTGATGAAGGCCGCGCCAAAGGCATCAGTGGCAACATCGTTGAAGCCGGTACTGACTCCCACGGCGGGCGGGGTGTAGCTTGAACCGTTCTTGGCTTTCAAAAGGAAGATCGCCATCTGTGCGCGGGTGACAACACTATCAGGACAATAGTTGCCATTGCCGCATCCGCTGGTGACGCCTTCAGCAGCCAGTTGTTTGATCCAGGCTGCGGCCCAATAATCGGTGGCGACATCGCCGAAGCCGGTGCTGACTCCCACGGCGGGCGGGGTGTAGCTTGAACCGTGGATACCCTTCAATAGGAAGATCGCCATTTGGGCGCGGGTGACGGTGGCATCGGGGCAATAATTCAACGGAACGGTTGAGCAACCGCCGGTGATGCCGGCATTGTACAGGCGTTCGATGTAGCTGCTGGCCCAATAGGTTAATGGGACATCGCTGAATGTGGCTGCTTTGCTGATGGTGTAGGTTTCACCGCCAGTGAAGCCATCGGATAAGGAATTAAGTGATACATCTTTAATAGTGCTGTCATTGAGCACATCCAGGCGGATGGTGCCATTGCCGCTGCCGGTGTTGACTGTGATAGTGTAGCTGCTGCCTGTACCGCTGAATCCACTAAGGGCGGGGGAAGATACGCCGGTTGTCGTCAGGATGAAATCGCTTAAGTCCACTCCGGTGACGGGTTCTGAGAAGCTGACGGTGAAGTCTACACTGGCGAGGTTGGTGGGGTTGGCAGATGCGCGGATAGAGGTAGTGACCGCGGGGATCGTCGCATCGGGGACTTCATACGAACCTAAATCGCTTATGGCTGTGTTATTTCCATCACCATCCTGCGGACGAGCGACTCCATTTTGTGAAGTGTTATACACAAGAGTATCATCGCCGGCGTCGATTGCGGGAGAGCCGGGTAGCAGCGCAAAGGTCTGAGTGGCGCCGCCGTTATTAGCAAGCGGACCAAGGTTCGGGTCGGAACTGAGCATGGGGGTTCCGCACATGTTTCCCGTGGCGCCGTTGGTTTCGATCAAGTTGTTGATATTCGTGGCAATTGTGTTTGCATTCGCAAAAGCATTATAGCAATCGCTTCCACTGTTATTAGCAAGAATACTGTTCGTTAAGTGGAGGACACCATTGATCTCATTGTAAACACCTCCGTTTGATGTACTGCCATTTCCTGAGATGGTACTGTGAATTACGGTTAAATTTGCCCCCGCCTTATTTATGATCGCGCCAACGCTGCTTCCACCCGCATTCCCTGATATGGTGGAGTTGTTTATAAAAAGAGTTGCTATATTATAAATTCCGCCGCCATCAAAATTTACCGCCTCATTGTTTAATACAGTTGTCTTAACTAATGAGACGGAACCGGCAGCATTGTAGATACCGCCCCCGGAATAAGCTTTTCCGCTGGCAATCTGGCTATTGGTTATTGTCATCGTCCCCCCATTGTTATAAATACTACCGCCACTCTGGGCGGTGCTGTTTGTCAGAAGGCTGTTGGTTATGGTCAGGGTGCCGCTATTGAGAATATTTCCGCCGGCATTGTTTACTGTAATATGGCAGGGATCAAAGCAGTTACCATGTTTTACGGTCAGGTTGTCGAGAGTTAAGCTGCCGGCAGCGCCTACTTCAAACACCCGATACTGATGCGGACAAAAGCCGCCGAGCGGGTCGCAGGCGTGCGCCATAATGATGGTATTTGCTATGCCATTACCAGTAATCAAGATGGGTGTCGTAACCGCCGGTAATTGACTAGTAAGTGTGATGGTATTATTGCCGGCAAATATAATTATGTCGGTGCCGGATCCCGCCGCGCAATCGGTGGAGCCGGATGTGCTGTCGTTGTTGGCATTTGTGATGGCTTCGCGCAGGGTACAGAATCCGTCACTTGCCAGGGTGTCGGCTGTGCTGTTGACAGTAATTCCACCCGCGTAGGCAGGTTTGGTACCTGCCAGGATAATCATCAAACTTAGGCTAAGAAACACATAAAACAATTTCACTAAAATGGATCGCATAAATTTCTCCTTGATTTATAAAGTGGAATATCACAATAAAGGGTTACTTAACTCGATATTCCAGAGTGTTTTACTCTACTTATTAGTGGCTTCTTTTTTTTAAATTGGGCTGTGAATAGTACTTTTGGCTTTTATTTAAATCCATATTTTTAGGCATAAAAACAAAACGCCGCCCCAGGTATATATACCTGGGGCGGGTGTGCTAATGCTTTTTTGAATATCAACCAAAAAAGCGAATTCCAACTTACGGTTTACTCAAAGTCTGTCATTACGGCAGATTAAACGCTCTGACCAGGAAGACTGCCATCTGGGCACGGGTGACTGAGTCGTTGGGACAGTAGTTGCTGTTGCCACAACCGGCGGTGATGCCGTCTGCCACCAGTTGTTTGATGAAAGCCGCGGCAAAGGCATCGGTGGCGACATCGTTGAAGCCGGTACTGACTCCCACCGCGGGCGGAGTATAGCCCGAGCCATTCTTGGCTTTCAAAAGGAAGATCGCCATCTGTGCGCGGGTAACTGTGTTATCAGGGCAGTAATTTCCGCCGCCACATCCGCTGGTGATGCCTTCGGCAGCGAGTTGCTTGATCCAGGCTGCGGCCCAATAATCTGTGGCGACATCGCCGAAGCCAGTGCTGACTCCCACGGCGGGCGGGGTGTAGCTTGAACCGTGGATACCCTTCAATAGAAAGATCGCCATCTGCGCCCGGGTAACGGTGGCGTCGGGGCAGTAATTCAACGGAACGGCTGAACAACCGCCGGTGATGCCTGCGCTGTACAGGCGCTCAATGTAGCTGCTGGCCCAATAGGTTAATGGGACATCGCTGAATGTGGCTGTAGGAGGAAGAACACTAAAAATAGTAACAATGTTATCGGCGGGACGCGCAACAATCAATTGATCGTTGACATAATCATACTCGGAGTACATTAAATAGCCGAAGTTGGCAGCCGTGCCAAGTACGCTATTATTGCTATTAATGACACCAGTGACCGGGGTTGCATCTGAAACAAGAGTGATGGCTCCGCTATCGGTTTGCGCGCTATCCCAATATGGGCTGGTCACCACATAACTACCATTCGTTAATGTATTAATGCCGTAATAACCAACCTGATCATCTACCGTGGAGCCGACCAGACTGTTAGCGGGCTGAGACCACTTCGCCAGAGATACCCGTTGTACCATTGCCCCAGGTGACGGCGCCTCTGTTTCCATTCCAGGTAGGGCTGTTGACCACGTAATTACCGTCCGTTAATGCCTCAATGCCGTAATAACCGACCTGATCGCCTGCGGAGGAGCCAACCAGACTGTTGATGGTTGTGACCACGCCAACAATACCGGTTGTGCCATTGCCCCAGGTGACGGCGCCTTTGGTACCATCCCAAGTGGAGCTGACCACCACATAATTGCCGTTCGTTAATGCCGCAGCGCCGTCATTGCCAACGTTGTCAGTTACGCTGGAGCCAACCAGACTGTTGGCAGCTGAAATCGTGCCAACAATTCCGGTTGTGCCATTACCCAAGGTGGCGGCGCCTTTTCCACCATCCCAATTGTAGCTGACCACCACATAGTTACCGTTCGTCAATGCCTCAATGCCGCCACGGCCAACGTTGTCAGTTACGCTAAAGCCTACCAGACTGTTGGCGGCTGAAATCGTGCCAACAATGCCGGTTGTGCCATTACCCAAGGTGGCGGCGCCTTTTCCACCATCCCAATTGGGGCTGCCAACCACATAGTTGCCATTCGTTAATACCTCAATGCCGTCATTGCCAACAAAGTCAGTTGTGCTGGAGCCAACCAAGCTGTTGGCGGCTGAAACCGCGCCAACGATGCCGGTCGTGCCGCTGCCCCAGGTGACGGCGCCTCTATTTCCATTCCAAGAGGAGCTAGCCACCAAATAATTGCCGTTCGTTAATTCCGCAACGCCGTCATAACCAACCTGATCACTTACATTGGAGCCAACCAAGCTGTTGGCGGCTGAAACCGCGCCAACGATGCCGGTCGTGCCATTGCCCCAGGTGACGGCGCCTTTGGTACCATCCCAAGAGGAGCTAGCCACCAAATAATTGCCGTTCGTTAATTCCGCAACGCCGTCATAACCAACCTGATCACTTACATTGGAGCCAACCAAGCTGTTGGCGGCTGAAACCGCGCCAACGATGCCGGTCGTGCCATTGCCCCAGGTGGCGGCGCCTCTATTTCCATTCCAATAGGGGCTGATCACCACATAACTGCCGTTCGTTAATACCGCAGCGCCGTAATAGCCAACCTGATCACCTGCAGAGGAACCAACCAGGCTGTTGGCGGCTGAAACCGCGCCAACAATGCCGGTCGTGCCATTGCCCCAAGTGGCGGCGCCTTTGGTACCATCCCAATCGCGGCTAATCACCACATAATTGCCGTTCTCCAATACTCTGACCGAGTTCCCAACATAGTCAGTTGCATTGGAGCCGACCAGACTGTTGAGAGTTGAGACTGCGCCAACAATGCCGGTTGTGCCATTGCCCCAGGTGGCGGCGCCTTTTTCGCCATCCCAATTGGGGCTTACTACTACATAATTACCGTTCGTTAATGTATAAATGCCAAAATCGCCCACTTTGTCGCCTGCTGTAGAGCCGACCAGACTATTGGCGGCTGAGACTACACCAGAGACGCCGGTCGTGCCGCTGCCCCAGGTAACGGCGCCTCTATTTCCATTCCAAGTGGAGCTAACCACCACAAAATTGCCGTTCTCCAATACTATGACATAGTCACCAACTTTGTCATTTGCGGTGGAACCGGTCAAGGTGCTGATCAATGCGTGAGTGGCACCATTGTAGAGATATACCGCGCCGACATCAGCAATGGGGCCTGGTGCGTCATATTCTTCATCTGCAACAACGAAGTTTCCATTTGGCAGGATATACACATCGCCAAATTTACCACTCCCCGCCGGGCCGATAATATCAAACTTGGCAGAGGCAGCCTGCGCGGGCGTGGCTGTCCATGCGCTGCCCAGCAAGGAAGCCAGCAGTGCCAGAAGGGAAAAAATATTATTAAAAATTTTAGCGCGGGATATCATAATGCATTGCTCCTGGGGTCGATCGATTTGGGATATCCCCTATATTATATGAGAATTGTCTTGATAATTTCATGGCATTTTCCTTAAACAAGAGTATTTGCAAAGTTGAATGCTTCCCCAAAAAGCAACTTCCAATAGACGAATAGAGTTTTGATAAAAAGAAGTCAGTGCTGCTTGATCTTTTATTACTGACGTCATAATATCAAAGGAGCCGTAAGAAAACCTCGTGGTGCTTTTGATATTAAATATTTTTTACGGTAACCCGAAAGTCTTCACTAAAAATATCGCCATCACCAACTAATATAATGAATACTCCCTATTAATTCCACTGACTTCAGCAAGGGCTTGATAAGAAATTAGTTATCCAGACAGGGTCACTAAAGTTAGTTTCTTTCAGAGGCCTCCATGCAATAAAAATGATGGACATAATGATTTCAAAGCAGGCACGTCATATAAAACCATGCAAAAACAAAAAGCCAAATAACCGGGATTATCTGGCTTTTGTTTTACAGATTCAAATGAGTTACGGCAGATTAAATGCCCTGACCAGGAAGACCGCCATCTGCGCACGGGTGACTGAGTCGTTGGGACAGTAGTTGCTGTTGCCACAACCGGCGGTGATGCCGTCTGCCACCAGTTGTTTGATGAAGGCCGCAGCAAAGGCATCGGTGGCGACATCGTTGAAGCCGGTGCTGACTCCCACGGCAGGCGGAGTATAGCCCGAGCCATTCTTGGCTTTCAAAAGGAAGATCGCCATCTGTGCGCGGGTGACTACACTATCAGGACAATAGTTGCCATTACCACATCCGCTGGTGACACCTTCAGCAGCCAGTTGTTTGATCCAGGCTGCGGCCCAATAATCGGTGGCGACATCGCCGAAACCGGTGCTGACTCCCACGGCAGGCGGGGTGTAGCTTGAACCGTGGATACCCTTCAATAGAAAGACCGCCATCTGCGCACGGGTAACGGTGCTATCCGGGCAGTAGATATCCACACCGCAGCCGCCGGTCACACCTGCTTTAGCGAGACGCTCAACGAAGTTGTTGGCCCAATAACTAAACGGTACGTCATCAAAAACGGGGGCAATCGTAAAGACATACGCAGCGCCAGAACTACCTGCAGAATTATCGGCCTGATTCCCGTTCAGGCCGGTGGCATTGCTGTCTTCACCATAAGCGCCGACCGCCACCGTATTGCCAGAAAGCGTAATAGCAGAGCCAAAGTAGTCATTTGATTCAGCGTTGGAGGCTTTCAAGTAGGAATGCTGATACCAGTTCGTGCCTGTGCGGGTGAAGATATAAGCAGCGCCAGAGTAAGGTGCTGAGTTATCAGCCTGATTGCCATTCACGCCGATGGCATTGCTGTCTTCATACGGCGCACTAACCGCGAGGATATCACCCGAGAGTGACACTTCTGTACCAAAGTAATCATTTGCTTCGGTGTTGGAGGCTTTGATATACGCCTGCTGACTCCAGGCGCTGCCCGTGCGGGTGAAGACATACACCGCGCCGGATTCGATGGCTGAAGTATCCGCCTGATTCCCGTTTACACCGGTGGCGTTACTGTCTTCATACGAAGCCGCGACCGCCAGAGTATCGCCCGAGAGCGACATACTGGGATAACCAAAGTAATCTTCTGTTTTGGTATTGGAAGCCTTGATATATGCCTGCTGACTCCAGGTGCTGCCCGTGCGGGTGAAGACATACACCGCGCCAGAGTAAGGTGCAGAATTATCGGCTTGATTGCCATTCACACCGGTGGCGCTGCTGGCTTCATACGGAGCTGCAACCGCGAGTGTATCGCCTGAGAGCGCCATGGCAAAATAACCAAAGTAATCCCCTGCTTCGGTATTGGAGGCTTTGACATACGCCTGCTGACTCCAGGTACTGCCCGTACGCGTGAAGACATACACCGCGCCAGATTCAGATGCTGAATTATCAGCCTGATTTCCGTTTATACCGGTGGCATTGCTGTCTTCATAATAAGCCGCAACTGAGATGGTGTCGCCGGAAATATTCACGAGCCTGCCAAAGTAGTCACCTGCTTCGGTATTGGATGCTTTGAGATATGCCTGCTGGCTCCAGGTAGTGCCGCTGCGCGTGAAAACATACGCTGCACCAGATCCGCTGGCGGAATTATCAAGCTGATTTCCGTTTACACCTGTGGCATTACTATCTTCACTAGGCGCGCCAACCACGATGGTGTCACCTGAAATATCCACAGACAAACCAAAGTTGTCAGTTCCATTCGGGTTGGATGCTTTGAGATATGCCTGTTGACTCCACACCCCTCCGCTGCGGATGAAAACGTAGACCGCGCCAGAACTACCGGCTGAATTATCCGCCTGGTTTCCATTCACGCCCACCGCGTTGCTGTCTTCATTATAGGCTCCAATGACGAGCGTATCCCCTGAAAGCGCCATAGCTTCATAACCAAAGGAATCAACCGCCCCGGTGTTGGAGGCTTTCAAATAAGCTTGCTGGGTATCGGGGGGAATGGATGCTTCCAGTGATGGAGCCAGTGTATAGATCTGCGCCCAATCTTCCGCGCTCAGGTTGATCGTTTCAGAAGTGGCAGCCGCCGCTTGAGCAGGCAGCGCGCCGGTTAACAGGAACATCACGATCAAAAAAACAGAACCGATCTTGGCAATTGATTTTCCACTAAACATAAAATCTCCTTTTTGGGGTCGGGTTGATTTGGATAAAGTTTACCCAGTATTGTTTTTATTTTAGCACTCTTGTTCCAAGGCACTTATTAACAAAATTCATCCTAAGTACTGTCTGTTGTTCCCTGCTAAAGAGTTAAGCATCAGAGCCATGAGAATCATCTCACAGCTCTGATCTTTTATAAATTAATTATCAGTCTCGCCCTAAGGCAGATTAAACGCTCTGACCAGGAAGACCGCCATTTGCGCACGGGTGACTGAGTCATTGGGACAGTAGTTGCTGTTGCCACAACCGGCAGTGATGCCATCGGCCACCAGTTGCTTGATGAAGGCCGCGCCAAAAGCATCAGTGGCGACATCGTTGAAGCCAGTGCTGACTCCCACGGCGGGCGGAGTGTAACTTGAACCGTTCCTGGCTTTCAAAAGGAAGATCGCCATCTGCGCGCGGGTGACGACACTGTCAGGACAGTAGTTGCCATTGCCACATCCACTGGTGACACCTTCGGCAGCCAGTTGTTTGATCCAGGCTGCGGCCCAGTAATCGGTAGCCACGTCGCCGAAGCCGGTGCTGACTCCCACGGCGGGCGGGGTGTAGCTTGAACCGTGCATACCCTTCAATAGAAAGACCGCCATTTGCGCACGGGTGACGGTGGCATCGGGGCAGTAGATGCCCGTGCCGCAGCCGCCGGTCACGCCGGCTTTGTATAAGCGCTCAATATAGCTATTTGCCCAATAATCAAATGGCACATCATCAAAGACCGGCGACTTGCTGACGGTATAGCTCTCACCCACGGTGAAGCCTCCCGCCAATGGATTACCGGCAGCATCTATGATGCTGTCATCGTCGAGCACATCCAAACGGAGGGTGCCGCTGCCGACACCGGTGTTCACTGCAACAGTGTAACTACTGCCCGAGCCGCTGATTCCGCTGACGGCGGCGGAGGATACGCCGGTTGTTGTCAACGAGAAGTCGGCTGTGTTAACTCCGGTCACTGATTCAGAAAATGTGACGGTGTAATTGACACTGCTTGCACTGGTGGAGTTTGTAGATGCACGCACAGAGGATGTGACGGTGGGCGCAGTTTTTTCGATCGTATAAACTTCGCCGCTGGTATGCCCGGCTGATAATGAATTGGTTCCCGCGTCTACAATGGTGTCGTTATCCAACACATCGAGGCGGATGGTGCCATTGCCGGTGCCGGTGTTAACACTGACCGTGTATGTAGTTTCAAATACATGGTCATTGAAAACTACAAGAGATGCACCAGTAACTCCACTGGTAATTAAATCAAAGTCGGTAGTATCTACACCGTTGACCGCCTCAGAAAAGGTGACAAGGAAGTCTACGCTGGATGCGCCTGTGGGATTGGCAGATGCGCGTGTTACAGAAGAAACTGTGGGTGGAAGATCCAACCCAAACACGGCTAATTTATCGGCAGCTTTTAACTGGGTGCCGTTGTTATTTACATCTAGAAAATCTCCGCCCACCCACAAGTCATTTTGAATGACAGCCAGAGCATATACAAATGAATTCAATGCGCCATTGCCGGCGCCGTTACTGCCAAGGGCCGACCAGCTTGAGCCGTTCCATTTGGCGACGTAATCTGCGGTGGGTATGGGAATGCCGCCATTTGATACGTTATATAAATAACCGCCGACATAAACATTCGCGCCATCTACGGCAATGGAATAAACAGTTGTGTTTATAGAATTATTACCCAAAGCAGACCAGGTTTGCGTGCCGCTGTTCCATGCCACGATGTTATTAGCGCCGGCAATACCATTGGCGCTGGAGAAATTGCCACCCGCGTATAAATTTCCACCGGCATATGTAAGCGCATAAACGGGGCCATCAAAGGCTGAGTTAGTGCCGGGAATTGCAGACCAGGCAAAACCATTCCATTGGGCAAGATATGGGGCGTTTACTTTTACGGCGTTGGATGTATCTTTAACCGAGGTGAATGCACCTCCAACATATACAGTGGTGCCATTAAGTGCAATGGCATTCACGGCGCCGCCAACCAATGCGCAACCCTGAGCCATTGCCGGCCAGCGCAGACCATGCGCTGCCGTTCCACATGGCAATATAATCTGCTTCAGGAATTGAGTTTGCATCTGTAAAACCTCCGCCGGCATATAGATTGTGACTTGAATCTACGGCAAGGACAAGTACACTACCCGTGGAGATGCCTGCTCCAAGCGCAGACCAGGTTTCGGTCAACGTGTCCCATTTGGCGATGCGGTTTGCAGAAACAGATACGCCTTCATTGTAGATAGTAGTAAAATAGCCGGCTACATATAGGTCGGTGCCATCGACTGCAATGGCAGTCACAGAATTATTGATTGAGCCATAGGTCTGAGCTACATTGCCGACCGGATTCCAGGCAGAACCATCCCAGCGGATCAAGTAGTCCATGCGGGGGTCACGATTTGCGTCTTGAAAACTCCCCGCCACATATACATCTGTGCCGATGGCCGCAATTGCATTGATCGAGCTGATTGATGAGAAAACGCCGTTGTCAATGCCGTATGCAGACCAGGCTTGGGTGGTGATATTCATGCTGGCAAAATAATCTGCATTGGGCTGTATGGCGCCGTTATCATTGAAACCGGTTTGATACCCACCCACGTACAACTCATCTACAGATAACGCAAGACTAAAAATCCCATCTGAAGAAGACATGATCAAAGGGCTGCCACTGGAACCATCATCATCCACAACATCCCATTCTCCGGTGACGGTGTTATATTTTGCCAAATGTTTACCTGCCGCCAGGCTTGGGTCTGACATACTGAATGCGCCGCCTACATATAGGATGCCTGATCTTAGTATCATGGTGCGTACACTGGGATTGGATATGCCCGAATTACCAAGCGCGCCATCTCCAGCATACTCACCCAGAGCCAACCAGGCGGAGCCATTCCATTTGGCAATTCGATCGGCTTCGGGGATTGCGTCTACATTTGTAAAAGAACCGCCCACGTATATTTCAGTGGATGAATTGACAAGAATGGAATCAACAAATCCGTTGGGAATACCGTTCGCCAATGCCAACCAGGCGGAACCATTCCATTTGGCAATTCTATCGGCATTTACATTACCATCTGCATCTGTAAAGAAGCCGCTAACATAAACATCGCCATTCGATGAATCCACCGCAAGACCATAAACAGTATTTTTTAATGAACCATCCCCTGCCCCATCATTATCCAGGCTTGACCAGGTGTTGGCGTTGGTGTTGTAACTAGCGACATAGTCTGCTTCTGCGATTCCATTCAGGTTGGTAAAATTACCGCCAACATAAATAAGATCATTATAGAAGGCAATTTCATAAACCGAATTGCCTCCCGTCAACGAGGTCAAACTCCCCACCGCCGACCAGGTAGCGCCATCCCATTTGGCAAGGTTGCCAGCGACAATCACATTAGACGTATTTTTTACGCCCAAGTAACTTCCTCCCATGTAAAGAATCCCATTTGAGAAAGCCAGGACATTAACCCCGTTGCCGCCTTCGATAGCACCATCACCAGCGCCGTTGCTGGAGAGCGCGTTCCATTGCGAACCATCCCAGCGCGCAACATAGTCGGCTTCGGGAATACTATCCAGATCGAGGAAAGCGCCGCCCACGTAAACATCTGAGCCATTTACAACCACACTGTAAACAACATCTGTGAATGCGCCGGCAGAGCCAACAGCGCTCCAGTTATCTTCTGCTGCTATGGGCGAAAAAACAGGCCCGTGCGCCGGGTCTAGCTGCACATCCCAGCCTTCGATGTCGAAAGAACCGCTGAAATTTTTATCCAGATTTAAAGGTACCATCCGGGTTGAGATAGGATTCAGGCGCAAGACCTTTGCTGGTGACAGTCTGTGCGGGTGTTTGGCAAAGACCGGCTACTGCGCCGGCGTTACCGCCAAAACACCTGCGATAAGACTTAACAACACAACTAATCGTAAAAAAGTATTCATTGTTTTCATTTTTAATTTTTTTCCTTTTTAATAAATAAACCTAATGGATTAAATCTCCAACCGAATGAACAGTTTACATCCTTTCTTATTGAGTTTGTTGACAGTTTGTTGACAAAATAAAATCGTGTAGAATCAACTGCATGGCAAAACCACGCACCGCCCTTGAACCTGTCACCACGGCCAGCCTTGGCGAATTGTTACGTTATTTTCGCGAACGTGCCAACCTATCGCAGCGCGAACTGGCGCAAAAGGTCGGCTATCACTACAGCTATATCAGCCGACTTGAGAAAAACGAACGCGCCTTAAGTGAGTCTGCATTACGAAAGTTATTTATCCCTGCCTTAAAACTGGAACATGACCCCAAAGCCACAACACGGCTGCTCGAACTCGCAACCAGCATAAATCTATCAGCGGCGATCACTGACGCAGATTTGCAACCCGCTTCAAGCCCCGCCCGAAGCGCGGGGCTTCCAGTCAGCCTCACGCCGCTGCTGGGGCGCGAGGCTGAATCTGCAAGTCTATTCAATATCCTATTAAATGAAGGAACGCGCCTCGTAACGTTGATCGGAGCGCCCGGGGTTGGCAAAACCCGTCTGGCGCTGCATGTTGCCGAACAACTCGCATCAAATTTTTCTGACGGCGTAATTTTTGTAGACCTGATGCCAGTGCTTGAAACAGATCAGGTACTGCCCACCCTCGCAGCGGCATTAGACACACAAGAAAACAATTTACCCGCTATCTTAAGCCAGCGCAGCCAGCTGATCGTGATCGATAATTTTGAACAGGTATTGGAATCTGCCCCACAACTCCTGCCCCTGCTCAATGCCCCGAAGATAAAGATCCTCACCACCAGCCGTGAAGCGTTGCGTTTGCGCGGCGAACAAGAGTTTCCACTCGCGCCTCTGCCCGTGCCCGATGAAAAAACAAATCCATCCGCGCTGGATTTCGCCTCTGTGCAATTATTTCTGCAAAGGGCACAATCTGCCAAACCAGATTTTCAACTGGAAGGAGAAGACGTTTCACGCGCCGCCGAAATCTGCCGCCGTTTAGACGGTTTACCTTTGGCGATAGAATTAGCCGCTGCGCGCATCCGCAGCTTAAGCCTGACCGCCATGCTCAAACAATTTGACAGGCGCTTCGAGTGGCTCACACACGGCGGACGCGATCTGCCTGTATGGCGGCAAACGCTGTGGGGCGCAATCGAGTGGAGTTACACCCTGCTCAGCGGACAGGAACGCGCCCTGTTCACCCGCCTTTCTGTTTTCGCGGGCGGCTGGAACCTTGAAGCTGCCGAGGAAATTTGCAGTGACGAACTACTTTGTACCCCCTCAGATATTCTCAATCTGCTCATCCAGTTAATAGACAAATCACTGATCACAGTCGATGCGCAGACCGGGCGCTATCACTTCCTTGAAACCTTGCGTGAATTTGCATTTGAAAACTTAAAAGATGGCAACGACCTTGAGCCAATACGACAGCGACATGCCGTATATTACATAAAATCATACAGACTGCCGAACCCTACTAAAACAGGGCGGAGATCACAATGAACTGGTTGAATCAAATAGAAGCCGAACACAACAACCTGCGTGCAGCCCTAACATGGAGCATGGAATCTTCCACACGCACCGCCATCGCAGGAGATCTTGTTTTATCCCTCACCAATTTCTGGATGATGCGCAGTTATTTTACAGAAGCCCGGCGCTGGTTAAATAAGATCCTTATACTCGACCCCGCGCCAACAATAATCCGCGCCCGTTTGCTGCGCAGTGCAAGTGATTATTTCAGAATACAAGGTGACTATGAAAAAGCGGCCGCTCTTGAAGAAGAGGGATTCACGATCTCCAAAGCATTGAATTACGAAACCGGCATCTACGCAGCAATGGACGGGCTCGCCATATTGGCGGGCATCAAAAAAGAGTACGCGCGTACAGTTGAATTACTGGAACAAGTCCTCATCTATCGGCGGCAAACAAATGATGCGTTGCGCCTTACACCAACCTTAAACAATCTCGCCACCGCGCAGCGTAGAGCAGGCAATCTTGAACGTGCCAGGGAACTATACACCGAAGCGATTTCGATCAATCAGGCAAACGGAAACCTGATGTCACTTGGGCACGCTTTGAACGGCCTGTCTGAAGTCTATTTGGAATTAAAAGAATATACCCATGCCATTGAGTTACAACGCAGAAGTCTTGTCACCCGTTATCAACTTGGTGATATCAAAGGAGTCGCTTTTTCTCTGGGTGCGCTCGCTATTTCCAATTATCGGCTTGGTCATATTGTGCTGGCAGTACAATTGGAAAGCATCGGCCAGAAGATCCGCAAAGAGACGGGAGCAGGTATGTCTCCCGCGGCAAGTGTAGAGAATAAAGATTTTCGAAAACAGCTGCAAGCGAAACTTGGCATAGATGCTTTTGAAGAAGCCTGGTCCAGCGGGCAAAACCTTTCGGTCGAGCAGGCAGTGGAACTGGCTACAGAAAGTTAAAACAATCAGAGCCGTGAGAAAAATCTCACGGCTCTGATTTAACTTATAGACTGATCGTCAATTCATTTCTACGGCAGATTAAATGTCTTGACAAGAAAGACCGCCATCTGCGCGCGGGTCACATCTGAATCGGGGCAGTAGTTGCTATTGCCACAGCCGCTGGTGATGCCATCGGTGACCAATTGCTTGATGAACGGGGCTGCCCAATAATTGACAGCCACATCGTTGAAGCCGGTGCTGATTCCCACCGCGGGCGGAACATAACTGGAACCGTTTTTGGCTTTCAGCAAAAACACCGCCATTTGCGCACGGGTAACTGTACTATCGGGACAGTAGATTCCAGCACCGCATCCGCTGGTGATGCCTTCGGCGGCCAGTTGTTTGATCCATGCGGCAGCCCAATGAGTGGTGGCTACGTCACCGAAACCGGTGCTGGCTCCCACGGCAGGCGGACTAAAGCTTGAGCCGTGCATGCTCTTCAATAAGAAGACGGCCATTTGTGCGCGGGTGACGGTGCTGTCGGGGCAGTAATTCAACGGGACCGCTGAACAGCCGCCGGTGATGCCGGCTTTGGCGAGGCGCTCAATGTAACTATTTGCCCAATAGTCAAATGGGACATCCTCAAAGACCGGCGACTTGCTGACTATGTAGCTTTCACCCGTTGTAAAGCCGGCCGCCAATGGATTAAGGGCTGCATCTTTGATGCTGTCATCATCGAGCACATTTAAACGGATGGTGCCGCTGCCGACGCCGGTGTTGACACTCACAGTGTAGCTGCTGCCCGTGCCACTGACTCCGCTGACGGCGGCGGAAGTTACGCCGGTGGTCGTCAGCGAGAAATCGGTCTCATCCACGCCAGTTACTGATTCTGAAAAAGTGACGGTGAAATCTACGCTGACTGCTCCTGTAGGAGTGGCGGAGGCGCGTGTTACAGAAGAAACTGTGGGCGGAATATCCAAGCCAAAGACGGCGAGTTTATCGGCAGCTTTTAACCGCGTGCCGTTGTTATTTACATCTAGAAAATCTCCGCCCACCCACAAGTCATTTTGAATGACAGCCAGAGCAGATACAGTTGAATTCAACGCGCCATTGCCAGCGCCATTACTGCCGAGGGCCGACCAACTTGACCCGTTCCATTTGGCAACGTAATCAGCAGTGGGAATGCTCGCCGCATTCGTAAAAATGCCACCGGCATAAACATTTGCGCCGTCGACTGCAATGGAAGTAACATAAGAGCCAAAGGGGTTATTGCCCATGGCCGACCAGATTTGCGTGCCGCTGTTCCAGACTGCAATGACATTGGCTCCGACAACACCATTGGCGCTCGAGAAATTGCCGCCCGCGTACAAATTGCCGTCCGCGTATGTCAGCGCTCGGACAGTACTATTAAAGGGTGATGTAGTACCGGGAATCGCAGACCAAACCGAACCATTCCACTGGGCAAGGTACGCGTGACATTGGATATGGCTGTATCAGATGTATCTTTGACCGAGGTAAATACACCGCCAACATAGACCGTGGTGCCATTAAGCGCAATGGCATTCACAGCGCCATTCAATGCACCTGCTCCGGCGCCATTGCCCGCCAACGCAGACCAGGCGCTGCCGTTCCACTTGGCAATATAATCTGCTTCGGCGATTGCGTTTACATCTGTAAAATCTCCGCCGGCATATACATTATGACTTGAATCTACAGCAAGAGCATTTACGCTATTGTTGGGGATGCCCGCTCCAAGCGCAGACCAGGTGTTGGTCAATGTATCCCATTTGGCGATGCGGCTTGTGCCGGGAAGAACATCAACTACAGTAAAAATACCGCCTACATACAGGTCGGTACCATCCACAGCGAGGGCATACACACGATTGTAGATTGAGCCATTGGTTTGGTTTAGATTGCCGACTGGGTTCCAGTTAGCACCATCCCAGCGGATCAGGTAATCCATACGGGGTCGCGATTTGCATCTTGAAAATAGCCCGCCACATATACATCTGTACCGATCGCCGCGATCGCAGTGATCGGGTTCCTTTGGAAAACGCCATTGTCAATACCATATGCAGACCAAGCTTGAGTGGTGGTATTCATACTGGCAAAATAATCTGCATTAGGTTGTATAGTGCCATTGTCATTTACACTTATTATGTAACCGCCTATATATAATTCATTTACTGATAATGCAAGGCTAAGAATCCCCGCCGTGGAAGACATTGTTAAAGGGCTTCCACCGGAACCATCATCATCTACAACATCCCAGTCTCCCGTGCCGGTAGCGTATTGTGCCAAATATTTACCAGCCGCCAAACTGGGGTCTGACATATTGAATGCGCCGCCCACATACAAAGTACCCGAGTTGAGCAGCATGGAACGAACACCCGCACTGAATATGCCACTACCGTTAAGCGCGCCGTTTGCAGAATACGAACCCAAAGCCGACCAGGCGGAGCCATCCCATTTGGCGATGTAATCTGCTTCTGCGATTGCATTTACATTTGTAAAAGTACCGCCTACATATATTTCAGTGGATGAATTGACAAGAATGGAATATGCAGAGTTATTAATCCGTTTCCTAAGGCAGACCAGGCTGATCCATTCCATTTGGCAATTCGGTCTGCTTCGTTGATGCCATCTGCATCTGTAAAGAGACCGCCTACATAAAGATCACCATTCGACGAATCGACTGCAAGAGCAAAAACAAGGGAGTGTATAGAACCAACGCCCACACCATTATCGCCCAGGCTTGACCAGGTGGTGGTCGTGGTGTTGTAGCGAGCAATATAGTCTGCTTCGGCGATCCCATTTAAGTTGGTAAACCCGCCGCCAACATAAATAAGATCATTATAGAAGGCAATTTCATATACTGGGTTATTTCCTGCTAATGTGGTCAGTCCGCCTACCGCCGACCAGGCGTTTCCATCCCATTGGGCAAGGTTGACAGCGACACTCACGGCAGACGTATTCTTTACGGTTAAAAAAGTTCCGCCAACATAGAGGATGCCATTTGAGAAAGCCAGAGCATCAACCTGATTGCCAGCGAGAGCGCCATCGCCAGAGCCGTCACTGGAAAGCGCATTCCATTGCGTGCCATCCCAGCGCGCAATATGATCCCGCTTCGGGAATACTATCCAGATCGCGGAAACGCGCCCACGTACACATCTGGCGGCCCATGTGCCGGATCTAATTGCACATCCCAGCCTTCGATGTCGAAAGAACCGCTGAAATTTTTATCCAGATTTAAAGTGCCATCCGGGTTGAGGTAGGCTTCAGGCGAAACGCCTTTGCTGGTTACAGTCTGTGCGGGTGTTGCGGCGAGAGCCGGCTGGGTCGGCGTCACCGCTAATGCGCCCAAGACCAAGCTTAATAATACAACGAACCGCAATAAAATATTCATCATTTTCATTTTAAATTTTTCCTTTTTAATAAATAAACCTATTGGATCACACTCGCCCAATGAAAGGCCAAGTTTACATCCATTTTTATTAAGTTTGTTGCCAGTTTGTTGAAAAAATAAAATCGTGTAGGAATCAACTGCATGGCAAAACCACGCACCACTCTTGAACCTGTCATCACGGCCAGCCTTGGCGAAATGCTGCGTTATTTTCGCGAACGCGCCAACCTATTGCAACGCGAACTGGCGCAAAAAGTGGGCTACCACTACAGCTACATCAGCCGGCTTGAAAAAAACAAACTCGTATTAGCAGAAGTCTTTCCATCCGTCATCAACTTGGCGATGTCAAAGGCGTCGCTTCTTCCCTGGGCGCGCTTGCCATTTCCATGTATCATCTTGGTCATATTGCGCTCGCAGCACAACTGGAAAGCGCCAGCCAAAAAATCCGCGGCGAACTCAGGGCGATCTGCCATACGCGCAGAAAATGAAAATTTTCTTAACCAATTAAAAAATAAACTTGGCGCAGACGCTTTTAAAGAGGCCTGGTCAAGCGGGCAAGCTCTTTCAACAGAGCAGGCAGCGGAACTGGCTATCAAAAGTTTAAAAAAAAAATGCCGTGAGAATTTTACTCACGGCATTTTTGTTTAATAAGCGTATTAAAATCGCTTCTTACGGCAGACTAAAAGGTCTTAACGAGGAAGACCGCCATCTGTGCACGTGTCACATCCGAATCGGGACAGTAAACTCCTGAGCCGCAGCCGCTGGTGATGCTGTCGGCGACCAGTTGATTGATGAACGGAGCCGCCCAATAATTGACTGCCACATCATTGAAGCCGGTGCTGCCACCCACCGCGGGCGGAACATAACTGGATCCGTTCTTGGCTTTCAGCAAAAACACTGCCATTTGTGCGCGGGTAACTGTACTATGAGGACAGTAGATTCCGGCGCCGCATCCGCTGGTGATGCCTTCGGCGGCCAGTTGTTTGATCCATGCGGCAGCCCAGTAATCAGCGGCGACATCGTCGAAGCCGGTGTTGCCATTCACAGCAGGCGGCGTGTAGCTTGAACCATGAATCCCTTTCAACAGAAAGATCGCCATTTGTGCGCGGGTCACTGTGCTATCAGGGCAATAAGTAAGCGGTGTTACCAAACACCCACTCGTAATGGCGGCGCCATACAAGCGTTCAATATATCCGTAAGCCCAGTAACTTTCAGGCACATCTACAAATGTGGGACTATCTTTGAAGAGCGTAACCATATTATCCGCGGGACGGTTGACCAACAACTGAAGATTGACATCATCGTACCAAACATCCATACCAGGACCGCCCAAGGGATTGGTTCCAAGCACGCTATTGGCTGTCGTAATCAGGCCAACGGTCGGCGTGCCTGAATTCCTGCTTATAGTGATCGCCCCAGAATCTTTGACTGTGCCTTTATCCCAATAAGGACTTAAGACGACATAGTCATTGTCGGTGAGAGAAGCCGCGTAATACGCAAGCCCGGTATTTTCTCCGTTTTCATAAACCCCATCATAGCCAACGTAATCATCAACATGAGTACCCACCAGACTGTTGGATGCTGAAATTACACCAACAATCCCTGTGGAGCCATTGCCCCAGGTGGCGGCGCCGGCATTTTCCACTGCGCCGTTATCCCAGTCGGGGCTTAACACCACATAATTTCCGTTCGAGAGTGTTTCAATGTCGCTTCCGACCTGATCAGTAAGTGTAGAACCGACCAGACTATTCGCTGTTGAAACCACGCCGGTCACACCTGTTGTTCCACTACCCCAGGTGACAGAGCCAGCATCTACCACTGCGCCATTATCCCAATCAACACTCGTCACCACATAATTGCCGTTCGGTAGTACCACGACTTTACGACCAAGATAGTCATAATCTGTGGAGCCGACCAGGCTGTTAGCCGCTGAGACAATACCCGTTGTGCCGCTGACGCCATTTCCCAAAGTGACCGCACCAGCATCCACCGCAGCGCCATTATCCCAGACGTCACTGCCCACTACATAATTACCATTAGTCAACGCGTATACATAGTTCCCCACATAATCAGCTGACGTAGAACCGATCAAACTATTCCCCGCAGTAACTGTGCCCGATGTGCTGCCCGACCCATCAACCCAGGTGGCCGCCCCCACACCATTCCAATTGCCGCTCCTAACGACATAATTGCCATTGGTTAACGCAACTGCGCTGCCACCGACATAGTCATATGCCGAAGGGCCGATCAGACTATTGGATGCTGAGACAGCGCCAACGTTACCGGTGGAACCGTTGCCCCAAGTAGCCGCGCCGACGTTTACCAGCGCGCCATTATCCCACTGGGAGCTGGTCACTACATAATGATCATTGGTCAGCGCTTCGACTCTCTCTCCAACCCCATCCTCGGCAGTAGTGCCGTATAGACTGTTGGCTGTCGAAACGGGTCCTGTAATTCCTGATAGCCCATTACCCCAGGTGGCGGCTCCAGCATTTACGATTGCGCCGTTATCCCAATAACGGTTACCAACTACATAATTGCCGTTGTCCAGCGCCGTTACAACATCACCAATTCGATCATCCTCTGTCGAACCGACCAAACTATTGGCCGCGGATGTAAAACCGCTGACACCACTGGTGCCACTGCCCCAAGTAACCGCGCCGGCATCTACAATACTGCCGTTATCCCATATAGGGCTGGAGACCACATAGTTACTATTGGCGAGCTGCACGACACCGATAAAGCCAATCTGATCATTCGCAGTGGATCCCACCAGACTATTGACCGCTGAGACCGCTCCCACTGTACCGACTGAGCCATTGCCCCAAGTGACCGCTCCAACATTTATGGCTACGCCATCCCAACCGGGGCTTTTTACTATGTAATTACCATTTTCCAATGGCATGACTCCATAAGAGCCAACCTCATCATTTGCTGTAGAACCGATCAAACTGTTTGATGCAGACACCGCCCCACTCACGCCGCTAATGCCGCTGCCCCAGGTGACAGCCCCGGCACCGTTGTTCCAACAATTGCTTTGCACAACATAATTACCATTCGACAATCCTATAACCCCATTACAACCGACATAATCATTCGGTGAAGAACCAACCAGGCTATTGGCAGACGAGACTACGCCAGAGATTCCGGTCGCCTGGTTAAGCAAAGTAACGGCGCCAGCACCATTATTCCAATCTGAGCTGATCACCACATAATTGCCATTTTGCAAAACCACCAGACCATCAGATCCGACCCTATCATTTGCGATGGAACCGGTCAGGACACTGATCAATGCATGGGTAGTGCCGTTATATAAATAAACAGCCCCAGCATCCGCGATGGAACCGGGGGCATCATAGTGCGGATCTGTTACGACAAAGTTACCATTGGGTAAGGTGACCACATCATCGCCAAAATATCCGCTGTGTAAAGGACCGTCAATATCAATTTGAACAGTGGCCGCCTGCACAGTCTCTGCACCACCAAACAGGGAAACCAACAGCGCTAAAAGGGAAAAAATATTAAGAACGAGGCGGGTACGAGATTTCATAAATGTATTTCTCCTTGTTATTATTTTTGATATACAAAACCAAACACTCTCGAAAAAACCCCGCCCTTCTTGATTGTGGTATTTTACATCTAATTTATCTGATTTGCAGGCAAAATAAATTTGTATTTTTTGAAGCATTGTCCGTAAAGTCGTTTTTCGCAATCAAGTTTATATTTAGTTGCCAACGTCTATTGTTTTGGGTCTCAGGCAACAAAAAAAGACCCACAGATATTTTCTGTGAGTCTTTTTTGTGTAACTTTTCTTCCTACGGCAGATTGAAGGTCCTCACCAAAAAGATCGCCATTTGTGCGCGGGTCACATCTGAATCGGGGCAGTAGACACCTGCACCACAGCCGGAGGTAATGCCATCTGTAACCAACTGTTTGATAAAGGCGGCTGCCCAATAATCAATGGCGACATCGCTGAAGCCAGTGCTGGCTCCCACGGCGGGCGGACTATAGCTGGAGCCGTTCTTAGCTTTCAAAAGGAAGATTGCTATTTCCGCGCGGGTGACTGCGGCATCTGGGCAATAATTCCCGGCACCGCAACCGCTGGTGATGCCTTCGGCTGCCAGTTGTTTGATCCACGCGGCGGCCCAATGAGTGGCGGCCACGTCACCGAAGCCGGTGCTGGCTCCCACGGCGGGCGGAGTATAGCTTGCGCCGTGCATACCTTTCAATAAGAAGACAGCCATCTGATCACGGGTGACGGTATTATCGGGGCAGTAAATCCCTGCTCCACAGCCTGCTGTAATACCAGAGGCGAACAATTTCTCAATGTAGGAGAATGCCCAATGATTCGTGGGAACATCGCTAAATGTCGGACCTGTACTTGTCCACTTGGCGTAGAGGGTAACATCGGCATCAAAGGGATAGGTCGCGCCGTCGGCATAGGATGTGCCCGAGCCATTGGCAGCCGTGTTCCATCCGGCGAAGGTGTAGCTTGCCCGCGTGAAGGTATTGGCCGTCAGCGCAGTCGCGGAAATGGCTTCCTGAGGTGACATGCTGCCCGAGCCGCCATTGACGTCAAAAGTGGCTGTAAAGGCAGGCAGTAATTTGGAAACGAAGATGTCTCTTGCCCCCGAGGCAGAGGTCAGGTTGAGAGTTCCCACACCGGGGTCGAAGTCGACTGTATAGGAGAAGGAGCCTGTAGTGTAGACATACCCACTGCCATCCACAGCGATGCCTTTCCCCAAATCAAGGTCCGCTCCGCCTATGCTCTCAGCCCAAATGAAGTTTCCATTATTGTCCAACTTGGAGATGAAGATGTCGCCACCTCTCGAGGTGAGGTTGGTCGTCCCTGCGCCGGGATCGAAATCGGCTGTGTCTAGGAAAAACCCTGTGGTGTATACATTCCCGCTGCTATCCACGGCCATGTCGTACATAGGATCATTAGACGCCCCGCCCATGTTTTTTGCCCAGACGAAGCCCCCGTTGGAATCCAACTTGGAGACGAAGATGTCAGTCCCACCCGCCGAGGTTAGTTCGGCATTGCCCGCGCCGGGATCGAAATCGGCTGTGTCCCAGAATCCGCCCGCGGTATAGACATATCCGTTGCTATCCAAGGCAATGCCGTTCCCTCCATCTGAACCACTCCCGCCCATGTTTTTTGCCCAGACGAAGTTCCCGCTCGAATCCAGCTTGGAGACGAAGATGTCATTACTTCCCGCTGGGGTCAGGTCTGCAGTCCCTGCGCCGGGGTCGAAGTCTGCTGTGCCTCCGAAATACCCAGTGGTGTACACATTCCCACTACCGTCCACGGCGATGTCGCCCGCTACATCTGCACTACTCCCGCCCAAGCGTTTTGCCCAGACGAAGCTCCCGCTGGAATCCAGCTTGGAGACAAAGATATCATCTAGTCCGGCAGAGATCAGGTTGGTCGTCCCCGCCCCAGGGTCGAAGTCGACTGTGCCTCTGAAGCTCCCAGTGGTGTATACATTCCCGTCGCCATCCACGGCGATGCCGTACCCATAATCATAATCCGACCCGCCCATCCTTTTTGCCCAGACGAAGTCTCCATTGGCATCCAGCTTGGAGACAAAGATATCATCTAGTCCCGCAGAGATCAGGTTGGTCGTCCCCGCGCCGGGGTCGAAGTCGCCTGTGCCTCGGAGGCGTCCCGTGGTGTAAACATTCCCGCTACCGTCCACAGCGATGGCGTACCCATTATCAATATCTGACCCGCCCATCCTTTTTGCCCAGACAAAGTTTCCGCTCGAATCCAGCTTGGAGACGAAGGTGTCATTAGATCCCGCCGAGGTCAGGTCGGCAGTCCCTGCGCCGGGGTCAAAGTCTACTGTGCCTGTGAAACTCCCAGTGGTGTACACATTTCCACTACCGTCCACGGCGATGTCATCCCCTTCTTCAGTACTACTCGCGCCCATGCTTTTTGCCCAGACATTAATCGCACCTGACGCCTGAGCCGGGCGGATGCCCAGACTGCTGAAGGTCAGCGCGAGCAGAGCCACAAAAACAAACAATTTATTTTTGAATGAATGTTTCATTTTATTTTTTCCTTTTTGAATGTTTCAAATATTGAGTCTGTACAAATTAACCAAATAGAAACAACAGAAGTAGATTTGGGTCAAGTCACCTCACGAATACGAATGTTGATATTTCCGATATTCTATGGGCAAATACGAAATCTGTGACTGTCGTTCAACGACAGTCTGGCGATACCTGTCAAAAGTGCAATTTGATCTTGTCTGGACGACAAAAATAACAAAATCCGTGAGACCAGCGTCTCACGGATTTTGTTTATGAACTTACCACTGTATTCCCAAACCCTAAAGGTCTCATTTCCCTTCGTGATTTTGAACTTTTCAAAAAAGACCTTTAGGGTTTTTATAAGAAAAATGTACGGTAGGGAGTTATGAAATTACATTTTCTTTCTACGGCAAATTAGAGGCCTTGACGATAAAGATCGCCATCTGGGCGCGGGTTACATCAGAGTCGGGGCAGTAGTTACCGCCGCCACAGCCGGAGGTAATGCCATCGGCCACGAGCTGTTTGATGAAGGCGGCGGCCCAGTAATTAGTGGCCACATCGCTGAAGCCGGTGCTGGCTCCCACCGCGGGCGGACTATAGCTGAGCCGTTCTTAGCTTTTAAAAGGAAGATTGCTATTTGCGCACGGGTGACTGCGGCATCTGGGCAATAGTTTCCACCGCCACAGCCGCTGGTGATGCCTTCGGCTGCCAGTTGTTTGATCCACGCGGCGGCCCAATGAGTGGCGGCCACGTCACCGAAGCCGGTGCTGGCTCCCACGGCGGGCGGAGTATAGCCTGCGCCGTGCATACCTTTCAATAAGAAGACAGCCATCTGGTCACGAGTGACAGAATTATCAGGGCAGTAAATCCCTGCTCCACAGCCGCTAGTGATGCCAGAGGCGAACAATTTCCCAATGTAGGAAAATGCCCAGTGATTTGTGGGAACATCGCTAAATATCGGACCTGTAATCGTCCACTGGGCGTAGAGGATAACATCGGCATCAAAGGGATAGGTCGCGCCGTTGGCATAGGATGTGCCCGAGCCATTGGCAACCGTGTTCCAGCCGGCGAAGGTGTGACCGGTGCGCGTGAAGCCGTTGCTTGTCAGCGCTGTGGCGGAGTTGGCGCTCTGTGCGGCGGTGGAGCCGCCAGTGGAGTTATTGCCATTAAAGGTGACGGTGAAGCTCGCCGCCGGCGCTTCATACGAACCAATATCGCAGTGCGCTCCGTAGATATTATCGCCATCGATCGGGCGGACTACGCCATTTTGCGAGGTGTTTAATACGGGGGATGCTGCGCAAATGGCATTACTGCCGTTGTCAATTGCCACGCTGGGGCTGAGGAGCGGGAAATATGCCGGAGTGCCGGTGAGAGCGCCGAGATTGATCTCTGCGGCTGTTCTTACAACTATCCCCACGCAACTTGAATCGGTAGCCACGCTATCTGAGTTTGCGTTGATTGTGCCAGAGCCAGCGCAATTATTGATGGGCACTAGCGTATTGATGGGCACTAGCGTAGCAAGAATTGTGTTATAGAGTGTCACTGTAGATGTATTATCAGCATAGACGCTACTGCCACCAGTAGTTGCAGTATTGCCGCTGAAGGTGGTATTCGTCACTGTCAATGTGCCGTCGTTGATGATGCCGCCGCCATAGCTTGCTCCATTGCCGCTGAAGGTGCTGTTCGTCACCGTTAGGTTATTACCGGTCACGACGGAGATGCCGCCGCCGAAGGCTGCAGTATTACCGCTGAAGGTGCTGTTCGTCACCTGTGTGGTGGCGGCGCTAGCGTAGATCTGGATGCCCCCACCGGAGCCGGTGGTGCTATTGTCCTTGAAGGTGCTATTCGTAACTGTCAAAGTACCGCCATCGTTGTAGATGCCGCCGCCGTAGCCTGCAGTATTGTTCTGGACTGTGCTATTCGTCACGGTCAATGTGCCAGTGTTGTAGATGCCGCCACCGTTAGAATCAGCCGCATTGCCGTCGACGGTGCTATTCATTACGGTCAATGTGCCAGTGTTGTAGATGCCGCCGCCGAAGGTAGATGAATAGCCGGAGAGAACGGTGCTATTCGTCACGGTCAATGTGCCATCGTTGCGGATGATGCCACCATTAGCGCTGGAACCATCATAAATATAGAGATTATCAAGGAAGGCGGTTACACCGTTATTTACGGTCATTACCCGTACTACAGCATTGCCTTCAATGTCAACAACCTCAGCTGCGAGTTGGCCATTAATGGTTACATTTCTATCGATCACCAAAGGCGAGATAAGTGTAATGATTTGTCCGGCAAGCGCCTCACTGAAATTAATCGTTTCGCCTGGGCAAACATCCACGAGCGCCTGACGCAGAGAACCTGCGCCGCTGTCGTTATTGTTGGTCACGGTGATCGTTGCGCTGGCGCAGACGGGGGCGTCATACGCCGAGGCGGGCGTGACCTGTGCTAACATCAGCGCCAGCAGGGTGAGTAGCATAAAAACTGATTTCTTAAATGAAGATTGCACTTATTTTTTCCTTTTTGAATGTTTCAACTATTGAGTCTGTACAAATTAACCAAACAGAAACGGCAGAAGTAGATTTGGGTCGGGTCACCTCGTGAATATGAATGCTGATAATTCCGATATTCTATGGGCGAATACAGAATCTGTGACTGTCGTTCAACGACAGTCTGGTGATATCTGTCAAAAATGCAAGTTTTTAGAAGTACCCATTCATTTTTCTTCTTATACACACAGACCCAAGAAACTGTTTAATAAGTCTGTTTTTTTGACCACAACCACCAAGGTAATAAGGCACCAAGTCTCAACACTTGCACCGCGCTGCATTTGTTGCAGTGCAGGTGAGACTCAAAGGAAGAAAACTTAGTGGCTTAGTGGCTTCGTGCCTTTGTGCCTTGTGGTGAAGTTATTAAACAGGCTCTTAGGGTCTTGCCTCCCGAGTAGTTACGATCTTTTAGAAGTGGATTGGCGCAAAATTTATCTCCCCCATAAAACAGAATGACGCAGCCTATTTGGCTGCGTCATTCTACAATAGCAATCTACCCGATTTCTGAGTGTATCTTTCTACCCCAACCCCTGCCTGCGCGCCAGCATGATCGCTTCGCGGCTGTTTTGAACTTGCAGGGCATTAAGAATTTGTCCCATATGATAGCGGATGGTACGCTCGCTCAAATGCAGCAGTTGCCCGATTTCTTTATAGATCAAACCCTGCGCGGCATAATCCAAGACTTCATATTGCCGTTCGGTCAATTGTGGCAGCGGAGTGATTGGCGACTGATTTTCAACGGGGGTATTCTTAATCGGGTTCTTTTCAAACTCGGCCAGCACGCGCGCCGCCAGCCCGGGCGAAAGCACGCTTTCGCCGCGCATGATATTTTTAAGCAGGCGATAAAAATCCTTGTCATCCAAATTCTTGAGCAAATAGCCCGAAGCCCCAGCGCGTAAAGCGCCAAATAAAGTTTCGTCATCCGCAGAAACGGTCAGCATTACAATCCGCGCATCCGGGAACTCGGCTTTAATGCGGCGGGTCGCCTCCACGCCATTCAGCTGCGGCATATCCACATCCATCAAGATCAGGTCTGGCAGCAGGGCGCGGGTTTGTTCCAGCGCATCCAATCCATTTTCAGCAATGCCCACAATGTTAATACCGCGCACACTCAGCAAAGTCCGCAGCCCCTCGCGGAAAAGCGAATGATCGTCCACCAAAAGGACGCGCCACGCCGGAGCATTTTCAACACCGGATAAGATCCGCGGCACGACGACGGTTAGGCGGGTGCCGCTCCCAGGCTGACTCTCCGCTGTGAAAGTTCCACTGACACTCGCCGCCCGCTCACGCATGATCTGCAAACCAAAGTGAGCATCGCCCGCCACTGCCAGCGGGTCGAAGCCAGCCCCTTGATCTTCGATCACCACTTGAATATTTTCCGCCTGTGCTTCAATATAAATCCGCGCCAAATTTGTCCCCGCATATTTGCGCACATTGGTCAGCGCCTCTTGAATAATGCGCAGCAGCTGCAGCTCACTCAAAGGCGCCAGTTGCAAATCTGGCAGATCATCCGGCAGATACAGATCCGCTTCAAAGTTGTATTCAATAAATAAACTGTTGAGATAGTCGCTTAAGACGCTGACAAAATCGACGGCGGGCGGCGGCATTTCTGTCTGCTTTTCCACGCGCAGATCGAGAATATAACGGCGGACTGTGCTTTGGCCTTTTTGGGCAACGCTGATCAGCCGCGCCAATTCCACCTGAGCCTGACCGATCTTTTGCTGATCGAGCAGCGCAGAAACCGACTGCGTTTGCACATTAAAGAAGCCCAGCACCTGACCAATATCATCGTGCAGGTCGCGCCCGAGGCGCTCGCGTTCTTCCAGCGCGGCAAGTTTTCTCTTTTGGCTTTCGCTCTGCTTGCGCAAGGTCACGTCCTGAAAGAGCAGCAGCCAACCTGTATGTCTGCCATTTTTCTCATGCAAAAGAGAAACCCTTACAGCATAATCACGCACGGTTTCTTCTATATTTAATGTAATTTCTGTTTGAGATTGATCCTGCAATTGCAGTGAATTCTCGCCGGGGATGATGTTGGATAACGGCTGCCCAATCGCATCCTGCATCCCCGCCGGAAGAAGCGCGCGCGCCGCGGGATTTAAATCCACAACGCGTCCGCTTTTATCCACGATCAACATCGCATCGGTCATGCGTTCCAAAATGATGCTGTGCGCCACAGGTTTCAGGTCAAATAAATGCAGGCGCGATAATCCAAACCAATAGACGAAAGCCGCCGTTGCATTGGCAAGCGGCCCGATGTTGAATCCCGGCAGGGGAGAAAATCTCCAGAGGCTGGTCTGAATCGCCAGAAAAGGAATCGCAACCGCCAGTATCATGACCATAAATTCTTTGAGGTGAACATTTTTCGCGCGATACGCTGTAACCCACAACACGACCGTAGAAATCCCCATACCGTAGACCATGATCTGATGAAGATAGAAAAACGGCCCGTATGTCTGATCTGGTGAGGCAAGCGGGTTTGCAGTATTTAAAACATAATCGTAACGAAACAAGGTGTGATAGGGACTGGTGATTGCCAGAATGCCGGCAATGAGCGTGGCGCTCCACAAGAAACGAAAAACGCCCTGCCAGGCGGGCTTCATCTCTCCGGTATATTCCAGCCCAAACTTAAGCAGCAAAACGGGCAGCATACTATAAAGTGAGAATTTCAAGTTTAAAAACAGAACTTTTGTGTTCAGGTCTTTTGCCGAGATCTCAAAAAACTGAAACGCCAAAACTCCCACTTCCAACAGGATAATGCTGCTGAGGGTGTTAAGTGTCGGGATGCGGTTTTCGATCTGACGCAAATATAGCCAGAGTCCGGTCAGCAGCACGCTGCCGAGCATAAAGAGAATAACGTAGATTTGATAAAGGTCCAAGAGGGTCTGGTTTTCCGTTTAACTCAAAGGGATGTAATATGTTTGAATACAAATTATGCGTAAGATTGAGTTTACCTGATTTTGTAAAAGCACAAAGAGAGAAACCTGTAAAAAGAAACGGGTAATTTATCATACTCTGGCACACTCTTTAGAACAGAACGTACGCAAGACTAGGAATCCATCCCCTACTCCAAGCGAGTTTCCGCTAATTTCGGACCAACTCGCGGACAAAAAATCATCTTGAGCGAGCTGGCACAAAAAACATGATATATCCCGAATTTAATTTGGGACGCTGACGAGCGCGGATGGATACGAAACAGGACAAAAAATCCGCGTTTTCAGCGTTTCGCTTTGCGTGCGTCCCATTTGCTCTTAAAAAAACGAACTCACCCACGAAACCTTAATTTCGGGGTGAGTCATGTTACTCTACAAAATAAATTTATGCTTACGGTAGATTAAATGCTTTTACGAGAGAGACCGCCATCTGCGCGCGGGTGACTGAATCATTTGGGCAGTAGTTGCTGTTGCCACAACCAGCAGTAATGCCATCTGCTACCAACTGCTTGATGAAGGCCGCAGCAAAGGCATCGGTGGCGACATCGTTGAAGCCGGTACTGACTCCCACGGCGGGCGGACTGTAACTGGAGCCGTTCTTGGCTTTCAGTAAAAAGACTGCCATTTGTGCGCGGGTGACTACGTTATCCGGACAGTAGTTACCGCCGCCACAACCGCCAGTGATGCCTTCGGCGGCCAGTTGTTTGATCCATGCGGCTGCCCAATAATCGGTGGCGACATCACCGAAGCCGGTGCTGGCTCCCACAGCAGGCGGCGCATAGCTTGAGCCGTGAATTCCCTTCAATAGGAAGATTGCCATTTGCGCGCGAGTGACCGAGTTATCGGGACAGTAGATGCCCGTGCCACAGCCGCCGGTGATGCCTGCTGTATATAAACGTTCAATATAACTATTTGCCCAGTAGCTATATGGAACATCGGTAAAAATGGCTGTCTTGCTCACAGTGTAACTTTCACCAACAGTAAAGCCGGCGGACAGTGGATTAAGACCTGAGTCTAGAATGGAGTCATTATCCAATACATCCAGACGGATCGTGCCGCTGCCAACGCCGGTGTTGACGCCAACAGTGTAGACATTGCCTGAGCCGCTGAGTCCGCTAACGGCGGCGGTGGATACGCCGCTTGTCGTCAGGGCGAAATCGGTTAAGTCCACACCGGTCACAGGTTCTGAAAAAGTGACGGTGAAATTCACACTGGTGGAGCTGGTTGGGTTTGTAGATGCACGGGCAGAAGATGTGACTGTGGGGGCGGTAGTATCAGGCGCTTCATACGCGCCGATATCGCACACGGCTGTGTTATTTCCATCACCATCCTGCGGACGAGTAACTCCATTTTGCGAGGTGTTGTTGATGGGCGCGGCGATGCAGGTTGCGTCACTGGCTGTGTCGATGGCGGGGGAACCACTGTTGAGGGGCAGATATGCCGGAGAACCTGTCAGTATGCCGAGGTTTGGGTCTGAACCGATGACGTTGTTGGAACCTCCGTTGGTGAGTCCACAGGCTTCTGCTCCGGTGGATTTGAGCAGGTTATGACTCGAGCCTGTTCCAATGGAACTGCTGCCAGTGAGTATACAATCCCGCCGCTGCTATTTGCGATGATGGTATTTTTAAGAGTCAACGTATTGTTATAGATTTGAATGCCGCCGCCATTGCCGTCGGGGGCTGTATTCGCGAGAGTGTGACGTTGGTAAGGGATACACTGCCAAAGGAGAAGATCGCGCCGCCCCGGCTGCTGATTGTGCTGTTCTCGGAAAATGTACTGTTCGAAATATTCAAGGAGCCGCTGCCCGTAAAATAGATGGCGCCCGCGTCATTGACGGCTGAGTTATTTGAGAAAGTGCTGTTTGAAATTTCAGCATTGCCGTTGGACGCCATGATCGCCCCTGCAAAGTTGGCTTGATTGTCTATAAAGGTTGAGCCGCTAATGGTAAATGTGCCGCTGCCGACCTGATTGATAATGGCTCCAGCATTATCAAACGCGATATTTCCCGAAAAGACGCTGTCTGGAAACAATAAGGGTTGCACCGCTATTATTGATTGCGCCGCCGTTACCGCTGATGGCCATATTTCCAATAAATGTGGTGTTTGATATGGTGGCTGTGCTGCCGCCAGAGTTAAGAATGGCGCCCCCAAATATGCGGTTGTATTATCGGAGAAGGTGCTGTTGGTAATGGTTAGTACCGCAGAGCCAGTTTCAGAGGAAACAGCGCCGCCGCCGCTTGAAACGGCAGTTGTGGCGCTATCTGAAATGATGCTGTTATTAATTGTTAAGATGCCCTGATTTGTGACGGCGCCGCCGCTGCTAACGGAATTCATGCCTTTGGTCAATGTGATGTTTTGCAAAGTCAGGTTTCCGCCGTTAAATACAGAAAATATTTGCACATCTCCTGCGCCGGTCATATTTGTGTCGCCGCTGATCGTGATGGTATTTCCGCCGTCAATGGTCAGCGTGCCGTCGCTATATATCGTGGGCAAAATGGAAGAAAGATAGATCGTGCCGCTTACGCTAAAAGTGATAATGTCGTTTGATCCCACAAAGGTTGCAGCATTGATTGCTTCTCTTAAAGAACAATGCGTGCCATTACAGGTGCCATCATCCACGTCATTGAGTGAGTTGACAACAAACGCGCTCGCATACGCAGGTGTGACTGGCGCAACAGTGATGGCAGAGAGCGCCAGCGCAGCAGCCAGGAAAAAGATCGAAAAAGCTCGAATATTAATTTTCATTTGAAACCTCCAAACATAGATTTGAGTTGAATTAATTGAAGTAAAAATAAAACACAGTGGGATTACTAGCGGCCTGACAGTTTTAAAATTAGGACGCAGATGAACGCTGAAAACGCTGATAAAAACATTTTTTGCTCATGGTTTTTGGAAAATCTGCGTTCATCTGCGTTTCACTTCGCAAGCGTCCAAAAAAGCAAAGTGTCGGATGGCTAGTGGGATTATTGACCTGTCATTTTTCAACTCCTTCCCCAGCGGGGAATTTTTCATCCAGAAAGATCAAAAGTTTTTCCAGCGTTGGGAAGCCGAGCACTTCATGGGTATGGGGATTCTCAAGCTGCACGCGCCAGGGTGTAAGCTCATCCTCACGCCAAACCCGCAGGAGATATGCGTGATAATGACGAAGCGGAATCACAATATCAGTAGTTGACTGCGTGCTATAATCTGAATCTTGATCTGAATGAGTTGATTTCATGGATACCATTGGGTCGCAATAAAGATAGTGGATATTTAATGTCAACTATATTCATAAACCGCTTAGAAAACGCTCAGAGCCATGCCTCATAAACTCCAACTGACAGTATTAGGTGAAGTTTCAATTCAAAAAGAAGGCAAACGGGTCACCGGACTGCCTTCACGTGCCGCCGAGGCTTTGATCATTTACCTCGCATACAACCAACGCCCGGTTACGCGCGAAAAACTGGCCGAGCTTTTATGGGCAGATCGTCCGCTAGCCCAGGCACTTACCAACCTGCGCACCATCCTGACCTCTTTACGACGCGAAGTTGGGGATTTTTTATCATCACACGCGACACGCTGGCCTTCAACACAGAAAGCGATATCTGGCTCGATGCGGGGGAATTTGAACGTCAATTCAAAGATTTGGGATTATCCGGACGCAGTGAAATTCCCAATGATGCAGACTCTGCCGCAAAACTACAAGCCGCGCTGGATCTATATCAAGGGGATTTTCTGGATGGATTTCATTTACGGGATGGAATTGGATTTGAGGAATGGGCCATTCTCCAACGTGAACACTTAAGACAGACAGCCCGTGATGGATTCCGTTTTCTGACACACTATTACCGCAAAAAGAACAGCCATACCGAAGGGCTGCTCTCTGCTTCACGCTGGCAGCGCTTCGACCCTTATGATGAAGAAGCCTGCCGCACTTTAATGGGATTGTACATGCGCACCGGTCAACGCGCCGCTGCCTTGCAATGTTACCAAAACTTAAAACAAAAGCTGAACACAGATCTGCACATCAGCCCGGCATCGGCTTCAACTGATTTGTTTCGTAAATTTCAACAGATCGAATTTCCGCCCATGCTCAATCTGCCTGCCGCCGCCACACCATTTGTCGGACGTCAAAACGAGATCATTGAACTCGCACATCGGTTGACATCCACAGAAAATCGTTTGGTCACCATTACCGGCCCCGGCGGCATGGGCAAAATGAAACAGCGCGCTATCTGGCAGAGCGCACCCCCGGTCAATTTTTACATGGAATCAGTTTTGTTCCGCTCGCAACTGTGGATACGCCCGAAACCATATCCGCCCGCATTGCCGAAAGCATCGGATTTATATTTCACGGCGCGCAGTCTCCGCAAAAGGAAGTACTTGAATATCTGCGTGAACGGGAAGTATTGTTAATTCTGGATAACTTTGAACAGCTCGTGGATCAGGCCGGAAGCGGAATTACATTTCTGGTGGAAATTCTTCACCAGGCTTTGGGCGTGAAATTACTGGTCACCTCCCGCGAGCGGCTTAATTTATATGCAGAGACGATCTTCGACGCGCGCGGTCTGAACGTACCTGAAGCGGGTGCGGCGCAAGCGGAAGAATACAGCGCGATGACCCTGTTCCGCCAAAATGCACAACGTGTGAATCGCACCTTCCACTTTACTGATGAAGAGACCACCGCTGCAATACGCATCTGCCGTCTGGTCGAAGGTATGCCATTGGCAATTGAACTGGCATCAGCCTGGATCCCCCATTACACTTGCACACAGATCGCCGACCAAATTGAAAAAGACCTCGATTTTCTGGCAATCCCATATCACGATGCACCAACGAGTCATCGCAGTTTGCGGGCAGTGTTTGAACGCTCCTGGTCTTTGCTCTCTCCTGCAGAGCAAACAGCATTTGCCCAACTTTCCTTATTTAGCGGCGGGTTTAGCCTGGAAGCCGCATTGACTGTAATTGGAGTGGCACCATCCACCGACGAGTGGATGCCCGTCATCGATCTGACAGATAAATCACTTCTACAACGTCAGTCTGCTGAGCGTTACGATATTCACCCTTTGCTGCGCCAATATGCCGCCGAAAAACTGTCCGCTCTTCCTGAAGCAATGGAAGAGGCCGCATCCCGTCACACATCTTATTATCTTAATTTCCTAACGCAACTGGGCGACGGAGAATCTCCAGAGCAGCGCGCCTTGATCCGGCCAGAACGAGCCAACATCCGCATGGCCTGGGAGCGGGCATCAAAAACCGGAATGTTTCAGGAACTGGAAAATACCGCGGGCGTTCTACATAGTTTTTTCAGTGTGGAAAGCTGGTTTCAAGAAGGCATTACCCTCTTTCAAGATACACTTACCATTCTTAATGAAAAGGATCGAAATCAAACAACAGGCCTGCTCTGTGAATTACTCGGGCGCAAGGCGCGTATGCACATTCACATTGGACAATTGGAGTCAGCCCGCGCCGACTTGCAACAGGCATTAAATCATCTGGAAAATATGGATGACCCGTCCCGCCGCTCGCGGGTGTTTGATTCACTTGCGATCACAAATTACTACGCTGGTGATTATGCCCAGGCGATCGCTTTGGCAACAGAAAGCCTGAGCATCTCTGAAAAAACGGAGAATGTAGATGGAGCCGCCTTCTCTCTTAATTTTTTGGGAAGCTGCACCAAAGCGCAGGGCAATTACGAGCAATCACGCAGTTATTTTGAACGATCTGTTGCCGTATATCGCTCGATCCAAAGTGAGCTCGGCGCAGCCATGGCGCTCAACAATCTCGGCAACCTGCTGCAAGCACAAGGTGACTTTCATACCGCACAGCAATATTACGTCGAAAGCAGCGGGATATTAAAAAAACAGGATCATATACATGGAGCCGCCACCACCCTCGGCAATGCAGGAAAACTCGCGGCCAAACAAGGCGAGTATGAAACAGCGCGCCAACTGCTTGGCGAAAGCCTGGAAATGAAACGCAAAATTAATGATCAACGCGGAGAAGCCGTTGCGCTGACTGGTCTGGCAGATGTTTCTCTGGCAACCGATGCACATGCTGAAGCCAGAGAGCAATTGATACAAGCGTTGAAATTGGCGTTTCAAGTCGCGGACGTTCAACTGATGCTTGATATTCTAGGGGCAGTAGCTGCCCTGACGGTTAAACAAGAGCGCCGGGAAATATCCCATCACTTGCTGTCTTTTCTTATTAATCATTCTGGGATTGCAGAAGAAACACGCCAGCGGGCGATCCTTTTGCTAAAAGAGATGGATAGCCAGCCGCTCCCTGAGCAAGACACATGGAATCAGGAATCTGTTGAGGACGTGGTCTCTGCCATATTACGCGATCTATAAGTTAATCACTGATTGAAATCATAACCATGACACGCCCCGAATTTAATTAACTCAAGTTGCCACCATACCCAAAATCCTAAAATCTTTGCCATGAATTTCGCGAATTGGCACGGATTTTTTTCTCAGATTCGCGGAAATTCGTGCAATTCGCGGCCAAAGGGCTTTCATGGAGTGGCTACAGTTCAAGGTCGCAATCTGGATTAATTAATGGGATGCGGAACAGGACAAAAAATCCACGTCACATTTTCTCTTAAAAAACGACTCACCCACGAAACCTTAATTTCGGGGTGAGTCGTTTTATATATTAGACGTTATCGAAAATAAAACTTTGACCGCGATGAATATAATTAATTCGTGTTCCTTCATGAACTTCGTGAATGGAGAATTAATTCCAATAAAAATCCATTCATTACGGCAGATTAAATGTCCTCACCAAAAAGATTGCCATTTGTGCGCGGGTGACTGAGTCATCGGGGCAGTAGTTGCCTGCGCCGCAACCGCTGGTGATGCCGTCGGTGACAAGTTGCTTGATGAACGGAGCTGCCCAATAATTGACTGCCACATCGTTGAAGCCGGTGCTGCTCCCCACAACGGGCGGACTATAACTGGAGCCGTTCTTGGCTTTCAGCAAAAACACTGCCATCTGCGCGCGGGTAACGGTGCTATCGGGACAGTAATTGCCGCCGCCGCATCCGCTGGTGATGCCTTCGGCGGCCAGTTGTTTGATCCACGCGGCGGCCCAGTAATCGGCGGCCACGTCACCGAAGCCGGTATTGCCATTCACAGCAGGCGGCGCATAGCTTGAACCGTGAATCCCTTTCAATAAGAAGATCGCCATTTGTGCGCGAGTGACGGTATTGTCAGGACAGTAGATGCCCGTACCGCAGCCACCAGTGATGCCGGCGTTGAACAGGCGTTCAATATAACCGCTGGCCCAGTAGGTTAATGGCAGATCTGCAAACGTGGCTGATCTGAGAACCGTATAGGCTTCGCCGCTCGTGAAATCAGCTGCCAACGGATTCCCGCCCCATCTTTGATGCTTGCCGTCACTAACCACATCCATGCGGGATCGTGCCATTGCTGCGCTGCCGGTGTTGATACTGACAGTGTAACTACTGCCTGAGCCGCTGACTCCGCTGACAGCGGCGCCTGATACGCCGCTTGTCCGTAAGTCAAAATCGCCGATGCTGACTCCTGTCACAACTTCAGAGAAGTTAACAGTGAAAGATACAGTTGCCACATTGGTTGGATTCGGATTGACGCGCATAATGGATAAAACAGTAGGCGGGACGTTCCCATTAAATTCATAAGCGCCAATATCACAGCGAACGCCGGCCCGGCCATAACCGCGCTGATCGGCAGGGAGCACAACGCCGGAAGAGTTTACGCAACCAAAAATTGAATCTGCAGTGTCGATTGCGTTGCTGCCGGCGAGGAGCGCAACGGTCTTTGTTGGGCCGCCATTATTCTGCAAAATGCCGAGCAGGTTGAGGTCATTGAGTTGTGTCCAACTGCCGTTTTTTGTGCAACTGCCGCTCGTGGTTAGTCCAAGCGCTCCAATCAGATTTTGCCCATACGAGTTAACGGTCCCATGGCAATCGTCATAGACCGGAGCGCCGCTGACACTGTTCCCCGCCAAGATCGTATTGCGCTGATTGAAGACTCCGCCGCTCATGACGTACACGCCGCCGGCCAGACCGTCTGCATCTGCATCCCCGTTCGCGCCGTTGTAAACAATGCTTGAATTGTAAACATTGGCAGTGCCATCCTGGAAATTAAAGATAGCGCCGCCGTTGTTTTCCGCATTATTGCCGCTGATCGTACTGTTGATAATGATCAGGCTGTTATTCTGGTTAAAGATGCCGCCGCCAGATCCGCCTCCTTCATTGACTTCATCTCCAATGGCAGAATTACCAGAGATCGTACTATTTGTGATCGTAAGTGTGCCGTTGTAGCTGAAGATACCTCCACCACCGGTTTCGCTTTTGTTGCCAGATATTGTGCTATTTTTTATTATGGTCTCTTGCCCACCAGGGCCGCTGAGAAAAATACCGCCGCCTTCGTAAATAGAAGAGTTGCCAGTGATAATACTGTTCGTGATCGTTAACAACGGGCCGTAGTTACGAATACCACCGCCAGAGGTGGTATAGCCTTTTGTAATGATCAGACTATTCAGTCCAACAATAACGTCAAAAGTGATGTAGATCACACCCACATTGCCGACGCCATTGCCATCTGTATCGCCGCTGAGGGTGATCTTTGAGGCCAGCGCAGAGCCGTCAATATTCACATTTTTGGAAAGAGTCAATTCAGAAGCGAGGCGAATGGTTGCGCCGGAGAGTGAGGGATCGAAGGTGATGGTACTGCCGCTGGATGCGTCTGCAATTGTCTGGCGCAAAGAACCGGCTCCGCTGTCATTAGTATTGGTCACAATAAGCGGGGCCGCGTAGACAGGTGTGACTCCAACTGTGCTGAAGGTCAATATCAACAGGGTCAGAAAGATCATGATCGATTGAAATTTGAAAATAATTTTTTTGGTAAACATGGATATCCTTTTTATGCTCATTTTTAAATAGATGTCAATCGAGTTTGGTCTTATAAATTTATTCCAAACGGCAGATTGAATATCTTCACCAGAAAGACTGCCATTTGCGCGCGTGTCACTGCGGCATCGGGGCAGTAGAGTCCCGCGCTGCAGCCGGAGGTGACGCCTTCGTAGGCTAGTCGTTCGATCCATTTATCAGCCCAGTAGCCGACGGGTACATCGTTAAAGACGCCTGTGGCATTGGGCGGGATATAAGCCACTCCATGTTTGGCTTTCAAAAGGAAGATCGCCATTTGGGCGCGGGTTACGGTGGCATCGGGGCAATAGACATTCGCGCCGCATCCGCTGGTGATGCCTTCTGCTGCGAGTTGTTTGATCCATGCGGCAGCCCAATAATTGGCGGCGACATCACTAAAGCCGGTGCTGGCTCCCACAGCGGGCGGAGCAAAACTGGAGCCGTGCATACTCTTTAATAGAAAGACTGCCATTTGTGCTCGGGTAACCGTGTTATCAGGACAGTAATTCAGCGGGACGGTTGAACAGCCGCCAGTGATGCCGGCGTTATATAAGGTTTCGATATATGTGTTTGCCCAATAATTTAATGGGACATCGCCAAAAGTCACCGTCTTGCTAATTGAGTAGGACTCATTGCCCGCGAAGCCGGCTTCCAATGGATTCCCTCCCCCATCTTTAATACTGCCGTTACTGATCATATCCATGCGGATCGTGCCATTGCCCGTGCCGGTGTTGATACTGACAGTGTAACTACTGCCCGAGCCGCTGACTCCGCTGACAGCGGTGCCTGATACGCCGCTGGTCCATAAGTCAAAATCGCCGATGTTGACTCCTGTTACAGTTTCGGAGAAGTTGACGATGAAAGATATAGTCGCCGCGTTGGTTGGGTTTGCATTGGCACGCACAATGGATGAAACGGTGGGCGGGGTATAGTCATTAAATTCATACGCACCGATGTCACAACGCACACCTGCTCGTGCTTCTCCCCGTTGATCCGTAGAGATGACAACCCCGGAGGAGTCGGTACAACCAAACACAGGGTCAGCGCCATCAAGTGCGTTACTGCCTTTCAGCAATGCAACTGTTTTTGTTGGACCGCCGTTGTCCTGCAAGATGCCAAGCAGGTTAAGATCATTGAGTTGTGTCCAGGTGCCGGTGCCGGTATAGACCGTACAACTGCCACTCGTATCGTCATAAGGAGCCCCGATCAAGTTTCGCCCATATGAACTGATTGTCCCGTTGCAATCATCATAGACTGGAGCGCCGCTGACGCTATTGCCTGCTAACAGCGTATTACGCATGTTGAAAGTGCCAATGTTATACACGCCTCCTGCCTGCCCACCGTTGATGTCTGCATCTGAGTCGGCAATATTTCCGGCGATGGTACTGTTGTAAACATTCATCTGCCCTGTGTTCTTGTTAAAGATCGCGCCGCCATTAAGGAATGCCTGATTTCCGATAAGTGTGCTGTTGATGATGATTAAGTTTTGAGAAGCATTGTAAATCCCGCCGCCGGAACCATACGCGCTATTATTGCTTATCGTACTATTGCTGATCTTTATTTCCGTCCCGCCGCTCAGAATGCCGCCGCCATTGCTGCCGGTGCTGGAATTCCCGGAGATTGTGCTGTTCTCAATACTCAGATAACTGCCGCTTTCGTCAATGCCGCCGCCGCCAAATGATGAGGTATTTAGATTAATCGTGCTGTCACTTATCCCCAACTGATTTAAATTGTATATTCCACCTCCATAGCCAGCGCAATGATTATTCGTAATTACCACATCACTCAAATTTAAAAAACCTTCGTTATAGATTCCGCAACCACTATTGATGCCTGTTAACAGGTAGCCATTCTGAATGGTTACACCCGTAATATCCACGGAACGACCTGAGTGAACATGCAGCACACGGTCATAGGAATTCGCATCGATGATAGTCGTAGCAGCGCCCGCGCCAATAATATGATAAACCGTAGGAGAGATGGTTGGGGTTGTCAGATTCAGGTCGCCGCTTTCGTCACCATCTGCTGGCGAAGCCGGAGGTGTCAGAACATAGTGGCCTGATGGCACGTTGATGGTTACACTACTAACTATAAAACCGGCTCTATTGGCCTGCATGATCGCCGCACGCAAGGTGCATGTATTAGCTGCCGTATGACAGGTGCCGGGCTGGGTCAGGTCATCCGGCAGGTCAAGCGTGCTATTAACCGTAAAGGTATAGTCGATAAAACTAAGCGGAGCAGGTAGTGCGTCGGCTTTGACAGGCGTGACGCCCGTCAGTAAAAGCATGATCATAAATAAAATAAATAATTTTTAAAATTGGTTTTTTAGAAAACATGGGCCGTCCTTTTTTTATTCAATTGATTTAACGAAAGTAAAATGGGGCTGCAATATGTGTAAGTAGGGAGCCTTAATATCTGCATGATATACTCCTGAATATTAATCTGGAATCGGCAATGCATAGTGACACAAGAGTGACACAATTTAGGCTCTTTAGGATTTGCCGTGATTTGTACACGGATTACACGGAAAAGAACGGATTTTTTCAATAAAAAATCCGTGTAAGTCTGTGAAATCCGTCAAATCCGTGTTCGAAAGGTTTTAATCACGGGAATTCCCAGAGACCCACAATTTATAGAGGAGTAGTGTGGCAGACAATTCGTTTGGCGGTTGGCTGAAGCGCCGGCGCATAACTCAGGGATGGACGCAGGAACAGGTCTCACTGCAAGTCAATTGCTCACTGAGCACCCTGCGAAAGATCGAAGCAGACGAACGCCGCCCCTCTGTGCAACTGGCGGAACTGTTCGCTGAAGTCTTCAAAATCCCTGTAAACGAAAAACCTGCTTTTCTAAAATTTGCACGCAGCGAGGGGGTATCTAATTTTGGACTGCCTGATAAAGAATCACCCTGGCGCGTCTCATCCCCACCCCGTTCAAACCTCCCCGCATCCGCCACTTCATTAATTGGAAGAGAGCAGGAAACCGCTGTTGTCTGTGAATATTTATTACAAGCGAAGATTCGCCTCGTCACGTTGATCGGCCCGCCGGGGATAGGCAAGACACGTTTAAGTCTGGAAGCCGCACGCGAAGCATCTCCTAATTTCCCTGATGGAGTTTTCTTTATTGCATTGGCTCCGCTGGAAAACGTAACTCTTGTTGCACCGGCTATCTTGCAAGCGCTTGGTTATGTAGAAGATAAAGATCATTCGGTTCAACAACAGATCATCAACGGCATAGGGGATAAAAAAATATTGCTTGTATTGGATAATTTTGAGCATCTGATGGATGGCGCTGCGCCGCTCGTTTCAAGCCTACTTTCAGCCTGCTCCCGTTTAAAGGTCATGGTCACCAGCCGTGAATCTCTGCGTGTTTCCGGCGAGTGGGTGTATTCCGTACCCACGCTTAACCTCCCCAAAGAAAATGCAACCGTCAGTATGGAAACTGCTCCTGAATTCCCCGCCCTGACTCTCTTTGCAGAGCGCGCCCGTGCTGTGCGTTCTGACTTTGTACTTACCCCTGACAACATCCAAACTGTTTCATCCATCTGCACACGACTGGATGGCCTGCCGCTCGCCATTGAGTTGATCGCGGCCCGCATCCGTTTGATGTCACCACAGGCTTTGCTCGAACGTCTGAACGATCAATTTATATTATCCGCCAATGGTATGCGCGCAGACTCTGCGCGCCAGAAAACATTGGAGAATGCCATCGGCTGGAGCTATGATTTACTCTCTCCCGATGAGCAAAAACTATTGGTCCGTCTTTCCATTTTTAGCGGCGGCTTTACTTTGGAAGCAGTTGAATCAATGTTCTCAGAGCTGTTTATAATTAAACCAATCCGCGACCTTATCGCATCATTGTTAGACAAAAGCCTCATCAGACTCACAGTGAATGATCTTGGCGAAATCCGCTATGACATGCTGGTAACGATTCAACAATTCGCATTAAATTATTTACATCGCATCGGTGGCGAATCAGAAACGCACAACCTTCATCTGGCTTATTTCCTTGCCCTCGCCAAACAAGCCGATAAAGAAGCCCACGGCCCTAATCAAATTGAATGGATGGATCGCCTTACCCTTGAATTAGGAAACTTTCGCGCGGCGCTCAACTGGTGTTTCTCCTCAGGGCAAACCAGTAGCTATTTACAACTATTCAACGCATTGGGTTGGACATGGAACGTACGCTGGTCTAAAAGCGAAGAGCAAGGTTGGTTTAATAAGATACGCGCCATCACGGAAGCGGTCGAACACCCCGCAGAATATGCACAAATGCTAAATAACGCCGGACTGCGTGAGTGGCGTTTAGGAAACTATCGTGAGGCGCGTTCTATTTTAGAAGAAAGTCTGTCTATATGGTTAAAGCTTGGTACGGGTAATGATTTTGGGAAAGCCGAGGCCCTGAACCGATTAGGCATGGCGGCACGCTGGGGGGAAGCAGATATCAACAAAGCAGAATCCTATTTCAATCAAAGCCTGGCGCTCTTTCAAAAAGAGGAGGATGACTGGGGAGTCGCCTGGAATTTTTTCCATTTGGGAGGCGTGGCAAGTGACCGCGATCAGGATCAAATAGCGCTTTCTTTCCTTGAACAAAGCCTGAGTCTCTTCACCGAGTTGGGCGATCCATGGGGAGTGGGCAGAGTATCCCAATTTTTAGGAATGCTTTACTTAAAAAAGGAGACTACAAAAAGCTCATTTTTATTTTGACCAGCACCTGAAAAATGACGAGCGTCTTCGGTTTATGGATGGCGTTTTAGTTGCATTAACCAATTTCGGAAAATTGCATAGTATTCAAGGTGATTATGATCAGGCCGAACAATATTTTTTAAACAGCCTGACGATCAGCCGCTCGTATGGGATGAAAGCCGATATAGGCATTAATTTATATAATTTGGGAGTACTGGCTTTACATCAAAATAATTTTCCACAAGCTTTGCATTATTTTCGTGACTACTTCAGATCAGCCCGGACAACCAATGAGGAAATGGCAGCTCGCAACTTTTTTATTGCATTGGCCGCCGTCGCTGGCGGAACAAATCAACCTGAACAGGCCGCCAGATTATTTGGCGCAGCACAGGAAACTGAAAATCGATTTTCACCATTTAACCGTGCTGTTTTAAACCGGCTTATTCAAATGGCACGGGATCAACTGGGAACGACGCGTTTGAAGCCCTGCAAACTCAAGGCCGCTCAATGACTCTGAAAGAGACCATTTTATTTGCTCTTGAACTTCAGCACAGCTAGATTTTCAATACTCCGCACTTTCCCCATATTAATATTTTTATACAAGAAAGAGCCGCAAGACCATCGTCTCACGGCTCTTTTGATCTTGCGGCACAACTGAATGGCATCCCAGACTATGGCAGATTAAATGTATTCACTAAAAAGACCGCCATCTGCGCGCGAGTTACATCTGAATCGGGGCAATAACCACCATTGCCGCAACCGGCAGTGATGCCCTCTGCAACCAATTGTTTGATAAAAGCTGCCGCCCAGTAATCCGCGGCGACATCGGTGAAGCCAGTGCTGCCACCCACAGCGGGCGGGGCATAACTGGAGCCATTCATGGCTTTCAGCAAAAAGATCGCCATCTGTGCGCGGGTGACAGTGCTATCGGGGCAATAACTCCCGCCGCCACATCCGCTGGTGATGCCTTCAGCCGCCAGTTGTTTGATCCACGCTGCGGCCCAGTAATCGGCGGCCACGTCACCGAAGCCGGTATTGCCATTCACAGCAGGCGGCGCATAGCTTGAACCGTGAATCCCTTTCAATAAGAAGATCGCCATCTGTGCGCGAGTGACGGTACTATCAGGACAGTATTGCAGAGGGCTGAGCACACAGCCGCCAGTAATGCTGGCTGTATATAAACGCTCAACATATTGCCAGGCCCAGTAATCAGAAGGCACATCCTCAAAAGTGGAAGGAAGAAAGGAGGACGAATTCGTTGAATTGAATGAAGCGCCTACATTTCTGCTCGGTTGACCGCTTTGTGTCCACAGGCCGCTGCCATCTATTTGCCAGCCATCTACCGTGACAGGTTTCGTGGGCAAAGTCCAGTGGACATGAGCGCCTGAACCTGATCCACAATATGTTAAAAATTGAATATAGATACAGGAAGGTGAAGAACCTTGAACACAAGCCTCAAAAGGATAAGGAGTGGAAATATCGCGATAGCCGCTGCCTTGCGTGCCATTGTAAAGAAGAGCTAATTTTTGTCCTTGAACGACTTTTTTGCCTTCTAAATTTTGAGCCATCCAGGAATTGTAGTCAACATGTCTGTAAGTCATGACGCCGTTCGGCGTTGTCAGATTAATCGCGACCTGATTTGTGTCAAAGTTAGGACCGCCACAGACCCGGGTAACGGTTCCAGCCGCTGAAGCCAGAATCCACATATCGCCTGGTGCCACATTAGACGGTGCGAAATCAACCGCCAAATTCGTATTACCATGCCAACCATATGTATATCGCCACACCTGAGATTTATCCCAGGGAAATCGAAACGTAGTTGCCGCTTGAATGCTCGCAGCATTTTGGGTTTGAGGATTGATCTCCATCTTAAGTGCCGGCGGTAAATTAGCCAGAAGACTATCAAAAGATGAAGTTCCCTGTAAAGCAACCTGCCAGATAGTCTCGGAATAAACGATAAACCAAACACTGGTTTCCCAGGCGGGGGGCTCAGTTCCGACAGCCGCCGCAAGATGCCCAATTCCCCAGGAACCTTCTGAATCATAATGCCCGACCACAAAATATGTGCCGTTATCCAAAATACCCGACGGGCGAAATTGAATAGCCCGGATCATTGAAGGCCGGGCGTCAACAGGCAGGTCTCCAAACTCATATCCAATGTTTGTCCCTTGCGCATGTGCAAAGGGTATTCCCTGAATTGAAAAAAGCGACAACATCAAAATAGCATAAAAAATGAAAGTAAATATTTTATAAAAATAAAGGTTTTTCAATTTTTCATACATGGTCGACCTCCTGAGTTAAATCGTACTATTTTTAATAAGGCCAATAATTTGACTTGTTACAAACAAGCTTGAATATTTTATTATGAATAAAGTCCGTTTTGGCTTAGACCCCCCTTACAAAATATTGCTGCCAGATGCCCCGTTTTTTCGACAAGAAATGACACTGAAAGGAAATCAATTCAGCTGCCATCATAAAACAAAACTGGACAGGTTCGCACCTGTCCAGTTTTGTTTTGAAAAAACTTATTTCATTACGGCAGATTAAAGGTCCTGACCAGGAAGACCGCCATCTGGGCGCGGGTCACGTCGGAATCGGGGCAGTAGTTACCGCCGCCGCATCCGCTGGTGATGCCGTCGGTGACCAGTTGCTTGATGAAAGGAGCTGCCCAATAGTTAGTAGCCACATCGTTGAAGCCGGTGCTGCCACTCACGGCAGGCGGGACAAAGCCTGAGCCATTCTTGGCTTTCAAAAGGAAAATTGACATCTGAGCGCGAGTTACTGTGGCATCGGGGCAGTAGTTACCATCACCACAGCCGCTGGTGATTCCTTCAGCCGCCAATTGTTTGATCCATGGGGCGGCCCAGTAATCGGTGGCGACATCTGTGAAGCCGGTATTGCCATTCACAGCGGGCGGGACATAACTTGAACCATGAACGCCTTTCAATAAGAAGACCGCCATTTGTGCGCGGGTAACCGAGCTATCAGGACAGTAATTGAGCGGCGAGGTAGTGCAACCACTGGTAATGCCGGCTGCGTAAATCGTCTCAATTTGAAGCCATGCAAAACCTGTCATTGGCACATCTGCAAAAGTAGCCGTGTCGATCACATTATTGACACTGACCGTCAAGGTCTTGGTTATGTTTAGTGTGCCGCTATCAGTTGAACGAACACAAATCGAATAACTATTCTTGACTTCAAAATCAAATACTGCAGCAGATTGCAGGTTGCCGCCATTGATCTGGAAGGAGGCATCGTCGGTTCCAGTTCCACCACAGAAGGTGTAGGTAAAAGTATCGCCAACATCAGGATCAGTTGTAGAGAAAGCGCCGATCACACTACCAACAGGTTGATTCTCATTGATTGCCGCATTGGAAATGGAAATATTCGTCGGCGGGTTGTTGGCCGCATTGACTGTCAGTGTTCCATTAATATAGCCGCTGAAAATATAATCAGTATCTGAACCGCCAGTACAGACAATCGGATAACTACCCGGAAGACTATGAGGGCCGCTGACAGAACAAGTTGGCGCTACATCAATCACTGTGCCGGGGTCGCCATTTACAAGACCATCATAACTGAAAGTAAAGATCGGATCTGACTGACCAACAATAATCGTCTGGTTATTGGCAGTCACAACCAACGGAAACGGAGGAACGAAGAAGGAACAAGCTGCATCTCCACACCAGGGGGTGTAATCTACATCAATGGATACAGAGTCCCCGCTTCCAGTTCCCACGCTTGACGGACCAGTGATATTCCCCCACCAGTTTTTCTCTCCATCCATAAGCGTGCCCGATGTATTATTAATACCTTTGGTAGTGTTGCCAGTGATCTTGTTAAAATTGGCTTTAGCACTCGCGTCACTGCCTGAGACCAAAATACCTGTGACAGAATTGGTGATTGTGCTGTTTTGGATGTTGGCATATACAGTAGAGCCATTCGTATTACCAACGCTGTCTGAAACAAAAACGCCGGCGGTTGCCGCATTATTGATCGTTACCCCGTCAATTTTAATGGAGGTGTTATCAGCGTTGCTGTTGTACCCTTCAAAGTTATTTATCCAAACACCATAGTTACCGCCTGTCACTGTTCCGCCTGAGATGGTAAGGGCAGCAGTTGTGGGTGTATTCCAAATGTTGTATCCAGCAGAAGGATTTTGCGTAATCGTGCCAATATTAATGATGTTATTGGACAGGGTGGCATTAACAGAGCCCTGGAAGGAACTAAGCAAAATACCATTCCATTTGGCTGAGTCTGAACTGGATATTGCGTTGATGGTATTGTTGGACAATGAAATTGTAGAAGCGCTGGAATACCAAAGGTTATTGAAAATACCCAATCGCCAGGCGTTAATGGTATTGTTGCTGATGCTGCCGGTGGGGCCAATATTTGCGCGATAGTAATTTCCGGTTTGAATACCCACACGGACATTGTCAAATACATTGTCTGTAATATCAGCGTAAAAATTATTGTAGATCAATACTCCCAGTCCCCAATTATAGGTCGTTTCGCCGATGTCACTGATCAGGTTGTAGCGGAAATAATTATTCGATGTTGCCGCATCATTGGTATAGTTGTAGAAATCAAGCCCGCTATAAGTGGCATTTTTGAGAATATTATTCTCAATGACGATGCCGCCCACGCCTTCACTGCTGGCGATCAATTCACACGCATCCACATCAGCCGAACCGATTGCAATGCCGCTGGTTGGCGCTGGGTTGTCGCCATCGAATTTGAAACCTTTGATGGTCACATCGCTCACAGCCACATACGCCATGACCGTACAGGAGACATTGGGGTTTGGTAACGAAGTTGCCGGGAGCAAAATCGCTTCTCCAACGCGGGTGCCCGTATTGGGATTAACAGCACTGTTCGGGCCGAGCAATGTCAGTGACTTATCAATTAATAGATCTTCAACATAGGTTCCCGCCGGCACACTGATCGTATGACCGTCAATAGTGGCCGCATCATCAATCGCAGCCTGTATACTGCAAAAATATGCTCCAGTATTATCATTTGTAACAGTGGCAGTACCTACCACGCCCACATTACGGGAATTTACCCCATTGCCTGAATAAATATTGGTACCAGGCACATATGCACAGGCGGTCGGTGAATTTCCGCGGCCAAAATAGGTATCAACCAAATTTGCCTGATCACCATCCCCGGCAGTGTCAGCAATGTAAGGCAGATGACCGGCCTGTACCTGCACACCCACATCATTGTTTGTCAATGTGTTCCCCTCTACCTTCATTTTTGTGCCTTCGACCACTATACCGAAGCCTGTGCTGTTCGAACCCGGATTGGCCTGACGATAATCGCTAACGATATTATTGCGGACAATAACACCAGTGGGAATATCAACATATCCAAACCCAGATTGATATGCACGGCGAATAACAGAAATACCGGCAAAGTCACGCAAGTCAGCGCCGGGTGTTGAAAGAGAAATAGTATTATTCTCAATCACAATGCTACCGTCGCCGGTAGCTGCCCCGGTGCCATTCGGCATTTTGATCTCAATACCGAAACGTCCGTTATTTGTAATTGTGTTGTTTTTAATCACATTCGGACCTGAGCCTGAGGTCAACCCAAGAAAAGCCATTCCGCTATCCGAATTACTGATGACTGTATTCCCCGTAACTGTAACACCTGATGCAGTCCCGTCTTGCAGTTCAATTCCGCAGCAGTTATTACTCTTCACGTAATTGTTGGTAATCGTGATATTTTGTTTGAATCCATTCCAAATCACAATACCACGGGCTTTATTCAACTGTGAGTCTACATTATTGATTAACACAGTGGATACCGGCCCATTCATATAAATACCACCGCCGTTCACTGCATTGTTGGTGTTATTACTATATACATGAACGCTATCAATGGTGAGATTGTTATTCCCACCGACACCATAGATACCGCTGTTGCTTGAAAAATTTTGAACGCGCAGGTTTTTGATCGTAACGCCCGTTACTCCATTGTTTATGGTAATGCCTGCAGAAGTTATCACCGCTGGCGCGCCGCTATCAATAATAGTATGAATTGTGGAATTAGGCACATCATTCGCGTTCATCGCAAGCGCGCCGATAAGACTGATGTTATTCGTGTTAATAATAACGTTTTCGTTATAGGTTCCAGCAACTACATTAATCACATCCCCAGATACAGCAGCATCCACAGCTTCTTGAATGGTAGCAAAGCAAGTAGAGGTGTTGGTTGGGTCTACACACAATGGGCCTGCAGCCCTGGTAGACTGCGGTACGCCAAAGGCAGTTAAAAAAACAAAAATCGCGCTAATAAAAATTGACACGGACTTATTTACAGTATGCATTCTATCTCCTTAGTAGTCTATTTGAAAAAAAGGTTGTGGGTAAAATTAGAATTTTTATTTTGCCTCCTTAAAAACAACAATCCATAGGACATCCTTAGCATCTTTCAGAAATGCAAGGCGCTATAAAACAATAAGCTTTTCTTATGCAAAAGGCATCTGACTATTAGTACCAAAATAAGCGATAAATGTAATGTACAACTCTCTGCAGATGAAGCAATTTATATTTTGCTTTTTAAGCTTTGCGATATAAAAGGCGAAAGTATGAAATTTTCAACAAATATCCTTCGCTACCTCTCCGATTTACATGCCGGCAATCACTTATGCTCACTCGGGCCTTTTTTGAAAACTATTTGTTTCAACCGCAAATCTATTTATTACGTTTTCTGTAAGTCCTTTGTCCAAACAACAACTTGCGCTAGTCTGCACGAGTGTTCAAAAAAACGTGGTGATTAGCGTAAATTTACGGGAAAAATCATTGCAATTGCCTTGCTGCTTTTACAAGAAATGGATTCTAATGATCTCTGCTGAATATTTCGTTGCCATTCCATTACATTTTAATAAAGAGAGCTGCGAGGTTACTCTCGCAGCTCTCTTTATTAAGAAACCTGTTATCTATTATTTTCTACGGCAGATTAAAGGTTCTCACCAGGAAGACCGCCATTTGCGCGCGGGTGACTGAGTCATCGGGACAGTAGTTGCCTGCACCGCAGCCGTTGGTGATGCCGTCGGTGACCAGTTGATTGATGAAAGGAGCTGCCCAATAATCGGTAGCGACATCATTGAAGCCGGTGATGCAACCCACCGCGGGCGGAGCATACCTGGAGCCGTTTTTGGCTTTCAAAAGGAAGATTGCCATCTGGGCGCGGGTGACTTCGCTATCGGGACAGTAGATTCCAGCGCCGCATCCGCTGGTGATGCCTTCGGCGGCCAGTTGCTTGATCCACGCGGCGGCCCAGTAATCCGCAGCGACATCGCTGAAGCCGGTGTTGCCATTCACGGCAGGCGGCGTATAACTTGAACCGTGAATCCCTTTCAATAAGAAGATCGCCATTTGTGCGCGGGTGACGGTGCTGTCTGGACAGTATTGCAAGGAACTGAGCACACAGCCGCCGGTGATGCTCGCTGTATATAAACGCTCAATGTAACTATTTGCCCAATAACTATATGGAACGTCGGTGAAGATCGGTGTCTTGCGGATCGTATAGGTCTCACCTGTTATCAAGCCGGCAGAGAGTGGATTAAGACTTAAGTCTGTGATGCTGTCGTTATCCAGTACGTCTAGACGGAGGATGCCGCTGCCAACGCCGGTGTTGACACTGACAGTGTAGACACTGCCTGAGCCGCTGATTCCGCTAACGGCGGCGGAAGATACGCTGTTTGTCGTCAGGGAGAAATCACCCGGGTCTACTCCGATCACAGATTCAGAGAAGGTGACGGTGAAGTCTACGCTCAAAAGATTAGTCGGGTTTGGATTTACAAGCACGCTGGAAAGCACGTTGGGAGAAGGATCAAATTCAAATGCGCCAATATCACATTGACTCTCCTGCGGACGTGCCACCCCACGTTGGTCTTTGCCGCCCGGGCCAAAGGTTGGTGAGGCGGAAGACAAAGCACAAATTGAATTATCTCCTCCGTTATGGGCTGGAGAATCAAGACCAATTGCGAGGGTTTTTGTGGGACCGCCATTGTCAGCGGGCAAAGCCAGTTTTGGATCAGTTGTGAGACTTGGAGTTCCACATTGATTAGGGGATACAGCATTATTTTCCACCAGGTTATTCGTATTGATTCCAATTGTGCCGCTGTCGTTAAAACAATCTGTGCCGACTGGGGAATTGGCGATGATCGTATTGGCATATATCAGGTTACCCACATTGTATATGCCGCCACCGCTGGTTAATGAGGAGTTCTCTGAAATGGTGACATTCGTTAAAGCCAGGGATCCCAAATTGATAATGCCACCGCCATACTCTGTCGCAGAATTGCCAAAGAGAGTGCTGTTTGTTGCGGTCAGCGTGCCCCAATTGGAGATACCGCCGCCATTCCCAGTAGTAGAGTTCTCTGAAATGGTGCTGCTCAAAATATTAACTACACCGGTAAGAGTTATATTAAAAATACCGCTACCAGCCGGCGCAGAGTTGTTGGAAACGGTGCTATTTACCAAAGTCAATACGCCGTTATTTTCATTAAGCACGCCGCCCCCGCCAGTATTTGCAATGTTTTCGGAAATAGAAGTGTTTGTAATTGTCAGGTTTCCAGAATTAATAAGGCCGCCGCCAAGGAAAAAAGCAGAGTTGGTTGAGAGGACGCTATTGGTCACGGTTAATACACCAAGGTTAGCAATTCCCCCGCCATTAAATGAACTTGTATTTCCGGTAAAAGTGCCTTCTGTAATACTCATTTGATCTTCATTGTAAATAGCACCTCCACTACTCACTCCGCCAAAATCTGAATTTCCGGTAAAGATGCAATTCTCAATCGTCACTTGGCCTTCATAGTTATTGATCGCTCCCCCATTCCCAAAACCAAAGGCCGAGTTATTTGTAAATGAGCTGTTTGTTAAAATTGAATTGCCATTGATGCTGTTGACGATAGCCCCGCCGCCCGCGGTGGCAGAATTATCAAGGAATATACTATCATCTACAGATAATGTGCCGATATTCGCAATTCCGCCTCCATTTCCTTGCAATTGGCTAATCGATTGCGCGACATTATCAGAAAATGTACTTCCTGTAATGGTAAGTGTCTGACCATAGTCATTGAATATTCCCCCGCCATCTTCTGCCATGTTGTCTGTTATGGTGCTATTGATGAGCGTTAGATGCCCTTTATTATAAATACCGCCGCCGCCCAACCCACCAACATAAGAATTACCCGACAGGGTGGAATTTTTAATCGTTAAGGTTCCATAATTTGCAATTCCACCGCCGCCATTTACCCCGCTGGCTTTCCCCTTCACAATATCCAATCCATTTAGCTCAACTGGGAAGGGTCCACCAATTTGAAAAGCAGATACATCCCCTGTGCCATCGCCCTCTGTATCGCCGCTCATCTGGATGTGTGAAGTAAGGCTTGACCCGTCAATCGTGAGGCCTTTGTCAATTAGCAGGGATGAATCCAGACGAATGATGGCGCCTGAAAGAGACAAATCAAATGAGATTATGTCGCCCGAATTACTATCGATAATTGCCTGACGCAACGAACCGCTTCCGCTATCATTTGCATTTGTGACTGTCCAAATCGTATTCGCACGGACGATCTGATTTGGAATTCCACCCAGAATGACAATGATCAGGACAAAAATCAACATAAAATAACTTGGCTTTTTCACGAGATACCCTCCAAAATTTTAAAATTCTCAAAACGCAAGATTCAAGTATAACGCTATGTGCGTACTCTTTACAATCACCGGCTGAAGGCCTTTAAACGAGTTACTGGTGAGATTCAACGAGACATTTCTCCCCTATGCTGAGCCCGTCAAAGTGTTCGCGTATTGGTCTTTTACACAAGTAGAAAATTCTTGCTCAGCAATAAGTTTTGAACATTCTTTACACACGAACCAGAATAAAAATAGTTCTAAAAAGAGCTGCGAGAATTTTCTCTCACAGCTCTTTCGACCTACCTTGTAAATTGACACGACTTTTTCCTACGGCAGACCAAAAGCCTTAACGAGGAACACCGCCATCTGTGCGCGGGTGACTGAGTCATCGGGACAGTAGTTACTATTGCCACAGCCACTGGTGATGCCATATGCCACTAGCTGCTTGATAAAGGCTGCGGCAAAGGCATCGGTGGCGACATCATTGAAGCCAGTGCTGACTCCCACGGCGGGCGGACTGTAACTGGATCCGTTCTTGGCTTTCAGTAAGAAGACCGCCATCTGCGCGCGTGTGACTGTCGCATCGGGACAGTAGATGCCAGCACCACAACCGCTGGTGATGCCTTCGGCGGCCAGTTGTTTGATCCATGCGGCTGCCCAGTAATCCGCAGCGACATCGCTAAAGCCGGTATTGCCATTCACGGCAGGCGGCGCATAGCTTGAACCGTGAATCCCTTTCAATAAGAAGACTGCCATCTGTGCGCGGGTGACAGAATTATCTGGGCAATAAATTCCCGCGCCACAGCCGCCGGTGATACCAGCGTTGTATAGGCGTTCGATGTAGCTGCTAGCCCAGTAGGTTAATGGGACATCGCTGAATGTGGCAACTGTAGCGGCTTTGCTAATCGTGTAGGTTTCGCCGCTAGTGAAGCCGGCGGATAGGGAATTGCCGGCTGTATCTTTGATAGTGTCGTCATCCAATACATTCAGGCGGATGGTGCCGCTGCCACTGCCAGTGTTAACGTTGACTGTGTAACTACTGCCCGTGCCGCTGATTCCGCTGAGGGCGGGGGAAGATACGCCGGTTGTCGTCAAAGTAAAATCGCTGATGTCTACTCCGGTGACGGTTTCAGAGAAGCTGACGGTGAAATCTACGCTGCTTGCGTTGGTTGGATTGGCGCTGGCGCGAACAATGGATGAAACAGCGGGGGCTATATTATCCAATTCATACGCACCAATATCACAATGAACTCCCTGTGGACGGGTCAATCCATTCTGCGATTGGTTATTTACAGGCGTAGCTGTACAGGTAGTATCATCGCCCGCATCAATGGCTGGGGAACCCGTGAGCAGGGCAAAGGTTTTAGTAGGACCGCCATTATCCGCCAGCGGACCCAGAGCCGGGTCGCCGCTTTGTGTTGGGAAACATGAGCCATCTTCCACCAGGTTGTTGGTGTTGGTTCCAATCGCGCCGCCAGAGTTGATACAATCTACACCAGTCGTGGAGTTGGCGATGATCGTATTGGCAAAGTTGAGTGGGCCTTGGTTGTAGATTCCGCCGCCATTGGGTGCGGAGTTGCCGGAGAGAGTGCTGTTCGTCACCGTCAGCCGCGTACCGTAATTGCTAATTCCACCGGCGGTTTGAGTTGCGGAGTTTCCGGAGAGGGTGCTGTTCGTCACCATCAATGTGCCGTCGAAGCCGTTGGTAATCCCGCCGCCGTCGAATGCGGAGGAATTTCCAGAGAGGGTGCTGTTTGTCACCGTCAGTGTACCGCCGTTAAGTATCCCACCGCCGATTCCGCCGCCACTGGTTGCGGAGTTGCCGGAGAGGGTGCTGTTCGTCACCGTCAGCGTGCCATAGTTGCTAATCCCGCCGCCGCCTAACGTGGAGGAGTTGCCGGAAAGGGTGCTGTTTGTCACCGTTAGCGTGCCGTTGTTGAGAATCCCGCCGCCAACATTTTGGTAAAGTGCTGGGCAAGAACCATTACAACGCCCATGCCGTATCGTTAGGCTATCGAGAGTCAGATTTCCGCTGCTAACCTCAAAAACACGGTAGGTGGCAGTGTTCGCCGCGCCATTGGCTTGGATAATCGTATTCGCCGCGCCGTTGCCGGTGATGACGATGGCCGTGGTGACGGGGGGCAGTTGGCTGGAAAGCGTGATGGGGTCCGTAACCAGCGCCGCGTCAAAGGTAATGGTGTCTGTGCCGCTGATCGTGTTCGCCGCGTTGATCGCTTCGCGCAGCGTGCAGTCAGATGCGCCCGCGACGTACGCGTCACACGAGCCATTCGCATCGCCATTCGTGTTGACCACAAAAACGGGTCCTGATTGCTTATTGAATTCATACGCGCCGATATCGCAGTTCGCGCGCGTTACCCCGCGTTGATCTGTAGCCGGACAATACGCATCATTCCCTGTATTGATAGCCGATGAACCGGCTAGAAGAGGAACAGTTTGCGTAAAACCACCATTATCACCAAGTATGCCAAGCAGTGGGTTTGTGAGAATGATATTTGTACAAGTACTTCCCACAGGGCACCCGCCTTGTACAACGCTATCCTCTAATACAGATGAGCCCGCCATGAAGTTAGAAATCTGCGCCCCACTTTGGCTGGCCGTATTTCCCCAGAAAATCGTATTGCAGATCTGCGGATTGCTAAAGTAGTTGCCCATTCCGCCGCCTTGACTTGCCGAATTACCAATGAGGTAACATTTGTCAATATGATTGGATTGTTGCCGGATTCGGAGTTGCTCATCCCACCACTAAAAATTGCCACATTACCGATGAAAGTGACATTTACCAATATTGGACTGCTTAAGTTTTCGTTACTCACCCCGCCGCCTGTACTGGTAGCCAAGTTACTACTGAATGTAACGTTTGTTAATCTAGGACTGCTGGAAAAATTTTCCATCCCTCCACCGAAGTCTGCGGAGTTGCCGCTGAAGGTGGTGTTCGTCACCGTTGGATTGCTAGTGTAGTTGAGCATTCCACCACCGCTATCACTATGATTAGCATAAATACCATTGGCATTGCCTGCTGTAATAGTGAAGCCATCCAAGGTCGCACCAGTTGCACCAGTAACCACATGATAAACATTCTCAGAATTGTTGGTAAACCCTACATCATCGCCATTTGAATCACCGCTCAGGGTAGTGAGATTAATTGTCGGGTTACGCTGGCCGCGTGCGGCCTCTGTTCCGCCAAACCCACCATAGACAACAACTCCATTCTTGGTTGAAAAGTGCCTGTGCGATCCATTCCTGTAGTGGGCTTGTAAGTTCCTGCCATCACCCAAATTTCATCGCCGCCAGCGGCAACAGTCAGCGCGGATTGTAATGTACAAGAAGATGCCCAGCTTACAATCTCCTGTTCCGACTGGTGAGGCATAAAGAATTTCTGCCGCATGTGCAGTGTCAGCGAAACAAAAGCTGAAAGTTAACAATAAAATAGTAATTATTTGAAAAAGCTTTCTTTTGGGAACCATGATTCCTCCTTTAGGTTGGTTATGTTTGAGTATACATCAAAAATATAAGACTTCGGATGTCTGCTTAAAAGCAGACATCCGAAGTCTTATTACTGACTACAAATTCCTTTACGGCACAAAATACTCAACGATCAACTGCGGCGGATTGGATGCATCGTCACCGGCGAAGAAGGAGATGAGGTCGGCGAGTTTGTCGTTGTCATCATCCTTTGTAAATCTTAATGCTTACGGCTTCTCCAGCCCGTGCGCCTTCAAAAATTCTTCGTCATCCAAAATTTCCATTGTCAAACCATCGGCCACAACCCGGCCTTCGTCCATCACGATCGTGCGCGGAAATAATTCCTGCACCAGTTTCATATCATGTGTGGAGACCAGCATGGTAATGGGCAGTTCACGCAATAAATTAATTAATGTTCTGCGCGCGCGCGGATCAAGCCCGGCGGAAGGTTCATCGAGCACCAGAATACTCGGGTTCATCGAAAGCACGGTGGCGATGGCAATACGTTTCTTCTCTCCCACACTGAGATGGTGCGAGAGTCTGTCTTTATAAGAAGACATACGCACCGCTTCGAGCGCGGCATCCACACGGGCAAGCACTTCCGCTTCGGGCAGGCCCATGTGCAGCGGACCAAACGCCACATCTTCGAACACAGTTGGCGAGAAAAGTTGGTCGTCTGGATTCTGGAACACGAGTCCGACCATTGCGCGGATGGCAGGCAAATTGTCACGGGTGAGGCGCTGACCACCAATCTCCACTTCGCCGTGCCCGCCCAAAATCCCATTCAGGTGCAGCATCAAAGTTGATTTGCCCGCGCCGTTCGGCCCCACCAGCACAACCACAAACGCAGTCACAAAATAATCACTCGGCTTCATCTCATGCGCATTCAACGTATAAAGATGACCGGTATACCCGCGCGACAACATCGCATTGTAGATGCGGTCACTGCGTTCATAACTCCGCAAAAAGAGTTGACCTGCCATATTACCGGCGACATTGGCACGCCAGAAAACGCCTCCCCCCGACCGTTTGCCTGTTACGCTCGCCGAACGAGATTCTCTCGCCCTTAGCAGACGGAAGACTTCATCCGTCAGCACAAACAGGTAGCGGTATAAAAATGCAATGATGGTCGTGAGGATGGCAGGCACGCGCAAATGTTCCAAGGCATGGATCAGGTCTGGGAAGCGCGTGGCCGCCACCAACAACAACGCGATCTGCACCGACAGCCACGAGCGAATGAGAATACTCACGAAGCGCAGCAAACCCGCATCGGTGATGACAAAGTCCCACATGGCAATGCTAAAGTTTGCAACAGGCTTCCCCGGAATTGAAAACAAGACCGTGACGGCGATCAGCGCAAAAGGTAATGTGATCAATGAACGCTTAAGTGTATAAGCAATGCCCAGTCCTGAGAGCGCATTCGCCGCAAGTAAAAACAGCCACGCCAATCCAAAGGCCAGCCATGCGCCATCCGGCAAAAGCGCATTGGAGACAATAAAAACGATTGTCACCACCACCTTAACCCGCGGGTCAAGGTGGTGGATGAAACTTTCTTTTTCGTGATAACGATCAAAGGCATCGAAGTGCATAATAGTTTACATCCTGAGCGAAGTGACGAACGCACTCCGAGAAACGCAGTCGAAGGACAAAAGCATAAGTTAATGTGAAGATTACAATTCTTAACATCCACGTCCTTTGGCTCCGCTCAGGATGTGGATATTTCTTTTGTTTACGCTTTGGCTTTCATACCACGGCCAACAAGCATCATGATCGCACCAACAACAAATACACCGATTACTCCGGCCGCAATGGTGGAAAATGCGGTTTCACCGAGGAAGGGCAACGTGTAATCAGGGATGATCGAATACGGAGCAGATAAGCCCGTGTCAATGAATCCCATATTGATCGCCACGCGCTCAAGCCCATCCGGGTCACCGGAAGCGAGCGGAGAGATCAACACAACCGCGAGCGAGATCAACGCGCCAACTACTACCCAGCCGCGGCTGCCCTTTGCAGATTCTGAATCTGCGCCGAGTAAATCAGGACGGGTGCGCAAAATAAAAGCCAAAGCGGAGACAGTGATCAACGCTTCGCCCAAACCGATCAAAGCATGGACGCCCAGCATGGCAGGAATCACCATCTGTAAGTGAGAGGTGCCGCTTAACCAAAGGTCAAGCGAGGTTAACAAAGCGCCGGTCATCACTGAAAGCCAGGCAGCCACACCAGCCACGCCGAGTTTTACAGTTGTAGACTGGGTGGAAGCAGAACGGTAAAGTCCGTACCCAACCGCAGCGGTGACCAATCCCATATTCAAGATATTGGCGCCCATCACGACCAGGCCGCCATCCTGAAAAAGCAAACCCTGCACAGCAATGACCGATGTCATCACCAACATGCCGGCCCAGGGACCCAATACAATTGCGGCCATTGCGCCGCCCAACAAGTGACCAGATGTGCCGCCTGCTACAGGGAAGTTAATCATCTGTGCGGCAAAGATAAAGGCTGCCATCACACCCATTAATGGGATTTGTTTTTCGCCGAGCGATTTATTCGTCTTTGAAATGGCAAGACCGATAATGGCATGGAAGCCAGCCAACAAATGATGGATACGATCAGGCTTAGAAAGCCATCAGGGATGTGCATAAGAACTGGTGAGTAGTGCATGTTATTCTCCTTTTTGACAATCGGGACAAAGACCAAAAAATGTGATGTGGCTGTCGGTTAACCGATAGCCGCTCGCAGACTCTAATTGACGATAAAGTTTGGCAAGTAATGTGTGATCCACCTCCATCTCACTTCCACAATTACGGCATTTTATATGATGATGCTCATGCCGCGCGATCTCATAGACAAGATGACCATTCCCCATGTGCGCGGAGCGAACCAGTCCATTCTCGGCCAAAAACTCCAAAGTGCGATACACAGTGGTTTCTGTAATACCGTGTAATTCCTTCCGCGCCTGTTCATAGATATCAACCGGCGAGAGATGTTTGCCTGAATGATGAAGCACATGCAGGATTGTCATCCTTTGCGGGGTCATACGGTAGCCGCGAGCGCGGAGTTGGGGGGCATAGTCAGCAGCACAGGTCATAAGAATTCCTTATTGCAACTTTTTGCAATAGCATAGATTATAGAGTAACACATCAGGTGGTTTCTTACCTTAGAAATAAAAATTCCTCTTCCATAAATAGAAAGAGGAAAGATATTGAATTATTCACATCTTTGGCAAAAGATGAAGTTTTTTACGGCTCCCACTCGTAATGGATAAGCGCCGCGATATAAGGCCGGCCTGCCAGATTATCCATGCCAACGGCCCAGGTTTGCCAATCTAACCTGCCGTTTACTTCGGTGCCGGGGAAATGTACCGAATAGTAATTCAGATCAGCGTAGGGCCAAAGGGCCTGATAGGTTACTCCGCCAAGTTTGATCTGGTTACATTCAATGATCGCGCCGGGTATAAATACCTGTTGTAAGGCTGGCAGAATGATCTCCTGAAAAGAGCCGAGAGTAGATTCGCCGCTTCCAAAGGAAATTCCCCAAGTCGGCCTGGAAGGTGGTTTCAAAAACAAATTTTGCATGTTCCACATCGTAATTAACCACGTTGCCATCGCGATAGTAGCGCACGTCCATGCCGTAAGATGGGGAACGAGTGAAGCAAGTAATGGCCCATCTTTGGAGGCGATCACGGCGCAAAATGAAGTGAGTAACTCTCGTCCGCGCGGATCATCGCAGAACGGGAGATCTGCCACAGGCGCGAAGACTGTCGGTGTGGAGGTGGCAACTTGTGTCAACGCGGGAATGGGAGTAAATGTTGCAGGGGCGATCAATGTTGGTTGGGGTGTAGCAGGCATCAGGGCGGTGGGAGGCGGAGCCGCATCCACGGGGATCGAACAGGCGGTAAAAGTCAAAATGCTCAGGGTCAATACAAATATTTTGAGTTTCATTTTTCCTCTCAATAAAAAACTGGCGGAGGATTCCGCCAGTTGATTGTACTTGTATTCTATTCTTCAGCCATTTTTTTTGCGATGCGTTTGATGACTTCTGCCACGCCGCTGATCGGATTCTTTAAAGGTTTCAAAAGCCACTTCAACGATATCGGGCGCCATGCGTTTGATGTTGCGAAAACGCCGTGTAATAAACCCTTCATCGGGATTTGGCTCTTCGAGCGCGGTTTTGATCTCGGCGAGTTCGGCCTTTGCATCCTCTTTTTTGCCGGTTTGAAGTTTGGGATGCGCATCGATAAATTTGTAGATGGTTTCAAAGGACTGAGTGATATTGACGCTTTGATTCGAAACGTTGTTATTGTTGCCCATGACGATATTACTGCCATGCACATTGCCGCCGATCACAATGCTGCCGTTGCCTGCGTTTTGACCGGTTTTTTTATTTTCCTCTGCCATGCTTCCTCCAAATTTATATTATGAATCCTTCGGCGCGATCACCACGCGGAAGCCAAGATCATCATTGAACATTAACGGGATCGACCAGTTGCAAAACGATGAACGCGCGAACCATTGATATCCGATCCATGAACCGCCGCGCACGATGCGATATTTTTTATCTTCATCATACCAGGAGCGGGTCCACTCCCAAATATTGCCGCTCATATCCCACGCGCCATCAGGGCTGACGCCCTGCGGAAATGTGCAAACTGCGGTTGTGCCGCCCAGCCCCGAACCGGTCGAGTCACTATCCCATGTATTCGCGGCGGCTTTATCAAACCCTTCGCCCCAGGGATATTCGCGCCCATCTGTGCCGCGCGAGGCACGTTCCCATTCATCGTCGCGAGGCAGACGAATGGTGTATCCCTCAGGCACAGCCACGATCTTTTTGGAAAGCCAGTTGCAATAAGCCTCCACTTCAAACCAGTTCACGCCCACGATCGGCACGATCGGATTGCTCAACTCAATGCTATGCCAGTAATAGGGTGTGTTGCGTTTCGCAAGCGGACGATGTTCCAGCCAATCATGCACCACAGCTTCAAGTGTGCGCGAATCATACTTGCCTGTGCGCCACTCCCAGCCATCATGACTCCAGTATTCCTGTGTTTGATATCCATCTTCTTTAACAAATCGCGCAAACTGGATGTTGGTAACAGGATACTTGCCGATGAAGTACATATACGGGATTTCCTTCGTATCTTTCTTAACTCCGGCCTGATACTCGCCCGCAGGAATTTCCGCAAACCGATCAAGATCTCCCGGGCGCCACCCAAGCCTGCCCAGCAGCAAACTGGCATGACGCCGCAACTCAGGGCGGATCTCGCCATCCTGCATGGTGGTCAACAATGCTTGAATAACATATTCCTTGCTTTGCAGAGAGACGCCGCCAGGCCAGGTGTCGAGCACTGCATCACCAGCCAGTACCACCGCTTCGCCGGGAGGCCCGGGTTGATTATTAACCAGCGCTTCAACGACTTCCCCCGCGACCTTCGGCAACTGTTGACGAATGCCAAGATAGCCAATGGTCAGCAAAGTCACTTCACGCCAGGCCTGCTCCCCCACATGCGCCGATAATGTTTCAATGATCGGCGCGGCGTTGCCCTGTCCCATCAATGCAAGCGCAACGGCTGCCAGATATTCTTCAAAGGTTAAGTGAATAAATCCATACTCACCGGGACCGCGCTCAAGCAGCAGCGCGGCATGTTCACGCACATCTGTTAGAAACTGGCGCGCCGCCTGATGCGGAGAGGCCTCATTGCGCTCCATAAAAAGTTCTTCAAGTTTGCGGCGCATATCTTCACGCCCCACCAATCCTACACCCGGGCTGACTTCATGCATCCACAATGCAAGCGGGGCGAGGATGCGCACAGTTTGCAATTCATCAATATCACGGCCGGGGGCACGTCCGCTTAAACTGCGGGCGCGATTCCAGGTGGAAAGCAAAGTATTTACATATTGATCGTAAAGCTGCACCCGGCGTTCAGGAAGCGAAACGCCCTGCCGCTTCATCAAAGCCAGAATGGTCAACAGCAGGGGCGTGGATGCCAATTGCCGCACACCGGGATTCTGTTGAATCGAATCAAGCAGTTCGCGGCGGTCTGTTTCCGCATCTGCCTGCGCGATGGCAGTGTTGCCCTGCGCCTGTTTTTCCAGCGCGGTGGTCCAGTGTTTAATAAATTCTTCGATCTCATCTTCTTCAAAATCCACGATGGTACATTCGACAAGATCTTCCGCCGAAGGCCGCACCGCGCGATAGCCCACCACACGACTGGTCAACACAAATTTATTACCTTCACGGCGATGGAAGGCAAAAAAGTCAACCACACGCTCCACGACTGTATTCCGCATATTGATGTCGCGCACTTCGTCGAGACCATCAAGCAGAATCAGCGCCCGGCCAACTTTGAGAGCTTCACTTAACATTGCGCCAACAGGCAAGTCCGCGCCGATGCCCGCAAAATATTCGGCGATGAAATCATCAAGGCGAATATCTCTTGTTTGAAGTGCATTCGCAAATGCCGCCAATGGCAATAGAATGGGTAAATAATCGTTAAGACCAATCTTGACGCCTTCGCCGCGCGCAAGGCGTAATGCCAGATATTTTACAAAGGTGGTCTTGCCGGCGCCGGGGTCACCCAACACGATCACACCCGAATGCTGTTGTAAAACTTTCAAAAGCGGAACAGGCTCACCAAAATGTAAAAGCTCCTGTTCATCGTTGGTGATGTCACGGCCTGCCAGACTGATATCACGTTTCCATGTATCGCCTTCGGGTAATTCCATGCGCGCTTTAAGCGGCACATAAAGATCAAGAAGTTTTAGCTTTAACGGGACACGGTCTGAGATGCCCATGCCTTTTAAGCTAAGGTAATAATGGCGGTCGGTCAGGTAGGCGAGATATGCCGCAGTGGCCTCCCGAAGCTTTTCGGCTGGCATGGCAGGTTGCAGGTCACGCCAGAAACGATCGGCGAGGACGATGGTCTGTCCATGAATGATGGCACTGTCTGTCACAGATCCGCCAACAGCAATACTCTGGTCGCCCGTCTGAATTTCCTGATCGGGTTCGGCTTGTTTGGTTGTTTTCTTTGAAGGGGTTTTCTTTTCTGTCATACCCTGCCTCGTTGATTATTCAGGCAGTATACAGTAAATCCAAAAAACTGGTGTTAACCAAATTGCAAGGCAGCTTCTTTTCGACATGAAATCTCGCTAAAAAGCTGAAATAAGTTGTATATATGTAAAAAACGAAGCCCGCTCTTATGAGACGGGCTTCGGGATTGGGTTGTGCCAGCCGGTTTGTAGATCAGGACGGGTTTGGCTCTCCAAATACAATGACAAGAATATGTTGATTTAAGAACTTGGGTATGGAGTCAGTTGTTGGTGCGATCTGCCCCAATGTATACCCACCTGCGATGGGAATTTTTGTTCCCAAAATATCCTGCACAGCGGCGATCTCGATGCCGGGCTGGGCTTTAAGCAGCATTTGCCATGCAATGTCCACCAGGACAAGTGCGAAAGCCGGCTTTGCATCACCAAGTTGTAATAAGGCTTGCTGTGTCGCCTGACGCGCAGCACGTTCACAGGCCACACGGCTGCCCACCAAAAGATAGGCGTCAATACCATCACGGATGTTGGCATTCATGCGAAAACTGCCATCGGCTTCAACACGGCTCGGAGAACGCACGACCAGGTCTTCTCCCTGTTCCACACCAAGCGGATATAAACGCGCAAGGTAATTCAAAGGCGGGAAGGCCCAATCACGTGCAGGGTAACCAAAAAGTCCGGCATAGGTTTCGGATGCAGGACGGCCGTCCAATGTACGCAGCCAGAAGCCGCGAGAACGTGTCACACGAAACTGGCTTCCCACCGGGTCCCAACCGTGATCGTACCCAATTCCTATTTTTATATTCCCACGCAGAAAAGCAGCAACCAAACCACCCGTGCCGGTTTGAGTGCCAGCCATTTGATACGTGTTGCCTGTATGCAGGTCACCACTTGAAAGCCCGCCAGTGATATGCAAACCCGGTGTGACCGCGCTGCAAAACTGCTCGGCATCTCCATTGAATCCATCGGCAAAGAAAAGCAGGGATTGTCGTTCCACCCGCGCTGCGGCATGTTGCGCAACCTTTGTAGCGGTTTCACGTCCAGACTGGGCGTATCCGGGGAACCACATTGTTTCTGCTTGAAAATCGCCGCTTATAAGTGCAACCACAACCGAGTGCGGAGTTTGACCTTCCTGGGTAAATCCGGCGGGAGAGCTAAAGCCAAGCATGGGAATTTCACCCAACAAACTGCTTACACCGCTCAACACTTCACGCGCCTGATATTGATGCGAAGAGATTACCAGAGCAAGCCCCGGCGCATTTACACCCATGCGATTTAATGCTTGATGTGCAGCTTGTAAACCAGCCTCACGCCCGTCCAGTGCCTGTGCAGAACCTACAGATGAAAACAATGTCATAACGCCTCGCTACTCTTCTGCAACCGGAACTGTGATGTGGAAAGTGGTGCCTTTACGAAACTCGCTTTCAAACCAAATTTTACCGCCTTGCATTTCAACCAAACTCTTCGTAATGTTCAAACCCAACCCAGTGCCGGGAGACTTAAGCGCTTCTGGATCGTCAGAACGGAAGAATTTCTGGAACATCTTTTCCTGATCCTCTGGACTCATCCCCAACCCATCATCTTTGACCCAAAGGTGAATCACACGTGCTGCGCCTTCAGCATCCCATTGGTTCGCAGATTCCTCTGCGCCAATCTGCAGGGTGCCGCCTTCCGGCGTATATTTATAAGAGTTGCTGAGTAAATTAACGAGCACCTGAATAACACGCATTCGATCCGCCCACATCAGGGATAATTTTTCAGGCAATACGATTTTCAATATCTGTTTTTTATCTTCGATCTGGCGCTTGAGGGAACGAACTGTGTCATCAATCACCGGGGCTACTTCAGTTGCCTTATATTCAAGACGCAAACGTCCCGCTTCGATCTTGGAGTTATCATTAAGATCCGAAACCAGTGTAGACATACGCTCCACATTGGATTTGATCGTATGTAGAAAATTAGTCTGCATATCATTGATCGGACCTACAGCCCCGCCAGCCATTAATTCGGTATAGCCTTTAATGGAGGTCATCGGGTTTTTCAACTCGTGCGCCACAAACGAAACAAAGTCACTCTTGGCAAGATTCGCGCGCTGAACTTCTCCAAATAGCTGCGCATTGGAAATGGCAATGGCGGCATGATCGGTAAGACGGGTTAGAAATGCAATATCCACCTGCGAGTCACTTGTGCTTTCCAAATGAAGCAGACCGATGACTGCGGTTTCACGTCGGATGGGGATGATCATTTGTGTGTGCGCAGTGGGGGTCAATTTTTCCCGTGAAGCAGAAACTGACAATCGCTGAGGCTGACCGGTTTCCACAGCCAACAGCATGGCGGGCAATTCGATCTTCATGGTTTGATCAGGCAGATTTTCCATGCGTTCGTCAAATCCCTGATGTGCCATAACGCGCAGTTTATCTTCATCCAACATTCCGATCAGTCCCGCCTCAGCATCAGATTGACGTAAGGCCCAATCCAATGTGATGCGCATGGCGCGGTCCATTTCAAGGCTGGCATTCAATTCCCGGTCAATACGCTGCATAACCGAAAGTTCTTCAACGCGCGCCGCCAGCTCTTGATCTGTCAATGTATAAAGACGCGCGTTCTCAATCGCCACCGCCGCCTGACCTGCAAAGGCAGTGAGCAGGGTTTGGTCGTCCTCTACAAAAGGCAGGCCGTCTCTACGGTTGATGACTTCAATAACTCCGGTGACTCGATCTTTTACCTGCAAGGGGACAGCCATCAATGCGCGGCTGATAAAACCTGTCTGCTGATCGATTCCGCCGAAACGGGAGTTGGAGCGCTGTTCTTCATTTTCAATCATCGGCCTGCGCATTTGTACTGCGCGTCCCACAATCCCTGTCCCTGGCGGCAGGCGCTGACCGATCAAGTTTGCTGCGACAGGTCCCACAGTAACCTTAAAGACCAATTCACCTGTCTGTTCATCCACGAGGAATAAGCTACCCGCTTCACAATTCAAAATACCAACGGCATTCTCAAGAATATTTTGAAGCAAAGGTCCCAGTTCAAGCGTGGATGTGAGCTGCCGTGTAATTTCATTTAATGTGGAGAGTTGATGGGCGCGTTGTTGAGTCTCTTCAAGCAGACGCGCTTTCACGATCGCGCCCGCAGTTTGATCTGCAATCGCCTGCAATAGCTCAAGCTGTCCACGGGTGTAGGCGGTGGCTCCATCATGGCTGCCAATACTAAGCGCGCCAATGGATTTGGCACCCGCGTTAAGCGGCACACCCATCCATGCAAATACATTATCGAGGATCGGCGTCAGACTGCGCGCCTGACATTCACGAATGTAATCCTGTGTAATGATCTGGCGGCTTTTATTAATGACTTCAGGGCTGAGGCCGGTGCTGATCGAAAATGGTAAATTCTCACGCTCGGGAATACGTTCGTTATTCTCAACACAAAAGCCGTAATAGTAGTAATCATTGCCTTCGTTATAAAGTGTAATGTGAAAATGAGTGGTGGGGATGATCTGTGCGGTTTGGGCATAGATCAACTCAAGTACATCGTCAAAGGTCAATGTAACGTTCACGCCTTGCGAGACACGAGTCAACGCATTCATTTCCTGAATGCGGCGTTCCAGATGGGCCACGGTCTGCACTCGTTCAATTGCAACAGAAGCCTGGTCACAAATATTTTCAAGGAAGCGCAGATCACGCGGAGCATATGCCTGTCCCGACAAGCGCGCGCCCAAGGCCAGCCAGCCGTTTGCACGGTCTTTGCCGGGTAAAACAACGAACAAACGCGCACCGAGTAAAGCAAGCCGCGATTGTTCTGATTGCAGTGAATCGGGCAGAGAAGAAGCATTGTCTAAATACAGCGGCAGGCGTTCATTTTGAAAATATTGCGCAAATGTACTGGTGGCTGTGAACCGAATATCGCTTGTGGGGCGGTGATCCTCTGAGGGAAGGGCGGCGAAAAAGTCGTTGAGAGAATCATATGTGTAGACGTGGATCCTGCTCGGGCTTAAGGTGGATGCGATCTGTTCGCGCAGAATCAGGCCGATTGTGTTGAGGTCCAATGCAGTGGTAAGTTTGCGGGAAAAATCCTGAAGTTGCTCCGCAAAGGCGCGTTCACCACGGAAGAATACAGTATCTACCAGCGACTGCAAACGCGTGCGAAGCGGCTCAAGCACAATAACCAACACAAAGATAAAAATGCCCACCAAATAAACATTATTCGAAGGCAGGTTGGTATTCAACATAAAACTGATGCCTGTAACAAGCAGAGCATATCCGCTTATGACCGACACGGTAAGCAGAGCATACATCACCCCGCGACGCACCAGATCGTCTGTACGCAGGAACTTAAAGCGCATGATGTTGTAACCGATCACAACCGGGAAGATGATCACTGGCAGAAACAAATAGGGTGAAAAATTAAGAGCCAGCACACCGCCCAGGGCAAGCCAGATACTTAGCGGAGTAAAAGAAACCACTGTGCCAATAAGAATTGCACGCGATTGGGTTTTCACAACCGGGGACTGCGCGTAAAAGGCATAATATAAATTTGCGCCAATAAGAAACAGGACACTTAACGCGACAAATATATAAATAGTTCTCCAACTTCCAATGTAAGCTGTTGGATCGTTAAAGTTAAACAGTGTTGGAGTTGCAAAAAGCGCCAGCATCACCCCGGTAAACAATCCGACCCATCGCAGGTATGGATAGCTAACCAACAAACGCGGACTCTGCGGAAATGAAAGTCCAAGTGCCACCATAGCCCCGCCCGCAACCGCGCAGCCGAACATCCAAACGACTGTAAATTCGTGCGTTGTTGTAAGATTAAACAAAGCCCCTGTGGCAATGGCAACAGAGGATGCAAAAAGTGAAAACGCGCGTCCAGCAGGTTCGTTGCGTCGCAAGCCAAAAATCCACAGACTGACGATCAAAAAAATAAAACTAATAACAGTGGGAACAACCAGATACAGGGTGATGCTTTCTGATGGGAACAAATTTAACTTTACATTCAGATCACGCGTTTCTCCATTGACAAAATGCACTGTGATCGGAATGGTTTCCCCAGGGAAAAAGTTGCCTTTTATTACCTTGCTGACATCTGCATGACTCTGAACCGGCACATGATTCACCGCAACCAGTTGGTCGCCACTGGATACCAACGCGTTCAATTCCCAGGCGCTCCCCTTTTGAACAGGGCCGGTATCATTAAATACCAATGTGTGTTCATAAAAAGAACCAATAAATGGCTCCTTAACCCATCCAACTGCCAGATAAATGCCTGCAAAAAAAACAAACAAGGCAACAACTTGATAAACAAGCACAATACCGGCGAGAATATTGGTGAGATGCCTATTAACGGGCATCGCTTTTTGAAGCATACTGGGTTGCAATTCCTGAGCGCTCATAGTGATGAGATTTTACACTACAACCACGACAACAGTGTATGGTACTTTCATAACAAAGAAGAAAGGCTGTGAACAAAAAAAGAGACCACAACTCGTGTGATCTCTTTCAAATTCGTCTTCTTTGAAAAGCCGGCTTGCTAAATATCCAAATTCCTTACACTCTTGGCATGAGTTTGAATGAACTTTTTACGGGGGTCCACTGCATCGCCCATGAGCATGTCAAAGGTTCGGTCGGCTTCGGCAGCATCTTCCACGGTGACAAGAAGCAGGGTGCGATTGACCGGGTTCATGGTTGTTTCCCAAAGCTGCTCAGGGTTCATTTCACCGAGACCTTTATAGCGTTGGATGCCAACTTTATCACTGCCATACTCTTTAACTGACTTATCCTTCTCTTTGTCGCTATACGCATATTTAACTTGATTCTTGTAAGCGATACGATACAAAGGCGGTTGAGCGATATACATGTGGCCGCCATCGATCAATTGCGGCATATAGCGGAAGAAGAATGTGAGCAGTAACGTGCGGATATGACTGCCGTCTACATCTGCGTCGGTCATGATAATTACACGTCCGTAGCGCAGCCCTTCGAGATCAAAGTTATCACCAACGCCTGTACCCAATGCTGAAATGAGCGATCTGACTTCGTTGTTGCCAAGAATTTTATCGAGGCGGGCGCGCTCGGTGTTCAAGATCTTACCGCGCAACGGAAGGATGGCCTGGAAGTGACGGTCTCGTCCCTGTTTGGCTGAACCACCCGCGGAATCACCTTCCACGATATAAAGCTCGGTCTTGGATGAATCACGTTCGGAGCAATCTGCCAATTTGCCGGGGAGTGTCAACGACTCAAGCGCAGACTTGCGGATTACGAGATCGCGTGCCTTACGGGCCGCATCGCGCGCACGGGCCGAAGTAAGACATTTCGCGATGATCGCCTTGGCCGCCTGCGGATTCTCTTCGAGGAATGTGCTGAAGGCCTCACCAACCACCTGCGTGACATAGGTCTGCGCTTCAGGATTCATCAACTTGACTTTGGTCTGTGATTCAAACTGCGGATCAGGATGCTTGACAGAGACGATGGCAGTCAACCCTTCGCGCGTATCGTCGCCGGAGAAGTTCGGGTCGGCATCCTTGAGCAGACCATTCTTACGGGCGTAATCATTCACCACACGAGTCAGCGATGAACGCAGCCCTGTGAGATGCGTACCACCGTCAATGGTGTTGATGGTGTTGGCAAATGAATACACTGATTCAGTATAAGAATCTGTATATTGGATCGCGGCTTCAATGCCGATATTTTCAACTTCTTTTTCAACATGCACAACCGGATGAAGCCCGTCACGGTTGCGATTAAGATAGCGGACAAATGCTGTGATGCCGCCTTCGAAGTAGAAGGTCATCTCACGGTCGGCGCGTTCATCAACGAATTTGATTGTCACACCGCGAGTCACAAAGGACATTTCGCGGAAGCGTTGAACCAGCGTGTCAAAGCGGAAATCAATATCTTCCGTAAAGATTTGCTTATCAAAGCGGAAGGTCTGCTTGGTGCCGGTTTCGTCCTTCACCTTGCCGATTTGTTTAATACTTCCTTGAGGCACACCGCGCTTATATTCCTGGCGCCAGATCTTGCCATCGCGTTTGATCTCTGTCGACATCCACTCTGAAAGAGCGTTCACCGCACTGATACCCACGCCATGCAAACCGCCGGAGACCTTATAACCGCCGCCGCCAAATTTACCGCCGGCGCCGATCACGGTCATAACCACATCCACCGTTTCCATGGGTTTTCCGTTTGCATCCTTTTTTGTAGGATGCGGCCCCACCGGAATACCGCGGCCGTTGTCTTCAACTGTTAAGCTGCTATCGGCATGGATAATGATATTGATGGTATTACAGAAACCAGCCAACGCTTCATCGATGGCATTGTCAACAACTTCATAAACAAGGTGATGTAAGGCCTTAATATCCGTACCACCCACGTACATACCGGGGCGTTTACGCACATGCTCAATACCTTCGAGCGCCTGAATGGAACTTACATCATAGTTTATTTTATTTTCTTTTTCTGCCACAACAACCTCCAAAAAATTCAACCTTTGAAATTAAGCTCGTTTTACCACAGGTGTTGTTCGCAATTTCTCGATCACACTCTGCAGCCAGATGTTCATATCACGATAATAAATAAAACTACCCGCCAGTAAAGCGGTGGTAACGAAAGAATGACCAAAGATACCCAGCAAAGTCACCCACGAATCTTCAGGAGGAATACTCCAGACGAAGTTCAAACCGAATGTGAGCAGGAACACAGTCAACACGAACATGCTGCTTGTAGGAAGGGTAAAGCGTGCCATTTGCACACTGCTCAAAACAGATGTAACAAAATTCTGCTGTTTAAGGAAAATTCCGTGCGGCCAAAAGAACAATGGCACGATCACCCACATCGAAACCAGGCTGAGGAATAGCACAAACAGATTGGCAATAAAAGCATTGAATTGAAGCACCAGCGCCAAAACAATAAAAGCGGCACGCCAATCACCACTGCTAGAATACCCCATATAATTGAAGTTAGTATGGTCTGTATGATGGCGCGTGAAATTCGCAGAGGCTTTTCATTTTCAGTGACGATTGCGAGCTTTGCGATACTACGAAAGTACAACCCGCCACCAACCCAACCGATGAGTGTCAGCAAAAACATCCAACCGAGCAAACTGAGCGCATTGACTTGCATAATGGCCGGGGCGCCCAACGGGGTTTGAGAATCACCTTGTGACAGGAACAGGGTCGAGATGCCGATCGGAATCGTCCGAATGAGCCAGAACAAATTGACAGTTGGGATCGTGCCGTCGTACCAAGTCAACACACGCTGGATGTCCTCTGGAGATACACCGCCCGTTTGCCAGATGGAAACCACATCCGCCTTGATCGAATCAAACAATGCATCCATTCGCAGGCGCGGCCCCAGCCATAGGAATACATTCAATAACAACGGCAAGAGGATCGCCGTGATATGGGTGGCAATGGTATCAAAGCCCGCTTTAATTGAATTGATAACGCCGGGAGGTGGGGGTAGGTTTTCTGGTCGTAAAACTTCCATAACATTATGATTCTACCATACCCCTGCTTGCGTTCACGCGCTCCACAGGTACAATCTTTCCATGCAAGAGAACCGTTCCTACCTGCCATCGGCAGACCGCTTGGGTGTATTGATCGCATCAGTTTTGTTAACCTTTGCGCTGACAAAACTCATCCAATCGCCGCGCTTCACGCTGACCATCACCCTGCCCGGCTTCTACTTTGCCTATCCCCTCACCCTCAGCACCGTTATGACCATCCTCGCTGCAGCACTGACCGCCACCGGTATGGACTGGCTGACACGCGGACACCCCAAACTTGAGAAAAAATCAAACATCGAACATCTGATGCTGCCCACATTAACCACCTTTGTGGTCGGTGTGCCACTGACCTTGCTGCCAGACGGCACAAGTTGGTGGGTCGGGTTTGCATTTGCGGCTGTAGTGCTGGTCATTGTTTTTCTGGCTGAATACATCACCATTGACCCTTCCGCGCCGTCCTATGGATTTGCGCGAGCCGGATTAACCGCGCTCGCGTATGCATTATTCCTGATCCTCGCCACTTCGCTACGTTTTTCTGGTGTGAGCATGTTCCTGCTAATCCCGATCCTCTTTACGGTTGCGGCACTGATCAGTTTACGCATCCTTCATCTGGATGGCACAGACCACTGGGATTTCCCCTGGGCAATTGGCATCAGTATTGTCTGCGCACAGATCGGCGCAGGCTTGCATTACTGGCCACTGACTCCAATACAATTTGGGCTGGCACTTACAGGGCCGCTCTATGCATTGACCATGTTATCTGTCAGCCTTGCAGAAAATCTTCCCCTGCGCCGCGCTTCGATTGGGCCGGCAATTATTATTGGTCTGGCCTGGATTTCCGCCGTCTTTTTACGTTAATGCAATCCCTCACACTTACAAAAGAACAACTGCAAACAATGATCGCTCATGTTGACTCACTCTCACCGCTTGAGGCTTGCGGGCTTTTGGCAGGACAAGACTCAAAAGTAGAGGCTGTGCTTGCGGTGATGAATCAGGCTCAAAGTCCGACAAGATACGTGATGGATCCCATCGAGCAGTTAAATGCCTTTGAGTGGATCGACTCTCAAAACATGGAACTGCTTGGAATCTTCCACTCGCATCCAACTGGACCGGAAACTGTTTCGCCAACCGACATCGCCCAGGCCGCTTATGCAGTGGTGTATGTCATACTTGCACGCGTGGAAAATTTGTGGAGCGCCCGCGGTTTTTGGATGAAAGACGGCTCTTTTCGGGAAGTGACCTTGCAGGTGTTGTAAGCAACCTTATGTAGTCTTTTGTGTTTTATAAATACACTCAAACTGGAGGAGTTTTAATGCAAATTGCTATTGATATTGGGATCATTTTTCTGGCATACTTATTTGGCTCGATCCCCTTTGGATTGCTGATCGTTAAACTTAAAACCGGGAAGGATATCCGCCAGGTGGAAAGCGGACGCACCGGCGGAACGAACGCCATGCGTGCGGCTGGTTTTTGGGCAGGCTTTGCGACAGCCATGCTCGATATTTTAAAAGGTGCGGGCGCGGTTTGGGTAACGGCCTGGCTCACACCTGACAGTCACTGGGCGCATGTGGTGGCGCCGCTGGCGGCGATCATCGGGCACAACTATTCGATATTTTTACCGCAGCGCGATGAGAACGGGAAAATTATCGGTCTAACCGGCGGCGCTGGTGGAGCGCCCTCTGTTGGCGGTGCGATGGGACTATGGCCCGGCTCGATCTTAATTATTTTGCCGCTTGGCATGTTGACCTTCTTCACGCTCGGAATCGCATCTGTGACCACGATGGCGGTGGCATTGTTTGCGATCATTATCTTCGCTGTCCGCGCTTCGCAGGGACTTATGCCCTGGATGGATGTCTGGTATGGCGTGGGCGCAGAAATTTTACTGATGTGGGCTTTGCGGCCAAATCTTAAGAAGTTATTTGAAGGGAATGAACGCGTGGTGAAATACAGCTTGAATGGCTGGCTGCGTGCGAGAAAAGAAAAGAAATCAGACAGGTAATTTATTTCGATATAAAAAAAGAGGCTGTTATGAAGCAGCCTCTTTTTTGTTTAATAATTTATTTGATCTTTCATTGCATCGAATTTTCAAGTTAGAACAAAGGATATTTTTCCATTCGAATGTCCTGCCACATTTTTTCCTGCCAATATGTGAAGTCGTTGATTCTGCCGATTTCCACATATCCGGCTTTCTGATATAGCCGAATGGCGTTCGCGTTGAATTCGAATACGCCCAACTCGATGCGCTTTAATCCTTGAAGTTTGATCTGCTCTTCCAAATATTGTATGGCTTGATAGCCTATTCCCCTGCCGCGGCCAATCTCTTCACCAATGACGATCCCGATCCACGCAGTTCCCGTTTCTTTCTTAAAAAGATGACCCGGGTCTACTTGATAATCCACTTCGCCGATCAGCTGCCCATCCAGATAGATCAGGTGGATCAGATCATGTTCGAGGCGTTGTGTCAGGTCATCCACAGTAACAATGTGACGTTTTTCCAGATCTTCGCGGCTGAAATTGGGACGTGATAATGGAACAAGGCTTGGGTCATTTTCCCAACGAGTGAAGGCCTCTGCAATTTCAGAAGTAGGTTGAATGAGTTTTTAAACTTAATATTTGGCATTCAATTCAATTAGCGAGGCTTTGAAGCATCTCCACCACCGGTAGGGATCACCCTTGGGCGGCGGGGAAGTCCGCACCGGGAGCAGGACATGGACTTAAGGGAGATGGTGTAATCTCGTGGGCAGTCGCAGAATTTTGTCTCGACGACTGGTGCTTTGACCGGACGACTTTCAATCCACTTGCCGGCCTCATCCTGCTCCTGTTTTTTCTGACATTTTTTACACCAACGGCTTTTGCCTTCGTTGGTAAAAGCCCAGCTATGAAAACCAAATTTGCATGAATCCATAATACTTTTCCTTTGGTGGAGCATTTGCTCAATATTTTAAGTGCTGTAAAAATTCGATTTATTGAGAAAACCCTTTATATTTAAAAAAGTTACCGCATACAATATTGTATACGGCAACGCGCAGACTAACATTAAAACCTGGGAATTAAAACAGGCGTTCTCTTTTTATAAGCCTCGTAATCTTCCTGACCGCCCCATTTTGTATCTGCTTTCTTTTCAAGCATGGGAACTCCACTGACACGGGTCAACAGCAAGGTGACAAATACAGGAGAGATCAACGCCACCCACTGCCAGCCTTGCAAAACGGGTAAAGCAATAATCGCTATGCCAAGCCAGAGCATGATCTCACCAAAATAATTGGGATGGCGCGAGCGCAACCATAAACCTGTTTGAATAAACTTGCCTTTGTTTTGCGGGTCTGCGCTGAATTTTCTTTTTTGAGAATCGGCGATCACCTCAAATGCAAATCCAAAAATCCATACCAGAAAACCAATCATGGCAAACAGATCCAGATCTTTGCGAGTGGTTGTTGTAATAGCCACCAGCGCAGCGGCAACTGTAAAAGTTACCCACAATCCTTGAATGGTCCAAACATTTAAAAAGCGGATAAAGGAAGGCTTGATCTCATCAAATCGATCATCCTTCCCGGCTTTTTGGATGCGGCTATATAAAAAAGTACCGAGGCGCACAGCCCAGATCACAACCAAAGCCGATAAAAGGATTGACCTAAAATCGATATTTTTGCTCAAAACCACACCCAGCAAGATGACGGAAATATACGTGAGGCTGCCCGTTAGATCAAAGAATTTTTCAGTCTGCATCAGATAAGCCGGGATAAAAGCCAGCCATTGCACCAAAAAAGCCAGCCCAACCGTCAAAGCAAACAAGGGAAGTCCGCCTGCCAATGCACCGCCCTGACTACCCGCCAAAGCTACGAGAAAGCCAATTAATATCAGGATGGGAAAAACAATTAATGAAATACGATCTGATCTTTTCATGTTCTTTTTTCCTTTATTTATTTATAGTCAGCTCAAGTTACACAAGAAAAGTTCTAAAAAATTCACTTCCCATACCGCTTGCGAATCTCCGGTAAAAAATAATCATCGAAGAAACGATCTACATCATACTCTGGTTTCCAGCCCCATTCTGAGCGCGCCAGAGAATCATCCACATCTTCAGGCCACGAGTCGACAATTCCCTGCCGGCGCGGATTTGAGTCAAAGCTGATCTTCGCATCAGGAAAAGCCTTCAACGCCCGCTGACGAAAATCCTCGGCGGTGATGGCAAAAGCCGCGATGTTATATACATTGTTGGAAAGTTTCTCACGCGGCACATCCATCAACATTAACAAAGACTTGATCGCATCGGGCATCGCCATGAACGAAATTTTCGTATCCTCGCGCACAAAACAGGCATACGGCTTATCCTGAGCTGCAGCGTGCAGCATCTCGGGCCCGTAGTCACTCGTCCCGCCGCTCGGCAATGTAAAGGCACTGATCAAGCCTGGAAACCGGATCGCTCGAAAGTCCAGCATGACCGGCGGGTTTGAGTCCAAATGCTTTTGACCAAAATATTTTCCGTAATACATCCCCAGCTTTTCACAATACAATTTATTACAGCCGTACATGGTGTGCGGCGTATTCCAATCATCTTCCTTCACCACACCCGCTTTTATTTTTTCCTCCAAATTCGACATGCCATAAACCGCGATCGAACTCGGGAATAAAAACTTGACTGCCTTTTTATATTTTTCAGAACGATACGCAGCCAGCATCAGCAACTGCATCGTCCCTTCCACATTAATCCGATGTGCCTCCTCCGTTGCCACCTCAGCCTTTGAAGAAAGCGAAGCCGCCAAATGGAAGATGGTATCGAAATCATAATCATAAAAAGTTTTGATCTTGTAAACCAGATCTCCCTGCACATGTTCCGACGAAAGACTCTTGATCGAATCAGGCAGCGGCATAAAATCTGCAGTTACAATTTTATACCCGCCGCGCTTCGCCAGTTCCTGCACCAACGCCTGACCAATTTCACCACACGCTCCAGTCACAAGCACTTGCTTCTCGCTCATGTTCGCTCCTTATATGCTAGAATGAAGTTCACATTATTTTACGACACAATCCATGAAATCCTGTCATCAAACACGTATGATATTTCTACGCTTCTTCATTTTGATTCTCATCACGGGCATCGGAAGCTCGTGCGCCTTTGTGGATAATTTAAACGCCATCCCCAGACCCATTATTTGGACGGAAACCCCGCTTCCCACTGCGACCATTGCCTGGTTCCCCGCTTCTGTCACCCCCAGCCCTCAAGCATTCTCCACCTACGCCCCCACCCCAGAGATGCGTCCCGGGTTAAGCGCCATGCTCGTCACAGATGATTTTTCAAAAAAATCATTATGGGATATCGCAGCCTCCGACCAAGCCAGCGCCGCCATAGACAACAACCGGCTCAACCTCTCGGCCCAAAGCGGCATCTACATCATCAGCCTGCGCCACGACCTGAGCGTGGACGATTACTACGCCGAGATCACTGCCCGCCCCAGCCTATGCCGTGCCGATGATAGTTATGGAATTCTTGTGCGTGCCAACGCAGTGGCGTACTATCGATTTGGTTTATCCTGCAATGGCATGGTCAGCGCCGAACGAATCAGCGTTGGCACACGTGAATTATTACAAAAGCCCCTCCCAAGCGGTGACGTCCCCCCTGGCGCGCCGGGTGAAGTTCGCATTGGCGTCTGGGCGGTCGGCACTGAGATGCGGCTTTTCCTCAACGGACGCTACCAATTCAGCATCAACAACCCCAACTATCTAAACGGCACACTCGGCGTCTTTATCAATTCTGCGGGAGATAATCCCGTCATCGTCTCTTTTTCAGATCTAACCATACAGGAAATTGATTATGTTCCACCGCCTACCAGCACTCCGTAAATGGTGGTTTTAGGTAATAAAGTAATGAGTAAACAAGTAGGCAGGCAAACAAGTAAACAAGTAAACAACTCATATCCCTAATCCCTCATTTCTCATTTCTCATCCCTTATCCCTCATTTTTAATTTCATCCTTCATCCTTCATAATTCATACTTCCCCTCTCCCATGCTCACCTCTGCTGACATTCTCCACCTCCCCTACACACCCGACCTGACCGAAGCCGGTATTGCATACGCTTTACGCGCACTGCCAAATCTGTTTGAGTATGCCGGCAGCAAGCCCTATGACCGAATCAGGCGCATGGTGGCGAATGTAGCCGTGGAGTTGGCGTTTCGGCGTTATCTTTCACAGCAAAACATCCCATTTGACGTGAATGCCCCAATGCCTTTTACCGAGCCGGATAAATACAATGTCTCACTCGGCGGGCGGAGTTGTGATATTAAATCCTTTCTGATTTCGCATCGCGACCAGATCTTGCAAATGCGCAGTAACCCATCTGTAATGCTGGGAGCACCCGCGCTTGTACCTTCTGACCATCAATCGATCAGCGATCATTCGGATCATGATCTATATTTATTTGCATTCCTCTCAGGCTTGATCGCGGCTTCGCAGTCTGATCTCAAAAGATTATTTGAAACCACTCAACCATATTATCTGATGCACGTCCTGCCTGATGAATGGCGCAAACCTACAAAGTGGCGTCCACTGGGCGCGCTGGTTTTGAAATCTGAATCAGATGCAGAAATGCAGGTCGAAGTCAGCGGGCAGGACGAGGCGCGGGGATTTTTGACACGGGTGGTGCATCTGCCAGCGCAGAAACGTGTCACGATCCACGATGCTTTTTATTCGGTCAGCGCGCTCCACGTCAAAAATATTCCTGAAGGGCGTTTGGGAATTCATAGCCTCCTTCATAAAGAAGCGCATATCATTCCGCCGTTGGAGTGGAGCAATATCTGGGTCTATGGCATGGACATTTATCTGACGGGTTTTATTTCACGCGCTGAGTTTCGTCAACGCGCAAAGTGGATCGCGCAGAATTCCAATGTGTTTCAGTACGCCCGTACAAAAACAAAAAATCTGGCTGTGCCGGTTGCCGAATTAAAATCCATGCAGGAATTATTTACCCGTGTAAAAGAATGGGCTGCTCAATAAAAAAACTAGCGCGGACAAAAGTCCACGCTCCGCAAACCTCACACCCCTCATATACCTCACAAACCTTATACACCTCATAGATACATCAAAAACATTTTTAAGGTAATATATATGAAATAGAACATGGAATCTACAAACCAAAACCCCACCCCCCAGCCTCCGCAACCCAGATCTGCACGCAGACCAACGGCAAGATCACGCGCGATGAATCCGTTTTTTGCAACCATGGGTGTGGCAATTTTGCTCGCCACCCTTTTCACCGCATGGACTCCCAACAGTTTATTTTCGAATAATTTGCAGGAGCAATTGCGCTTGATCCTCACACCGCAAGCCGCGCCGAATACGGTCAGCACGCCCCAACCGCAATTGCGCATCGGCATCGTCGCCGGACATAACGGCAATGACTCAGGCGCAGTCTGCGTGGACGAGAACGGTGAAGTTGATCTCAAAGAAGCAGATGTAAATCTTGAGATCGCCAACCTTGTGCAAAAAAGTCTGGAGGCGCAAGGCTTTCAAGTGGACTTGCTCAATGAGTTCGACACACGCTTGAACGGCTACCGCGCAGTGGCGCTGGTTTCCATTCATAATGATTCCTGCGAATATGTAAACGATCAAGCCACAGGGTTCAAGGTGGCATCTTCGCTCGAAACACGGGATGTTAACCGTGCACAACGGCTTACAGCCTGTCTTGTTGACCGCTACAAACAGACCACCGGACTCACCTTCCACTCAGGCAGTATCACGGGCGATATGCGTGAGTATCACGCCTTCTCTGAAATCGACCCCAATACGATTACGGCTATTATCGAAACCGGATTCTTAAACCTTGACCGCGAAATTTTGACGAAAGAAACAGAGCGTGTTGCAGAAGGTGTGACATTGGGTATTTTATGTTTCATCAACAATGAAAATGTGATTCCAACTGCGATCCCTACTTTTGTGCCATGAGTAAACCTCTGCAAAGAAAAAAGTTGTATCTGGCATTAAGCGCCGTCTTGATCCTGGCGCTGACCGGCCTCACGGCGCGGACAGTTAATTCATCACCTACAGTCTCAGCCACGCCAACACAACCAGTCCGTTCTTTTTCCTACGCAGAGATCGTAAAACCAACCTACACCGCACTTCCCACACAAATCCCAACCAGTCTGCCAACAGAGACTCCCATTGTTTCATCAACGGCTGAGTCTATCGTGTATGCCGAGATCGTGGCCGAAACTGCCGCCCCGCTGGGATATTCCTCTACTACTGCGCAGGACACCCTCATCGCGCCGGGTTACGGCGGGAACAAATACATTCTGGTAGACATCTCAGAACAGCATATGTATGTCTATGAAGGCGATGTACTGGTCTATAGCTTTGTTTCCTCCACGGGCATGAACAATGCCACACGTGTGGGAAGCTTCAGTGTGCTGGAGAAAATTCCCAATGCCTACGGCGCCACCTGGGATATTTGGATGCCCAACTGGCTGGGCATTTATTGGGCAGGCAGTATGCAAAACGGAATTCACGCCCTGCCTATTTTGCCTAACGGTGCGACTTTGTGGGCCGGTTATTTAGGCGTGCCCATTTCCTATGGCTGTGTGGTGCTGGGGTCCTATGAAGCGCAGGTGTTGTATGACTGGGCCGAGGTAGGCACACCCGTGGAAATCCAATGGTAACAGTTTATAATTGATTTATTCATACTACATATTTATTTGTATATCAGCACATCTTAACGAATGGAGTAACCCATGCAAAGACCCGGTGAAACACAAAATGGTAGAAAAAGCCCGCAGAACGCGAGACAGGCTCAAAGTCCCGTGCGAAGCGAAGGCGCGAAAAAATCCCAAAAGCGGAGTCCAATTCTTCCCATCCTATTGATCGTCATGGGATGTGGGGTTTTCCTGTTTGCTGCGTGGTCTGCCTTCACTTCGCCTGCGCTGGCTTCCATCTTAAATTTTTCATCTGCGCCACAAGAGCAGGCCGCTCCAAGACAATCCTTTGCACAGGTTAATATTGCAAAACCAGCCGCGGCGCCAGTGGCGGTGAAACCTGTGCCGCAGGAAGTGACTTTGGTTGAAACAGCGCCAACAGTTACCGCAACCCAGGAATCACAACCTGCGATTATTGACGTGCCTGCCACGGCTCAACCAACACTGGAAGCAGTTGTGCTGCCAAGTTCCACTGAGATTCCGCCTGTTGAACAACCCGCCACGCAGCCAGAAGTAACAAGTCAGCCTGGCACAATCTACGCCGAGATCATTTCAGATACACCCACACCTGAATACATCGCCCCCACTGCGGTTGTTAATATTCCTGTGCAGGTGATAAGTAACGGCGGCGAACATTGGATCGATGTGAATCTTTCAGAGCAGCGTGTATATGCCTATGAAGGCGATACCCTTGTGAATTCATTTGTCGTTTCCACCGGCACATGGCAAACCCCAACTGTGACCGGCAAATTTAAAATCTGGATCAAGGTGCGTTCGCAAGCCATGACCGGTCCCGGGTATTACCTGCCAGATGTGCCCTATGTTATGTATTTTTATAAAGACTATGGTTTACACGGCACATACTGGCATAACAATTTTGGCACGCCCATGAGTCACGGTTGTGTCAATCTGACCATTCCAGATTCAGAGTGGCTGTACAACTTCGCTTCAGTCGGAACCGTGGTAAACGTACATTATTAGGAAGAACAGTAAACAAGGAAACAAGTGAAAAGTACAACGCATCACATTCATTTTTCCGCTTTCATCCTTGTATTAAATTAATGAGATCAGAAAAAATATCACGGCGTGACTTTTTGAAATTGAGCGGGTTAGGGCTGGCTGGTTTATTTGCGCCTCCGCTCAATTTTCATTTTAACGATCCCTTTGCCAATGTACAGGGACGTGTGACCACACGCACGATATGGATGTATGACCGTCCATCCAGCGAAGCCAAACCGGTTAAACTCTGTCAACGGGATATGTTATTAAACATCACCAACGCCACCATCAGCGATGATGTCACATCTCACAACCGCGTCTGGTATGAGATCGGGCGGGAAGGTTTCGTTTATTCGGGATATGTGCAGCCCGTGCAGACATTATTGAACACGCCGCAATTGAATATTCCCGGAGACGGCCTGCTCGCAGAAATCAGCGTACCCTACTCAGAAGCCTACGAAGCCGCAGAGAAAACTTCCAAAGTAGCCTATCGCATGTATTATGAAACCATCCACTGGATCAAATCAGTAAAAACCGACGCAAATGGACAGGTCTGGTATCAGATCCGCGATGACAAATTTGACAAACTCTATTACGCGCGCGCTGAACACCTGCGCGTTATGACCATCGAAGAGCTTGCTCCGCTTTCACCGGAGATTCCCAATAGCAGTAAAAAAATTCAAGTGCAATTGGATGAACAGATTGTCATCGCTTATGAAAATAATGTACCCGTATTTGTAACCCCCGCCTCCACCGGCGGCATCTTCCGCGTGGGCACATACACCACGCCCAAGGGTTCCTTCCTCACCTATTACAAACGGCCATCGCGTCACATGGCCGCCGGTGACATCGCCGCCAGCGGATTCGACCTGCCCGGCGTGCCCTGGGTGCAATACATAACCGAAAGTGGGATTTCCTTCCACGGCACCTTCTGGCATAATGATTTCGGACGTCCGCATTCACACGGCTGCATCAATCTTTCCATGCAGTCTGCAAAATGGTTATACCGCTGGACCTCTCCGCAAGTTTCCATGAACAAGGAATTTTCCTTCGGCGGCGTCGGCACAAATGTTGAAATTGTTTTGTAACTTCATCCACTCCCTTTTTGCATGAGAAAAAAATAAGAAGGGAAAGATAAACATAGCCAAGGTTATCTATCTTCCATAATGATTAACAATATTAAATTTTCCCGTCGTGACTTTTTAAAACTTTCCGCTTCAGGCGCGCTCGGGCTTGTTCTCTCCGAATTAGGCATTGGTTCCGCTTTGGCCGCTCCCCCCGCCTCGCAGGGACGCATCACCTGGAGCGGTATTCCACTGTATGATGCACCCGCCTTCAACGCCAAAAAAATATCCCTCTTCGGCATGGATCAGGTCATCAGTCTTAAGGGTGAAGTGGAAGGTGAAGAAGGCAATCCATTTAACAAAGCCTGGTTTCAAGTGGAAGGCGGTTACACCTACGCCGGCTGGCTCCAACCCGTGGAAACCAAACTGCAAAAACCGATTTATGAAATCCCGGCCGCCGGTCAACTGGGCGAGATCACCGTCCCGATCAGTGAAACCAGACTCGCCCCATACACGTATTCAAACAACGGATACCGTTTATATTATGGAACCACACACTGGGTAAAGAAAGTAGTTGTGACGCGTGACGAAAAAAGCATCTGGTATGAGATCTTCGACAATCACCTGAAGAAATCATTCTATGTCCCCTACTACAACATGCGCATCATCCCTAACGAAGAGCTGACTCTGCTTTCTCCAGACATTCCTGAATCTGAGAAATTGATCCACGTGGATCTGCCCACTCAAATGGTCACCGCATTTGAAGGAGATACAATGGTCTTCTCATCGCGCTGCTCAAGCGGCACAAAAGGAACACGCACACCAACCGGTGAATTCCTCACCTATCACAAAGGCCCATCCGTCCACATGACCAATCAGGGCGATGCAGTAAATAATATCTACGACCTGCCCGGCGTACCGTGGTGTACATTCTTCACCGGCTTTGGCAACGCCTTCCACGGCACATACTGGCACAATGACTACGGACGTCCACGCAGCCACGGCTGTATCAATCTTCCGTCAGAAGATGCAAAATGGATCTATCGCTGGAGCAGGCCAAACGTCCCGGCTGATGAGGATTATCTGCATCTGCCCGGCGAAGGAACCCGCATCCAAATCGTGTAATTTCAAACCAACATTTAAAACGAGGAGAGAAACATGAATTCAGCTTTTCAACATAATCAGTATTTACTCAAACGCCAGGTCTTCGCATTGGCCGGCAAATTTCGCGTCTTCGACCCAAGCGGACAACTCGTACTCTTCAGTGAGCAGAAAATGTTCAAACTACGCGAAGATATCCGCGTGTATTCAGATGAAAGCAAAACCCAGGAAGTGTTGACGATCAAAGCCCGCCAGATCATGGATTTCTCCGCCGCCTATGATGTGGTGGATAGCTCCACCGGTCAAAAAGTGGGCGCACTCCGCCGCAAGGGACTGGCTTCCATGTTGCGCGATGAATGGGAAATTCTTGATGTAAGCGACAACGTCGTTGGGAAATTGTTTGAAGACAGCATGGGACTCGCATTGGTTCGCCGTTTCTTAAGCGGTCTCGTCCCGCAAAATTACGACATCACCCTCGGCACCAATCGCGTGGCCGATCTCAAACAGGCTTTCAATCCGTTCTCATATCAACTGGCTGTTGATTTCAGCATGGATGTCAACAAACTGCTTGATCGCCGCCTCGGCCTCGCCGCTGGCATTCTTCTGGCCGCCGTTGAAGGACGCCAGAGTTAATTTCATCTCTTTCTTCTTTCCTCTTTCTTTAGAGAAAAAGAAGAAAGAGGAAAGAAGGTTATCACCCACCCCATGCCTAATCAACCTCTCTTTGCCGGACTTGTGATCGACGAATCAGGACACGCCGCCGAGTCTGCATTTATTGGCAGTGAACCATGCTACGTCATTGATGACGCGGGCTTCCGCCGTCATATCCCAGCCGAGCAGATAGACCGCGCTGTACTCGCGCAAATGGCTGAAATGATGAAAGGCAGTGAAGATATTTTGTCTGAGCAAACAGCCAAGATGCTTGGTCAGGATGATCCCTTCTCCAAAGCCATTATTGAGCAGCAACTGAAAAACATAGATAAACAATTTGATGCGCTCATGCAAACAGGAATTCCGGAAGACATGCGCGCCTACCTCGGCATGATGGGCTTCAAAGTAATCATCAACTATCATGGAGAGATCGTCCGCGTGGAACAGCCGGGAAGCGCAGGCGGCGGTGAAGGCGGCGACGAATAAACAACAAAAACTCGAAGGTTGAAACTACCTTCGAGTTTATATTTAACCTAGAAGAAAGCCCGCTGTCCGCGGCACAAGCGCCTAACTAAATCCTGATATAATTTTGAGCATGAATATAAAGCGCTTCTTTATCTTATTCACATTGGTGAGCCTGCTCCTGCTTGGATTATGGCTTCCTGCAAATGCGGCCCCTGATCGACAACAAATTTCCACGCCCACCGCCGGGCCGGATGGCCGCATTGTTTATGTCGTTCAGGCAGGGGATAGTTGTATTCGCGTGGCGGCGTTGAACAACATCTCAGAGCAGCAGCTTCGCACATTAAATTCAACATTGGATGAGAATTGCAGTCTGGTCGAGGGTCAGGAATTGCTGATCGGCATTATCTCTCTGGCTGGCACGCCCACTGCAGGTCCCTCCCCCACACCTGTCCCGCCAACTGCTTCACCCACTCCATTCACTGGCACAACAGAAGTTTGTATATTACTTTTTGATGATGCCAACGGCAACGCGCTGCGTGAAACCACCGAACCTGCCATTGCGGGCGGCGCAGTCAGTCTGACAGAAAATAATGGCGAATATTCCGCTGCGCAGAATACGGTCATCCCCGCTGACCCTGCTGCCTATCAAGGCGTATGTTTTTTGGATGTGCCTGAAGGAAATTACAATATTACCGTGGGCATCCCGGATAACTATAATCCAACCATGAATTTGAACTACTCCCTGGATGTAAATGCCGGTGACCGTGCATCTGTGGATTTTGGCGCTCAATCCAAAGATGTGGTTGTAGACCCGGGTGCAAATGACTCAACTGAAAACAGCGGCACTTCTCCCCTGTTTGGAATTATCGGCGCAGTTCTTTTGCTTGGCGGCGCTGTTCTCGGTTATTTTGCCTGGCGCTCAGGCAAGCCCGAAAGTAAATTATCGGGTGGAAATAATATTCTAAAAAAGTAAAAAGCCATCAACAACCACAAAAACATCCTGCATTTCTTCTTAAGAATTTGCAGGATGTTTTTTTATGCAAGCCACGTTTTTTTTAATGTGAACGTTTTTCGATGAACCGGGGAATAGCCTAAATCTGCGATTGCTCTACGGTGAACCAAAGTACCATATCCTTTATGACGCATAAACTCATAATCTGGATATTGGTTATGCAGATCACGCATAAATTCATCCCGGGCTGTCTTTGCCAGAATCGAAGCCGCTGCAATACTGAGCGAACGTTGATCGCCCTTGACCAATGCCGCTTGTGAAATATCGAGTTCGGGAAGTTCGAGCCGAAAATCAGTTAATAAAAATTGAGGGAAAAAGGAAAGCATCTCCACTGCGCGGCTCGCGGCGAGACGTGTGGCTGGAACAATGCCCATAGAGTCGATCTCTTCTGCGGCAGCGAAACCAATTCCCCATGAACGCGCAATTTCCTTGATGCGCGGCGCAAGTTGGGCGCGCTTACGGGGAGTCAACTGTTTGGAATCACGTGCCCCGCTCAAGGTTTGGGAAAGATGCGGTTCGTCATCAGGCAAAATCACTGCGCCCACACAGACCGGGCCGGCCAGCGCGCCGCGTCCGGCTTCGTCTAATCCGGCAATATATTTATGGAAGGGCCACAGGTCGCGTTCGTAGGAAAGATCAGGGGTTGAGATCATATCGGCCGCGCCAGGCGTTAATGTGAATACGAAAGATGTCGCCGATCATGCGTAGTGCGTCGCGCACTGCGTTCACTTTGCTGTCTGCGTCAAAATACCATTGCACGGGAATCTCTTTGATGCGCAAATGTTTGCGGCGCGCAAGATAGAGAAGTTCAATATCAAATGACCATCCAAGGAGTGTTTGTTGACTGAAAAGAGCTTGGGCTGTTTCGGCACGAAAACATTTAAAACCGCATTGTGTGTCGTTCAATCCCGGCAGGATCAACAACCGAATCGCAAGGTTGATGGCGCGTCCGCCCAGATGGCGATAAGAGGGTTCGTTATAGCGGACTGCGCCCGGCGCTTCGCGTGATGCGATGGCAAGATCAAAATCATTAAGCAGCGGAGGTAAAAATTTTTGCACTTCTTCAATTGGCATCGAGAGGTCGGCATCACAAATAAACCGATATTCGCCAAGCGCTTCCAATACGCCGCGCCGTACCGCATTGCCCTTACCGGGTCTTTCTTCATGTAAAACTCTTAAGGATGGATAACGCGAAATAAACTCACGCGCCAGTTCCAGTGTGCGGTCGGAGCTTCCATTTTCAACGATAATGACTTCAAATGGATAGGATTGTTTTTCAAGGAATGTAAAAATCTGCCCCAACGTGCGAGGCAGACGGCTCTCTTCATTATGAGCTGGAATAACAATGGAAAGAAAAGGCGTGGTCAATGCAGATTATTGAGAGTAGTAAATAAAAGCGCCAAAGCCGGCGAGAACACAGCACCAGAAAGAAACATGCCCGCCAGGATCATAAGCTGCGCATTGCTCAAGCCGAACATTTTTTTCTGCCTGCAACAGGTTTGGAGCGCGGTGCCTGGCGCGCCGGGTTGGATTCTCGCAGATTTTGCGGAACAGACTCATTACCATCATCAAATGCAAACCCAAGCTCATCTGAATCAAATGCCTGTCCCTGATCAGCAGTTTTATGGCGTGATGGTTCACTAAATGCGGGAGCCGTGATGACAGGCTTTGGCTCTTCAGGCGGAGCAGGGTCAAGGATGCGTTCAGCAAGAGTGTAGACAAACTCTGCACTCCAAATGGGACGCGCTTTTATGAGCGATCCCAAAAACTGCTTGATCGCGTCGCTTTTTACCACGCGTGCGACAGGCCGTTGAGAGTCGATATGCGCGCCCGGGTCCACCGCAACCAGCACGGCTTCAACCGGCATTTGCATTTCAACTTTTTGTATCTTCAAATATTTTTGAAACACATTCGCCAGTTTTGAAACACGGTCAATCAAATTAATGCTGGCGGGCTGTCGTTCACCCTTGTCATTAATCGTATTCCATTGATCGCCCTTTGCTTCAAAACGCCCCCTTAAATGCGTCACATAGATCACAAAGATACCGCCGGTACTGATCAAGACCAGCGGAATTACGATCTCGCTATTCGGCAAGGTGAAATTACGGATCAGTACAACACCCTTCTCAAGATAACGATCCATTTGCGCGATCGCGATCTTTTGAGCTTCCAATTCGGCGAACCAGTTCAAGCCGTATTTCAGGGTTCCCTGAATACGCGCAGTAAAACTAATTTCACCCTTCTCGTCCTGCAGGGGGGTCTTATCAATAATTTTCATGGGAGTTCACAATTAAAAGAACGGTGTTTCCTCAAGTTCATCACGCGTCGCGTTTTCGCGGGTGGCAAGCAACTCGTGGTCATCCTGTTTCACGATCATGACAGACTTTCCAATCTTGAACGTACTGGCATGTAGTTCTTCACGTGAACCGATCACAAATTTCTGGCCGTCTTTTAGACGCTCCAAAAGCGTCTTACGATCCAGCAAAACGCGGTCTGAATAGGTAGCACTGCGGCGTTCATAGGCACGTACCACCATGATCTGTCCATTTTTATAACGAACAGCTTCGATCACACCATCAATTTTTTTTGCCATTGGATATCCTCTTTGGTAATTTTAGCACACACAGATTTAAATCACAGAGACACGGGTCACAGAGAAATTACCTCCGTGTCTCCGTGTCTCTGTGACCTGTTTTGTCAGGGCGAGAAGATTCGCATCGTCCCCCCTGTGGGGAAACCTACGACTTCACCGTTCCAAACATTTTGTCGGGGCGAGAGGATTCGAACCTCCGACCTCTTGCTCCCAAAGCAAGCGCGCTAGCCGGACTGCGCCACGCCCCGATCAAATGAACTGGCCGAGTATAATGCGAAGGATGAGTACCCGTCAAGCTATTCTCCTAACCACTTATTTCACGCTTCTCGCTGGACTTTCAGCCTGCTCCCCAAAAACTGATATTCCCGCCACTCAAACAGCAGCCCCACCCACCGCAACTAGTACAGCCACCTTCACCCCAAGCCCCGTTCCAGCCACATTCACAGCCACCCCGTTGACCTGTCTCACCCAGCCTGGGCTTGTAAAACAGGATGTTGTTCCCACTACCAACCCTCCGCAGGAATTCATCATCTACCTGCCAGCCTGCTATGAAAATTCAACAGACACTCGCTTCCCTGTTTTATATCTACTTCATGGGCAAACTTATAACCAAGACCAATGGGTGCGACTTGGAGCGCCCTTTGTCGCAGATCAACTGATCCTTACTCATCAAGCCCTGCCTTTCATCATGGTTTTCCCAGACGACCGCTATTGGAATTCAGCCGCCGGACCGGGTTTTGGTGACCGCTTCATTAATGACCTCATCCCCTATGTAGATGCAAACTACCGCACTCAGCAAGATCGCCAATACCGCGCCCTCGGCGGACTCTCACGCGGCGGCGGTTGGACAGTGAAACTGGGATTGGCTCACCCAGAATTATTCGGCTCACTTGGATTACATTCCCCAGCCGTCTTCACAGATAATGCACCGTATGTGGAAAGAATCATAAAAGAAATGCCCGAGGAACAACGTCCACAGTTATGGATTGATATTGGCGACGCAGATACACAGCTTGGGAATGCTCTTCTGATGGAGGAGATATTGACCCGCAATGATTATTTCCACGAATTTCATCGCTATGCCGGCGATCACACTGAAAACTACTGGAGCGCGCACGTTGAAGAATATCTGCGCTGGTATACCCGGATCTGGCAAAAAACATCGGAAGAACAGTAAGATATAATTTCTTTAATCACCCATCTTACGCAGTTTTCTTCGAGAAGCCTGATTTTTTTGGATCGCAGACTTTAGTCTGCTTCTTACTGAAAACACGGACTAAAATTCGCAGTCCAATTTTTTTGCGTAAAGTGAGTTAATTACTTTCAGGAGACCCTCATGAACATATTCATTACAGGCGGCGCGGGCTATATTGGATCAGCTACCGCCGAAGCACTGCTCAAAGCCGGACATTCCGTTACCGTTTTTGATTCACTGGTCACAGGTCATCGCGCTGCCGTGCCGGAGGGCGCAAAATTTATCCATGCCAGTTTGGATGACAGCCATGCTTTGGCCGAAGCGCTCACCACGAATAAATTTGATGCCATTATGCACTTTGCCGCATTTATTGAAGCGGGCGAAAGTATGCGCGACCCCGGCAAATTCTTCCGCAACAATTTCACCAACTCGTTACAATTAATGGAAACCGCTGTGCAGGCGGGTATAAAGAAACTGGTATTCTCCTCCACGGCGGCGGTGTATCAATCCAGCGAAACCCCGTTGACCGAAGACTCACCTCTCGGCCCAACGAATGTCTACGGCCATACAAAACTTATGACCGAGCAGGCGCTTGAGTGGTATCGCAGTATTTACGGCTTACACTTTGCGGCGCTGCGTTACTTCAATGCCTGCGGAGCGTTGCCCGGCCGCGGCGAAGCGCATCAGCCTGAGTCACATCTTATTCCGCGCGTTTTACAAATTGCATTAGGGCAGGCCGAATCTGCGACCATCTTTGGCACCGACTATCCCACGCCTGACGGCACTTGTATCCGCGATTACATTCACATCGCAGATCTGGCGTCCGCGCATATTCTGGCTTTGGGTGCGCTGGATTCAAAAGACAAGATGATCTACAACATCGGCAGCGGAAGCGGCTTCTCGGTGCGGGAAGTGATCGAAACAGCGAGACAGGTGACAGGTCACGCCATACCCGTGGTGGAAGCACCGCGCCGCCCAGGTGACTCGGCCCGTCTGGTTGCGTCTCCGAATAAGATCATGAGTGAATTAAATTGGAAGCCCACTCACACCAATATGCAGGAAATTCTCTCGAGCGCATGGGAATGGCATACCACTCATCCGCATGGATATGAAAAATAATGTCCTTTCGATTTGACCGCATTCCGGTTGGCATTTGTAATTGTTATCTCCTGCGCGGCGAGCGGACCATTCTGGTGGATGCCGGCGCGTGGAGCGGCTTGCCGGCTTTTGTCAGCCGGATGAAAGAACTCAATGTTGATCCAAAACAAATTGACTTGATCCTGCTCACGCACGGTCACTGGGATCACATCACAAATCTCAGCGAGATCCGCGAGATGACCGGGGCGAAGGTGGCTGTTCATGGACAGGACCAGTTTATGGTCGAGAGCGGTGAACCGCCTTTTCCAGCGGGAGCAACTGCGTATGGACGCATGATGTCGTGGGCATCAAAAAGATTAATTCATCCGCATCTGCCAAAAATAAAAGTGGACATGGTGCTCGATGATAAAGGTCTGTCATTAGCTGAATATGGCATTCCCGGCAAAGTGGTTTACACACCCGGCCATTCCATGGGACATTCAAGCATCATCCTTGATTCAGGGTGATGCTATCGTGGGTGATATGGCAATGAATGCCTGGTTCCTGCGCCTGACGCCCGGCCTGCCCGTGCTCGCGGATGATATCAAGATGGTTGTAAAAAGCTGGAAGAAGATTTTACCGATGGGAATCAAACGTATTTATCCTGCGCACGGTATGGATTTTCCAGTGGAAGTAATGCAAAAAGAGATAGAACGTTTTAAATAACCGCAGAGGCGCTGAGTTCGCACACCTGCCCTGGCGGGCGGTGCCAGGGGAGTTTTTAATAGCTTTTTCTCTGTGTTCTCTGCGCCTCCGCGGTAATGGTTTTCGTGTTCGCAACTTGAATACAAAAATAAAATCGTCATCCACAATGATAAGGATGACGATTTTATTTTCTTAACTCACCTGTGGCGTTTCAACTTTCGGCGCGGACTTCTTTGAAGCATTGCCGATCAACATGCCGCCCGCAAAGAACACCACACCAAGACCCACAATACAGATCCCGCCAAATATCAACGGCATTAACCAGCTTGCATCTGATGCAGGCAAATTAAGCGCACCTTGAATGGCCTTGATCACGTCCACATAAAAATTATCGCGCGAAGGACGGATCCAATAGAACGGGTCATTCGGCTTGCCCACAAACGGACTTAAGCGCCAGGTCATCTGTGTGCCGACAAAGCCGTAGACCAAAACCCACAGGAACAGAATCCGCTTGCCAAGAATGTTGAGCGCATCGGTGCGTGTTGGCTCCACAAGAGTCATTCCGCGCCAGAGGAAGTACACGCCAATGCAGGCGCTGATGCCCACAAAGATCACCGCCAAAAGTTGAAAGAATTCATAGTTACCGGAAGTCAGCACAAAGAAGAGTGTGATCGGCGCCAGTCCAAGAAGAAGAAAAGCTGTGACGCTGATCCCGGAAAGTACCATGGTCAACACTTGCATCATCTTAAGCGGCGTGCCGAGCAAGGCCAGCGAAAAGAAATACAAAGCCGGCAGACAAAACAACATAGTGGAAAGAAAAAGCACAGGCACTTTAACCGATGAAGATAATGCCTGTAATGGACTCTTTGCCAGCCCCAGCATGAAGCCGTAAATCATAAAAGAAAAGAGAGCAACCAATCCCAGCGACAAGGCCTTGGACCTGACATTCTCATCCCGTTGAATGCTGTGAAAGAAAGCATCGGGGTCGCGTAAAAAATCGGGCATGATCGAAAACAGGTTTTGCATTTTATCCTCCGTGATTTTTATTTTTCCATACAATTTTCATTGATTTAAGATCAGCAAAAAATCGTATGAATCCGTGTTTATCCATTTCATCTGCGGTTGATTGCATTATTTCACCCTTTCATCTCTCAAGCGCTAACAAAGACTCTCTTGAAACATCGTAAGTTTTTGACAGCAAATAAAAAGCCTTGCTTGTGAAATACTTTACAAATAAGACAGTTTTAGGTAGAATAATAGTGAAATAAATCACAACTAAAAGACGCACACTATCACCACAACTCATCTCCCCCACATCGTGATCATCGGCGCCGGATTTGCAGGCCTTGAAACCGCCCGCAGACTTGCCAGCGTGCCCGTCCGCATTACGCTGATCGACAAAAACAACCATCATTTATTTCAGCCGCTTTTATATCAAGTTGCCATCGCCGGCCTGCTTCCCTCTCAAATCGCACAGCCGATACGCACCATCTTTCGCAAACAAAAAAATCTCACCTTCCAAATGGGAGAAGTGAGCACGATCAACTTCGATGAAAAATATGTCAAACTCAACGGGTCGGTCATCGCCTATGATTACCTGGTGCTGGCCGTGGGCGGACGTACCAACTTCTTTGGCTTTGATGTCATTGAAAAGGAAGGCTTCCAACTCAAGGATCTGGAAACCGCGGTCAAAACCCGAAATCATTTGCTGCGCATGTTCGAGCAGGCCAGCCACGAAGGCGACGCGGAAAAACGCAAATCCCTTTTAACTTTTGTCATCGTCGGCGGCGGTCCCACCGGCGTGGAAACCGCGGGCGCGCTGGCTGAATTGATCTCGCATGTGATGGTCAAGGATTATCCGCGCCTGAATTTGAACGAAGCGCGAGTCGTTCTGCTTGAAGCCGCAGCGCACTTGATCAGTTCTTATCCCGATGAACTGCGCCAGGCCACATCCAAACTTTTGAAAAAGAAAAATGTGGATGTTCGATTAAATACAAAACTGGAGAATTACAACGGACAGGAAGTGACTCTGCTCGACGGCAGCAAAATAGAAACGCAAACGTTGATCTGGACTGCCGGAGTCAAAGCGACTGAAATCGTGGAAGGACTCAACGTGGAGAAAGCCAGCGCCGGAAGAGTGCGCATCCTGCCTACCTTACAACTGCCTCAGCATCCTGAGACATTCGTGATCGGGGATGCCGCTTTCCTCGAAGAGAATGGTCAAGCCTTACCAATGATCTCCACGGTTGCCATTCAGCAGGGAGTGTTCACAGCCAAAAACATTCTCCGATTAATGAAGGGACAGTCCCCCGCATCCTTCCACTACAAAGACCCCGGTCTGCTCGCCACCATCGGACGCAATGCCGCCGTGGCCCGCATCTTCGGCATCTCCTTCAGCGGATTCATCGCCTGGGTGATCTGGGTCTTCCTGCACATCTACCGCATCATCGGCTTCCGCAACCGCATCATCGTCCTCTTCAACTGGGCCTGGGACTATGTCTTCTATGACAATCAGGTCAGGTTGATCACGAAGGAATAAAAGGCCACTCTCTTCTTTGTTTTATAAAATTAACAAAAAGAAAGAGGACTAGGGTTTATGACAGAGTTCAGCGTTCTAGTGGCTCCCCCATCTACATCAAGGACAGCGCCTTGAATATAAGCAGCCTGCGAAGATGCGAGGAAGGCGACGGCGCGGGCAATTTCTTCCGGTTCGCCAAAGCGGACGATGTTTAATTTCTTCGCCATTTGAATGACTATTCCTTCAAGACTGATATTTTGTTGATCAACGCGCAAAGCGATCTACATTCAAAAAGCAAGGGATCAGGGGTTTAGGGATTTACCTACTCCCTTTTTTATTTTTTTCTGAATACTTTTATATTCTAAAAACATAAACGCCAACGTCAACACCAGTGCGATCAAAGGCATTGGCAATTCATTCATCTTTACATACCACTCAGCCAAAGGATTGGGCAATATGACAATATCTGTGTCAATGGAGGAAACGTAGTCCGCTCCTGTTGACAGTAATTTACCATCAGACAGCAGCGCAATGGGCTGATGATAATCAGTTTGAAAATTTGAATTATCCTCTGTATACACTTGTAATGTATGGGCAACACCGCCCCATTCGGGCTTGAAAACCGAGATAAAAGAGGAATTCTCATTAATCCAAAGCCGCCCGAGAGCATCTACTTTTATGTGCATATAATGAATGTAAGGCTTATCAGCGATGACGACGGGCAGATGGGTTGTATCAACAACACCTGAAAGAGAGATTTTTTGCACTGACCAGCCCGATTGATCTTGTATAAGTAGGAATAAGTTGCCATTCAAATCAAGACTGAAATCTTTAAGAGTAAAAAAATCTGTTTTATCCGGCAAGAAATATTCCTGTTTCTGCCAGGAACCATATGAAAACAGATAAACAGTGTATGCATCTTCACCAGACATTAAGACCAGAAACTCACCTTTACTCAACTGGTGTATCCGCCTGAACGAAAGATCCTCTTTTAAGGCACTTTCGGGTCTGGGGATATCAAACCATTCACCTGTCTGGCCGGATATATGAATTAAACGCGTCGAGTCCTCGACCAGAGCGATCACCCACGCCTCGTCGCCGTCAATGACCATTTCTTCGGATATGAAAGAATTGTTGTAAATTATTAGTATACGGAATGATCTGCCACGTGTTCGTGTGATACATAACCCGATCTTCCATCCATATTATCGGGTTGCCAGCCTCGTCTGCGCTGATTACAGAAAAGTAGGTGATTTCAGACTCAGGCAATTCGAATTCTCTTTCCAAGCCGTCCACGCCCCGGTAATAAACAAAATAACGGTCAGATGGAAATTTCTCAGATAAGAGCCAGAGACTGCCATCTGGGACAGAGTAGGAGCTTCTTAAATTTTCAAAAGCGGGAACCTTCTCCTCAACCTCCCAGGCATTCACAATCAGGGAGCGAAAAAATAAGTTCGAGTCAGTTATTATGAAAAAAAATACAATCGCATAAAGAATCAGCACCGCGACCATCCTAACTCTTGTTCTTTTTTTCCATTCAAGCTCGAATGCAAAAAATCCCTCTTCAAAACATTGCTCAGGCACGCGGGCGCGCAATTCTGTCAGGATATATTCTTTATCTCTCTTTTCAAAAGAAAATGGAGCCAACCACATGGAACTTCCATTCGCGTCAATGATTCTCCAGGTTTCGCCATTCAATACCTCATGCTTAATTTTGGTAATGGATTTGTAGTCTATAGTAAAAGGTCTGTAAAACCTGGGAAGAAACTTTCCGGCACCATGTATTGATCGTAGCTCAAGCGCCGTAGGCCCAATCACAAGTTCCATTTTATGCAGGGCGTATAAAATTAGTGTCTGCCAAAGCGCAAAAGCCAGAATATAGAAAAACACAAAACTTATAAAAACCGGCAGAATAAAAAAATCCTCAAAAAATAAGGACTGCACAGCGAGGTATCCCAAAAAAACTACAGTTCCATAAAAAAGGACAACTATGAATATCAAAGAAATTTTTGCAGAAAATCGAGGTTTGAATTTCATATGTATTTCCTCCCGAGGTTTGGTTGAAAGCTTAAATGTAGTGAAATTATAGTACCAAAGCCGGGCATTTATCTCCCGGCTTTATGTTTACAGCGTTCTAGTGGCTCCCCCATCTACATCAAGGATCGCGCCTTGAATATATGCAGCTTGTGGTGATGCGAGGAAGGCGACGGTGCGGGCGATCTCTTCCGATTCGCCAAAGCGGGCGATGTTTAGTTTCTTCGCCATTTGAATTGTGGCTTCTTCCATGCTGATATTTTGTTCGGCGGCGAAGGATTTAATTCTGGTTTGCAGTCTTTCGGTTGCAATCGAGCCGGGATTAATCGCATTGACCCGCACGCCGTCTTTTATTCCACGGTCAGCGAGGACTTTGGTGAGATTCATCAGCGCGGCGTTGACGGTGCCGCCGATGGCGAATTCAGCAGAACCAGTCCGCCCGCCGATGCCGATGATGTTAATAATGCTGCCTTTACTTTGCATCAGGTGCAGCCATGATGCGCGCGAAAGGCGCATGGCTCCATAAAATTTTAGGGCGAAGCCGTCTGTCCATTCTTCGTCGGTCAGGGAGAGGAAGTCACCGCGTTTGGTGGCGCCGGCATTGTTGACCAGCAGATCGAGCGCGCCAAATCTTTCAAGCGTGGCATCCACTACGCGGGCGGCTGAATCAGCGTGGCGCATGTCAATGGACAGAGGCAGGCTTTCGGTCGGGAGAGATGCGGAAAATTCATCCAGCGCAGAACGGGCTACAAGAGTCAACTTCATTCCTTCGGCAGATAATATGCGGGCGATGGAATTTCCAATTCCTTTGCTTGCACCAGTGATGATTGCGATTTTGTTTTTCAGTTCAAGGTTCATGCACTGATTATATCTTCACCGCGACGCCAGGCGCGGACCATGAAAAAGGTGACGATGATGGATGTGCAGATCATGGAGGGAATGAGAATGATCGGCATCAACCATCGCTCAAAAAATTTATTGATCTGCGCTGTGTTCGGATCAGCCGGATCGTACAACACAGTCACTTCTTCATTCAAGCGATACGCGGGCGGATCGGAGGCGGTGCCACCTTCAAAGGAATACGTGCGGCCATCTACTTCAAATTCGACAATCGGGACATAGGTGCAGCATCCCCCATCACCGTCACTCTGTTCATTAAGACGCACAACAATGCCGGTTGTGGTTTTGCCGTTGGTTTGCAGTTGCCAGCTGACATACGCAGCATACACGCCCCACAAACAAAATGCCATAAAAAACAAATTGGCAAATATTGTGGCACAGCCAATGTATAAACGGTTTGCACCACGCACGACTTTTTCAGCGGCGTTCACGGCCTTATCAACATTCTTTTCGTATGCGTCCATAGATCACCTCTAAAGTTTCTGGTTCTGATAAAGATTAAACGCTCTCCCGTAATTAACGGGAAAGAGCCTAAATACAAAAAAAAGGATTTAGTTTGCAGGCGTTTTTCCTTCGTGCTCTTTGTGTCCTTCGTGGTTAAGAAAGGTTTTCCGCGAAGCGATTCTCACCGCCTACGGATTGACGACTCGAAAATAATTTCTAAGTTTTTGGCATACACCGCATATCCGCGCGGACCGGCGAACAATTGCGTGCGTCCATCTATATCGGTGCGCTGGGCAATGGGCTGGGCCATGTCCACTTTGCTCCACCATGCCACAGGTACAAGCTCGGTATTGCGCCACTGTGTGTTGGCCCACGCGCCGTTCCAACGGTCGCCGCGATTATTTAAGACATAGATCAAACCGGGCTGGTCGCCATATCCGCTGCGTTGCATGATATAGAGATCATCTTCCAAATACAATACATTGGTTGAACCGGCGGCATATTTTTCGTGCGCACTGACCAGCGCAGCGATTCCATGCGGCGTGCCTTCAAGTGCCAGATTGAAATTATAGTAATCCTTCCAGAACACACATGGGTATCCCTCATGGGTCATGATGTAGGAATACGCCAGCAATTTATCATTTGTGATCGGGCGCCCTTCATCACGCAGGTCGTGATTCTCAACAAATGTAACCGCACTATAGTTTTGCTTCTGCAAAATGGATTCGCCCTGAACCAGATTCTTCAAACTAAATCCATATTGATCGCATAAATTCTTAAGCAATTCACGCAGCGGAAAATCAAACACATCCACGGGATTGGTATTTGAAAAATTTGCCTGATTGACCCAATTGAGCGTGTTGCCCGCGCCGTCCCAATATTCCGCAACGCCATACGGCTTAAGATATTGTCCATCGCGCATGTACCGATATTCTTGAATCGATTGGATCGTGGATGCCGTAAAACCTTTCACAAAGTCATAACGAAAACCATCGAAACCAACTTCCTCGATCAGCCAGCGCGTGAATTTCAAAATCTCAGCATACACATACGGATTGCGATGCGAGAGATCGGGCATGTCACCGAAGGTCATCTCGTCCCATGATTCATACATACTTGGATGAAACGATTCCCAATTGCGGATGAATTTTCCGCTTTTCGGATTGAACGATGTCCAGCGTGACTGGCCTGTAATGGGATTTACTTCCTGTGCATCTGCGCCTGAATTGTGATTAATGACAATATCCGCGATCAGACTTAACTGATGCCTGTGTGCGCTTTCAATAACAGACTCCAGCTCCTGGCGCGTGCCAAACCAGGTTGGAACGCCTCCCTTTTGGTCAAACTCACCGAGGTCATAATAATCATAAGGATCGTAGCCCATCGATGGTCCAAAAAGATTCGCAGCCTTATGGATCGGCGGAAGCCACAAGGATGTAAATCCCGTCTTTGCCAGCGCGGGGATCTTCTCGTTTATATAATTCCACCATTGAAATTCTTTTTTGTCTTCACGGGGACAATCCCAGTGAAACGTTTGCATCATGACGCCCATGTTAATCCTCCTGAAAAAATTTGCAAAACGCGGAATTATCTCCGCGATCAACACTACAGACTCAACTCAATCCCCACCACCAAAGCATCCCTGCCCCAGTCACTTAATGGCTGGCCTTCCTGCCAATCCTGATATTTTCCTGCCAGCATATGGCGTGCCATCGTTTCTTCTTTGTCATCGCTCACGATGCGCGCAACGCCCGTAAAAATATACTTTGCGATTCGTACCGTCACGTTGGGATTTGCAATTAGATTTTTAACCCAATGCGATTGATCTCCGCCGCCTGACAAAAGATAGAGCGAGTTTCCATGAATTCCAAACCAGATCTCGATCTCATGCGGATTTCCACTCTTGCGGCCGATCGTGGTCAGATAACAGTAATCCTGTTTTGTAAGTTGCGAGAGAAGTTCGGTTAAGTTTTCCATCAACACCTCTAATAATCATACTGATTGATATCAATCGCTTCATTTGAGAGAAAATACGTCTGCGCGGGCAGAAGCAAATGCTTACGCTTCCAGGTGGCATACACAGTGGTACAGGAGGAACGCGGCAATCGTTTGATAAGCGCCGAGTCATATAACATAATGGAACGGCTGGTGATATTTTCGATCACAGTCCAATGGTCGTGATAGCCCTGTAGACCCAGAATGATGGCACGGTTTGAAGTGCCATCTAAAAAATTCTGCATCGATTTCCAAAATTTTGTCAGATCGGGATTTTGCACACCGCGCCAGGGAATTTGTACGTTGGATATTCGCTGCTTGCCCACCACCTTGTCTAATATCGTTAACATTTCGGTGTGGATAATTCCCCCGATCAATAATTTACTCAATAATTTTCGACGTGTAAGAAAATGAACGAGATCATCGAATAATTGCTGTGTCTCTTCATCTGATGAATGATTGATAAACCGCTCGGCATTGATAATGCTGTATAAACCGCACAGTGAATCCAAACCGCCTTGTTGGAACGGGGGAAAACTTGATATATCCCGTGAATATCCTTTCATAAAGACCTCCTTTCTTTATTATCACACCAGGATGCAAAGCCGGGATCAATCCTTCTTTCCGAAATATCCAAACGCGATCAGCACCGCAGACATTAAGGCTGTTGCGATGCCGGTCCGCAGCAGGTCATTGGTATCCTTCACTTCCAGCAGTTTCTGCAAAAACTTAACGCCCATCACCAGCACGATCATGCTGCTCAACTTGGCCTTCAATTCATACAGGTCATGCGCCAGCATCCACTGGGGCAGATCAAGCTTACCGATGAACAATTCATACAGACTGACCGAAAAGATCAATAAGGCCGTTGCAATCAGAAAACTATCCACGATCTCGATCAAGTCCACTGTGATGGCTTTGTCTTTGCCAAGAGAAGTGATCACCAGAGAAATGGTGTTCACTGTGTTCAGCGTGCCCCATGCAAACGCCGCGAGCGCCGCCAGCAGCAAAGAGATCACGCCGATCAATGCAAGATATTTCGATCTTTCCAGAATAAGTTTCATGTCAATTTCTCCAAAGGTGTTTCCATGATGCAAAATGTTGCAGGCAAGGTTTCTGCACTGCAACATTTTCTATTTTCGTCATATCCCGTCAATTATTCTTCGCCGTGCATCTTGCGGTACAACGCGCGCAAATTGCGTCGATGCAGTGTCTCAGCCAGACCGCCGAGGTGGACACGGCTCTTTCCGCATTCCTCGATCGTGATCGCATCAAGATACTCATCCACATTCTTGCGCTTGCCCGCAGATTTTACAGCCTTCTTGATATTGTTCAGGTAATTCAAATTCTCTTTGACCGCCGCATCGATCTCACCGCGCACAATGATATCGCCGTGGCCCTGAATAATATTCTCCAACCCCAGTTTTCCGATCCGCTTGATCGAGGCGAGCATGTCATCAATGTCGCCATCCACAATCTAAGGCAGCGACATGAAAGCATCACCCGCGAAAAGTACTCGATCTTCCTCCACCAGCACGGAAATCCCATCATCGCTATGGCCAAAAGATTGTGAGAAGACAAGATTCTTCTTGCCCACACGCATCGTCAACTCACCAGAATCAAATGTCAGATGAGCAGGAACGATCTTCACCTGCCGCAAATTCGGGTTCTGCTTGCGAGCCGCTTCCAAAGAAGGAATACCGCGCTCGATCAATAATTCACGACATTTGGCATGACTGATCACCGTGGCGCCGGGGAAAAAACAATTTCCCCAGGTATGGTCGGCATGATAGTGAGTATTGATCACATAGCGCACCTGCACGCCCAACTCATGCTCAATGAACTCACGCATTCCCAGCGTTTCTTCAGGCAAAGCCAGGGTATCGATCACCACCGCCCATTGCGGGCCTACAATCACTCCAGCCGTCACCTGCGCATATACTTCACTTTGGAACCAAAAAACGTTTTCAGATACTCGTTCGCGATGCATACATCAACCTTATACATGAATTTAAACCATATATGTTAATAGCACAAATCAAGACAAATTACAAGTCATATAGACAAATTTTTGGCTGGAGATTGGAGAGCAGACCTTTATTTGCTTGATTAGGCCAGTTATAAGTGATAAACTTTGTACAATGCCTGTGGATATTCTTGTCGTTACCCCTTCTTCCACACTTGGAGAAACCATCCGTCGTACATTGGAAGAGACGGATCTATATCGCATCCATGTGGTTAATAACAAGGCATCTGCTGTTGTGCGTGCAGACGAAATTGGTGCTCCGCTGGCCATGTTCGATCTGGCTCTCGGTGAGGAATGGGTGCAGGAAATTGCCCACGCCCTGCGTACCGTTCGACCAGGCATTAATATTATCATCCTGTGTGATGATAATATCATACCGCCTCCATTTGATGGTTTGCGCCCCTGGATTCTCGTCCGCAAACCTTTTAGAATGACGGATTTTATGACCGCAATCAGTCAACCTCAATCCTCCCCCTCGATTCCGCAATCCAACACGGTTACAGCTTTGCCGTGGTTAAGCGATGTAACCAAAGCCGCTCAGCATCTTACGCGGCTCACGCTTGAGTCATCTGCGCAGGCCGCGTTGATCACACGCAAAAGCGATCTATGGGCATACGCGGGCGGACTTTCAAACAGCGCCGCAAAAGAAGTGGCTCAAACGGTCACCCGCAACTGGGATGGACAAAAAGGTTCAGACCTGCTGCGCTTCATCCGGCTTGAAAGTACAAAAGCCGAACACATGTTGTACGCCACACGCCTCGCAACCGACACGGTGCTTGCGCTTGTCTTTGACGCAGAAACTCCCTTCAGCACGATCCGCAGTCAGGCCAGTCAACTAGTGACAGACCTCGGCAACGATAAAACCGATTCACAAAAAGCCCCGGCCAGACCGGCTTCAAAATCAACTGTTGATTTCCCTGCCGACATGACGGATGAGGAAGCTGAAATGGATGTTCCTCCCATTTCAGATATTCTTTCCAATGTGCCGCCGCCCAATCCCGAACCCGCAACCTCCCGCGACTTTGGACAGCAGCGTAAAAAAGCAAACTTTGATCCCAACGAAACACGCATCTCTGAATCGCTTTCAAACGCGTCGGTTTTCAATCGGGATGCTCCCCCCTCTTTCAGAGAAATTTCACCCTCCATCAGACAGGATCATCCAGTGATGACAGAGCAGCCCCGCGGTCCAGTAATGGATACGCAGGCTCAAACATCATTCGATGAAGTGGATGTTACTGCGCCTGCGCGTCCACGTCCGCAGCAACGACCGCAAACTCCAGTTGGAAGACCCGCGCCCGGTGATTCAGATGTGACGCGCGAAAGCCCAACCACAGATGCCGCGCGTAAATTACTGGTAGAACCAACCACGGCAGGACTGTATCATCTGACCTATGCCTGTCTGCTCGTGCCGACGCTTTTCATCACACTATATCACCGGTGACCTTTCGGAACATCTCAGTGAATGGCTGCCAAATATTTGTGTGGCTTTCGGCTGGCGATTGGAATATCTCTCTGTACGCCCCGAATATTTGCAATGGGTGGTCAATGTGCAGCCCAATACTTCGCCGGGTTACCTCATGCGCATCATGCGTCAACAAACTTCTGAAAAGATTTTCAGCGACTTTAATCGTTTGAAGAAAGAAAATCCATCAGGCGATTTCTGGGCTCCAGGATATTTGATCATGGGCGGCACACAACCCCACCCGCCGCAACTGGTTCGCGATTACATCCGCCAAACCCGTCAACGTCAGGGGCAGGAAATTCAATCCGAGCCGCGCAGTCCACGGGTACGTGACTGAAGAAGAGGCGCAGAGTATAATCAACTCTGCGCTTTATTTTTTAACCTATCCATCCAATTCAATCCAACTCCCATATTCACAACTTCCCCTATGCCACCTACACTTTACTTAATTGACGGACATGCTCTTGCCTATCGTATGTATTTTGCCCTGACCGCAGGCGCAGGCAGCCAGCGCTGGCAGACCTCCACCGGCGAACCCACAGCTGGAGTGTACGGCTTCGCGCGCGAACTCGTCCGCATTTTGGAGCAGGAAAAGCCCGAATACATGGCCGTGGCCTTCGATGTCGGCAAAACTTTTCGCGATGCCATCTTCCCCGAATACAAAGGCACACGCGAAAAAATGCCCGATGACCTGCGTCCGCAGTTGGACCGCATTCGCCAGATGGTGGATGCCTTCCACATGCCGCGCCTTGAAATGGAAGGCTTCGAAGCAGATGATGTACTCGGCTCCGTGGCAAAGATCGCCGCTGAGCAGGGACTCGGCGTAAAGATCATCACCGGTGACCGCGACCTTTTGCAGCTGGTCAACGAACGCACCGCCGTTTATCTCGCGGGCGATGACCAAACCTACATCACCGATGCAGATGTAATCAAGAAGCTCGGCGTGCGTGCCAATCAGGTGGTGGATTACAAAGCCATCGTGGGCGACACATCCGACAATATTCCCGGCGTGAAAGGCGTGGGCGAAAAAACCGCCATTTCATTGCTTGAAAAATTTGGCACACTTGATGCCATTTATGCAAATCTTGATCAGGTTGAAAATCGCTGGAAAGGCAAACTTGAAACCAGCAAAGAAGCCGCAGACATGAGCTACCACCTCGCGCTCATTTGAACAGACCTGAAGATCCCGATTGATCTTGAAGATGCAAAAGTAAAACCATTTGACGGAACCGCCCTCGAAGAATTTTTCAAGGCGATGGAATTCCGCACCCTCTTGAACAAAGTCCCCGCCATCAGCGGCGGATCAATTACCGCGCCCGCACCTGCTCCTGCTTCGATGAAACCTGCCAAGTCTGCCAAAACCAAAAGCGGACAATTCTCCATGTTTGTCAACGAGCCGCAGGTTGTATATGAATCAAATGCGCAGAAGCCCAACATCGAAGTTGTGATCGTGGACACGCCTGAAAAATTAAAAGACCTCACAAAAGAACTAGCGCAGGCAAGCGTCATTTCATTTGATACAGAGACAACCTCCACAGAAGAAATGCGGGCTGAGATCGTGGGTATTTCACTCGCCATCAAACCCGGTGCCGGATATTACATTCCCGTGGGACATACCTCTGGCAATAACCTGCCCATCGAAACTGTGATCGCCGCCCTCACCCCGTCCATGACGGATGCAAAGATCGGCAAGGTGGCGCATAATGCAAAATATGATTACATCATCCTCGCCCGCTATGGACTGGTCATCACACCCTTAACTTTTGATTCCATGCTGGCCGAGTTTGTGATCGATCCATCCTCACGCAGTTTGGGATTAAAGAATCTGGTTCAGACCCGGCTGGGCGAAGAGATGACTCACATCGAAGAGTTGATCGGCAAAGGCAAGAATCAACTCAGCATGGCGGATATTTCCATTGAATCAGTTGCACCCTACGCCGCCGCAGATGCCGAAACCGTTTTGCGCCTGATGCCAATTCTGCAAAAAGATATTGTCCGTGCCAACGGAACAAAGTTGCTGGCAGAAATAGACCTGCCGCTTACTCCAGTATTGGCTGAAATGGAAATGACGGGAATTCTGCTTGACCTGCCTTTCTTCCAGAAAATGTCTGAGGAACTTACACAGCGCATTGCCGATATCGAAAAGCGGGTTTTTGAATCGGTCGGCAAACCATTCAACATCAATTCAACCCAGCAGCTTTCCGATGTGCTCTTTACACATCTGCGTCTTGAGCCGCCTGATAAAAGCAAAAAAACCGCCAGCGGACATTACTCCACATCTGCCGATGTGCTTGAGAATATGCGCGGCAAACATCCCGTTGTGGATATGATCCTCGAAAATCGCGAACTGTCAAAATTAAAATCAACTTATATCGACGCACTGCCCGCGGCAACGGATTCACAAACCGGACGTGTTCACACATCCTATAGCCAGATCGGCGCAGTGACGGGACGCATCTCATCCTCCAATCCCAATCTGCAAAACATCCCCATCCGCACCGAGGAAGGCCGCCGCGTGCGCAATGGATTCATCGCCGAAAAAGGCAGCGTGCTGCTTTCGGTGGATTATTCACAGATCGAGTTGCGCATCGTGGCGCACATGGCAAAAGATGAATCAATGCTCGCCGCATTTAGAGCCGGAGAGGATATCCATGTCACCACCGCCGCAGCAGTCTACGGCGTGGAAAATGATGCGGTGACCAAGGAAATGCGCCGCCATGCGAAAGCCATCAACTTCGGTCTCATCTACGGCATGTCTGCCTTTGGTCTGGCACGTTCCACCGAGTTGACTCTCGCCGAAGCAGAAAACTTCGTCAAGACTTATTTCACAAAATTCCCGGGCGTAAAAAAATATCTGGATGAGATTCGCCAGCTTGCCGGTCAGCAGGGATACGTTGAGACTTTATTAAATCGCCGCAGATACTTCCCCGCGCTGCAAGGCAAGATCAATCCGCAAATGAAAAATCGCGAAGAACGCGAAGCCATCAACGCCCCTATTCAAGGCACAGCCGCAGATATCATGAAGATCGCCATGCTGAAGATTCCTTCTGCGCTCAAGGCCGCCGGATTAAAATCCAGAATGCTTTTACAGGTACACGATGAACTCGTATTGGAATGTCCGAAGGATGAAATGCAAAAGACCGCGCAAGTCGTTCAGGAAACCATGGCAAACGCCTACCCGCTAAGCATTCCACTTGAAACTGAAGCAAAAGCAGGCAGAAGCTGGGGCGAGATGCAGGTCTTAAAATAATTTACACAAATCATACAATAGAACCATTCGTGAAAAAACTTTGCAAGGTTATAATTACATTGAAATAATAAACATCCAAAGTATTTGACAGTAGAATTGGAAACTTATGCCCGGACGAGAAGACACCTTCCAAAAAGCAATGAACGACGGCCACTCAGCGGCCTGGGATCAAGAGTGGGATAAAGCCGCCGCTGCCTATCGCCGCGCCTTACAGGAATTTCCCGATCATCCAAAGGCACTTAACAGCCTCGGCCTTGCGCTTTATCAACTAGGCAATGTTGATGAGGCCTTGCAAATCTACATCAACGTTTCAAAAATTTCACCAGACGATCCCGTTCCAGTGGAAAAAGTGGCGCAGCTTTCCGAACGGACTGGTGACCTGAAGACCGCCGTGGAAGCAGCCATGCGCGCGGGAGACCTCTTTCTCAAACAACGGGATACTGAAAAAGCGCTCGAAAACTGGGTGCGAGTTACCAATTTAAATCCCGAACACGCCATTGCCCACTCGCGCCTCGCTCAAGTACATGAAAAACTCGGGCACCTGCAGCAAGCTGTTGTGGAATACCTTGCCATTGCCAGCATCATTCAACGCGCAGGCAATGCTGAAAAAACAAAAGAGATGGTGAATAAAGCACTGTCGCTTTTACCCAACAGCCCCGAAGTAAAACAAGCGCAGACCTTGCTCAGCACAGGTCAACTCCTGCCCAAACCCATGCGCGGAAAGGGCGGGACGGGGCCGATTCGCATGGCGCAGGTAAAACAATTACAGCAGCCCCAATCCTCACGCGCATCAGGACTCGACCCTGTAGCGGAAGCGCGCCAAAAAGCATTAACTCAACTGGCAGAGCTGCTCTTCGAATACTCCGACGACAGCCCATCTGCCCAGGAACGACGCGGAATTTCAGCCATTATGAAAGGCACCGGCGGCCTCTCCCTGCAAAATTCCGAACAAACCAAAACAGTATTGCATCTCGGACTCGCCATCGATGCGCAGACCAAAGGCAATGAAACACAAGCCGCCGAAGAAATGGAACACGCCATTGAAGCGGGATTCAAACATCCCTCCATTTATTTCGCGCTTGGCCTTTTACGCTTCAAAGGCGAGCGGCTTGAAAGCGCCCAACGCTTCCTGCAAAACTCCGTCAAACATAATGATTACGCACTTGGCACACGTCTGCTGCTGGGTCAATTACATGTAAAGAAATCCCAATGGAACGCTGCCGCGCTCGAATATCTTGAAGCCTTAAAACTTGCCGACTCAATGACCATGTCAGCCGATAAAGCCGACGAAATGCGCCAACAATACGAACCATTGATCGAAGCGCACGAGAATCAAACCGATGAAACTGTCCTGAAAAAAGTATGCAACAACATCAATGGACTGCTCATGCGCCCCGATTGGCGCGAACAACTTCATAAAACACGCGAACAAATGCCGAAACAGGAAGGCGAGATGCCCGCCGCGCTTGCAGATGTGATCCTGCAAGTACAGTCCAGCACTGTGCTCGACTCCATGAACCGCATCAATCAACTGGCGCGTCTGGGAAGTCTGCGCTCCGCGATGGACGAAGCCTACGATGCGCTCCAGCACGCACCCACCTATCTGCCCCTGCACTCCCTCATGGGCGACCTGCTCGTACAGGAAGGCCGCACACCAGATGCCATCACAAAATTTAGCGTAGTGGCGCACTCCTACAGCGTGCGTGGCGAAGTATCACAAGCCACAAAACTACTGCGCCGCATCCTGCAGCTCTCTCCCATGGATCTCGGCTCACGCAACCGCCTGATCGAACAACTTGTAGCCCGTGGACAGATCGATGATGCCGTGCAGGAATATCTTGAACTGGCCGCCATCTACTATCGCCTCGCAGAATTGGATATGGCACGCAAAACCTATACCACCGCCCTGCGTGTGGTTCAACAAGGCAGCGCCAACCGCGACTGGAACACCCACATCCTGCAACGCATGGCCGATATTGACCTGCAACGACTGGACTGGAAACAAGCCCTGCGCGTCTACGAACAGATCCGCACCCTCGCCCCGGAAGATGAAACTTCGCGCAAACAATTGGTTGAACTTAACCTGCGCATGGCACAAACCGACAAAGCCATGAGCGAGTTGGAAAACTACGTCAGCTACCTCGAAAGCCAGAACAAGAATGATATCGCCATTCTGTTCATCGAAGAGATCATCAAAGACCACGCCGACCAACCACTGCTCAAACGCGCCCTTGCCGCACGGCTGCATCACTCACACCGCACCGACGAAGCCATCGCCATATTAGACACTCTCGGCGAAACCCTCATGCAATCCGGCGAAAAACAAAGCGCACTCGAAGTCATCAACCAGATCGTTTTGATGAACCCGCCCAACGCAGAAGAATATCGTCAACTGCTCATTCAAATGCAAAACAGATAATATATTGATGAAAAAAAACTGTCCGCCAAACTCATGGCGGACAGTTTTTCGTATCCCACTTAACTGTATCCTGCCCCCGTTTCGATCAACATTCCCACCCTTTTACAAATGACAACCATCCCACGATCTGTGACAAATATTCAAAGGGAAAAAATAACCTGCGTGCTATAATCCCAGCGATTTCAATATTGGAGAACCTATAAAATGCTAAAAACTCAAAACAACGCTGTGATGAAATGGCTGTATATCTTCGCCGTCGTCGTGGCATTTCTCGTCGTCTTCGGCGGATTTGTCCGCCTGACCCGCTCTGGCCTTTCCATCGTGGAATGGAATCCTATTAGCGGAGCCATGCCACCCATCGGCCAGCAAGCCTGGGAAGAGGAATTTGCCAAATATCAACTCACGCCCGAATACCTAAAGATCAACACCGGCATGACGCTCGAACGGTATAAATTCATCTTCTATATGGAATGGTTCCATCGTAACGTTGCCCGCACCGCAGGGTTGGTCTACGCTTTTCCTGTTTTCTATTTCCTCTTTAAGAAGATCATTCCGTTCAAAGAGTTTGGGATTTATTTTTTGATGGGAATGCTCTTCATCTCCCAGGCATTTGCAGGCTGGATCATGGTCGCCAGCGGACTTGTTGACCGTCCCGCCGTCAGTCACTTCAATCTGACGATCCATTTGCTATTGGCACTCACCTTATTCGGCCTCGCACTATGGACTGCCTTTGGGCATAAATATGGCTTTCACGATTCAAGCAAAAAAGCAAAATGGTCGCTGCCCACCAAATTATCATGGGTTGCACTGGGCCTTCTCGTGATCCAAATCACATACGGCGGATTCACCGCCGGCCTTAAAGCTGGCCACGTTTCTGATACCTGGCCCTTGATGTTGGGAGCATTAATTCCGCCAAATTTGTTCAACTCATGGATCAACGTATTTGAAACGCCGCAGACGATTGTCTTCATCCATCGCTGGTTTGCGTGGACGGGAATGATCCTCGTACCGGTGGTGTATTACATCGTCAAGAAACAAAACTATCCCGCCGATATCCAAACCGGACTCAAATGGTTGATCGGTGTGGTCGCATTGCAGATCACATTAGGCGTGCTGACCATTCTGTCTTATGTCAACATCGTGATCGCATTGATCCATCAGGCCAACGCAATCTTGCTGCTCGGCCTCGCCGTGTATTTCATCCACAGGTTCAGAGCGCTGGACGAAAAATAAAAGAATAAATTCAACAAAAAAGATGGAGAAGCATTTTATGCTTCTCCATCTTTTTATGTATCACCCTCGAAGCCAGAAAATATTTGGCGCAAGGCGTGCCACAGAATCTCAAATAATACACAAAATTAACTTTTACTATTTGGCAAGAGTAGCCTCCCAATAGCTTGTTATTGATCCTGCCGTGACAGTGCCTTCGAGTTTAGTATCTGAAACAAACGTTCCACTAATATATATTGCTTCGGTAAAACTGCAAGATTGCTCTATGCTGAAAGAAAAGAGTCCCTGATTGATGGGAATGCCCTGGTCTCCGATAACCAACGAACAGGATGTAAGATAGATTTGATAATAATCTATCATTTTTCCATTCTCACTAATTAACAACCTTACATTAGCACTTTCATGCTTATTTAGGTCAAGTGGAATACTGATATCTCCTACCCAGGCACCAGCAGCTACAGGAGAGGTAAACGGCTGTGAGGTAGATATACTCGTTAGGGTAGGCGTCAGCATAAGTGTCGGCCTTACCTGCTCCGGCCCACAACCCGTTATCACCAAACTAATGACCAAAGAAAAAATGGTTATTGTTTTAGCATTCATTGGCTTCTCCTTATTTTGTCGTGTGTCCATCCATCAATTAAAAGGCGCGTTGTCTGATTTCGAGATGGCACACTAGCCGCCCAATTGTATATCACCTGCGGAAGTTCACCATATAGGCCACAGCGATCACGCTCAGAAACAATCCCAGCAACGGAGGATGTCCACGAGAGGAAACTCAGGAAGAAGCCAAGGGGCAAAATCCGCATGACCATCAGCACGGGTAGGATAAAGCCCATTGACATTAGAATCAGGCCGAGGGTAAGCAGGAAGCGTGGAGATCTCATTGGGGTTGATACAGCCAGCAGGCCACAAAATGTTCGGGGGCAGGTTCAAATTCCAGGGGTTCCTTTTCATCACACAGCCCTGCAATAATTCTTGCGCAGCGCGGATGAAAACGGCAGCCCTTCGGCGGGTTAACCAAACTCGGCGGCTCACCCGGAGGAACCTCTTTGAATGTATCGGCATTGCGCGCATCAGGATCGGAAGTGGCAGCGAGTAATGCCATCGTATACGGATGAAAGGGATTCTCAAGCAGGCTGCGCGTTTCAGCTTTTTCGATCAGGTTCCCAGCATACATGACAAAGATGCGCGCGGAAAAATATTTCACAGTTGAAAGATCGTGCGTGATGTAAATCACCGAGAGTTGATATTTTTCCTGCAAAGCACTTAATATCTTTAATATCTCAACACGCACCGATGCATCCAACATGGAGACGGGTTCATCGGCCACGATCAATTTGGGTTGCAGGATCATGGCTCGCGCAATGACAATGCGTTGCTGCTGTCCGCCGCTTAGCATGTGCGGGAATTTAGTTAGATAATCATCGGCCGGATGAAGTTTTACTTCGCTCATCACGTTACGAATTCGCTCAAGCCTTTCCTGCTTATCCTTTACACCGCTGATGAGCAGCGGCTCTTCAAGAATTTGCTGCACATTCATAAAAGGCGGAAGCGCGCCGTACGGATCCTGTTGGACATAACCAATATCAAAACGATAATCGCGCAAAGCGTTGCCTTTTAAAGTGGATAAATTCTTCCCTTCAAAAATAAGTTCACCGCTGGTAGGGAGATGCAGCGCAAGGATGGTCTTCATCAAACTGGATTTTCCGCATCCTGACTCACCGACAACTGCCACCGTCTCCCCTTCTGCCAGATCAAAGCTGACACCGTCCACGGCTTTGACATAGCCCGCGTGACCGAAGCCAAAGCGGCGCAATTCATACCAGACATGCAGATCACGAATCGAGAGCAAGGTCTCATGCGGTTCTTTAATCGTAGCTGTCATCTTATTTACCTTTCTTAATTCAGTGATCGTATCTGCATTCATAAGCACGGATTCCTTTATGGCCAAAACTTCGGAAAGCCTGTTTGTTTATTTTCTATTTTCCGTAGCCGATCCAAAACCGGTCTGCAAACCTTTCAAACATTCCATCATGCCCAAATGACGGCAATCATGCGAAAGAAAGACGAGCAGATTTAAGCGGATATTTTGCAGCTTCTTCTTCAACTCCTCATCCACATTGTCGAAGTTGGGATAGCGCTCATCAAGCAATTCAACGAATTGCTCCAACGCTTCATAGGAACGGCACAGATATTCCACCAGCTCGTCTTTGCGTGGAATGGGCAGTGTGGCAGCGATCTCATCGGAAAGGCCGGTTCCGACTGTGGCATTCAGCTCAGTGGGAAAGCCCCATTTTTTCGCCAGGTCTTCTTTGGCCCAAATCTCTTTGGCTTCACCAAACTCTTCGCCGAGTTGAGGCGTGCGCTCCAAAATTACGGTTTTCAGAAAATCCGATTCGCGTGCAAGATGCCAGAGATGGAATCCGATCGAAGTGCTGTAGCCTTTCGGCTTCCAATATAATTGATCTTCATCAAGGCTTTGAGCAAATTCGATCACAACCTTATGAATATCCTTGAACATAGAATGAACATCGTAAAGAGCTTGTGGTGACATGGAGTTTCCTTTTATTATTTTCTGTATCGCACGTGCAAACCCTAAAGGTCTGCCTTGCTTTCATAAAAACCTGATTAACAAAAAAGACCTTTAGAGACTGTTTAATAAGTCTGTTTTTTTGACCATAACACTTGCGCCGCACGCCAGTGCAGGTGAGGCACAAAGTCTCTAAGACTCTAAGGAAAAAAACTTCGTGGCTTTGTGTCTTTGTGACTTAGTGGTTAAGTTATTAAACAGCCTCTTAGGGTTTTTGCGAGAGAGTAGAGAATTGTTTTATTCATGCAGCCAGCATTTCACCTTGCGGTTTCCTTTTTGAAAAACAGGAGGTTCTTCTGTACATTTCTCAAAGCGGAATGGACAACGCGCCGCGAAGCGGCATCCCTTGGGCGGATTGGCAAGGCTGGGCGGTTGACCGGTAATAAACATCGGGTCAGATTCACTCCTCAAGCGAGGGACGCTTGCCATCAGCATTTGCGAGTATGGATGCAAAGGCGCGGGGAAGAAATCTTTTGCATTGCCTGTTTCCACGATCTGGCCTGCGTACATAATAGCGACTTCATCCGCGAGTTCACTGGAGGTGGCGATATCGTGCGTAATGAGGATGAAGGATGTTCCAAGTTCATGTTTGATGCGTTTTAGCACATTCATGATGTTGGCTTGAGTCAACAGATCCAAAGCGGAAGTGGGTTCATCCAGAACGATCAAGCTGGGAGAAGTGATCAGCGCCATCGCTAGTGCCACACGCTGACGCATCCCGCCGCTCAATTCAAACGGATAGCGGTCTACAAAATCCAAAGGCACGCCAACGTGTTGGAACATTTTATAAACAAGCTTCAGCGATTCAGCTTTGCTTAATCCCAAATGCAAAAGAGCGGGTTCGGCAACCTGATCCCCCACCTTGAGGACGGGATTGAGCGCGTTCATGGCGGCTTGCGGCACAAGTGACATGCCCACCCAGCGCACGTTCTTGCGATACTCGTCATTGTTAAGAGTCATCACATCCACGCCTTGCAGAAATACTTTGCCGGTGTATTTATCCACGTTGCGCGGAAGCAGACGCAGCAGCGCTTTTGAAAGCGATGTTTTGCCGCAGCCCGATTCGCCGAGAATGACAACGGCGCGGTTGTAATCCAGATCAAAGTTGACACCGTCCACGGCTTGCACGGCGCCGGTCTGCGTGCGGAAGTGGAGAACAAGGTTCTCAATATGCAGAAGTCTGGGGGCGTCCATTGTTTTTAACACGGGATTTTCCAAAAGCAGATTTCGCGACTCCATCGTTACACCCCTCTCAAGCGCGGATTAAAAATACGGTCCAATGAATAGCCGAGCATGGCGAAGGCCAGCCCGGTCAGCATCAGCAAAACAGAAGGCTCAAGCACCCAGTAATATTGTCCTTGAAAGAGTGCGCCGTTTGCGCGGGCATCGTCGATCACTTTGCCCCAGGTGGGCAGAACGGGGTCGCCTAATCCCAACACAGCCAGTGAGGCTTCGAGAAATACGAAGGCGGGAATGACCGTCACCAATTGCGGAATGAGAATTGGAATAATACGTGGGATCAGATAACGAAAAATAATGCGCCATTGACTCGCACCATAAGAACGCGCTGCTTCAATATATGGTGACTCTCTCACTTGTAAAAAATTGCGCGGTAGGCTTTGATCTGTCCGCTGAAGATGTTGAGCAGAATGGTCACGCTTAGAATCACCCAAATACTGCGTGAATAAAATGTACCAACCATAATAAGTATCGGCAGAAACGGAAGCACCAAACTGATCTCCGTCAGGCGTTGAATTAATTCATCGAGCCAGCCGCCGAACCATGAACCTACAGCCGCGATGATCATGGTGATGATGGTCGTGCCAAATGCGGCGAGTAAACCAAATGCCAATGCAACCGGCATACCCCACAACAAAGCCACCGAAAGATCGCGGCGCTGATGATCTGTCCCGGCCCAGCCGTGCACCTGCCCATAGAGTACGAAATCTGCATCGATAACCGAATCAGGCTCAAAGGTCAGCGCAGAGATGCGCAGGGTGTAGAGTCCGCGCTGCGCCAGACGCGAATCATTTTCCGGCAGGAGGAATAATCCCTCGGCAGGAGTTTCCCCACCCAGACGACGCTGCAATTTGGCATCCTGCGAAAAATAGAGCGTATCTGTCGAACCGATAGCTGTATCAGCAATTCGAATTTCTCTCCCATCGGGCGTGATCCACAAGATCGAAACATACGGTTCCTTGGCCGTGAATGTGGACGTGAAATAAACTGCGAGTTCCTTGGGGAAACGCATCAAACGAATAATCAAAAGTGTAGGTGAGAAGTGTTTCAGAAATGCCGTCACCTTTATCGGTGATGATCTTTTCAGCGCTGCCTTCGGAGGAACTCAAGACAATTGACTCAGGCAATTTCTCGCTGCGAAAATAATTTGTCCACGCGGGCGGAGCGGCAACCGGATTCTTGTACCAGACCCCTTCCCCGCCGCGCCACAAACGAATCGCTTCGTTATAGGGAATGCTGGTTACGGCGTAGACAGAAATAGCCAGAAAGCCAAAGATCATAATCATGCCCGCGATGGCAGATGGATACTGCGCGAGGTCTTTCAGCGATTTGCGAAATGCGATCATTGCTTGTTTCCTTCAGAGCCGATCTTCACACGCGGATCAACAAGAGCAAAAATAAAATCAAGCGCGAACACAGTGATCGCAAGCAGATAGGCAAAGATGACCGTTGAACCGACGATGACAGGAATATCGAATAAACCAACTGCCTGAAATAAAGTGCGCCCCAGGCCGGGCCAGTTGAAAACCGTTTCCATGATCGGTGCACCTGTCCATAAAAAAATGAGAATAAGAGCAAAGTTGGTGATGATGGTGGGAAGTGTGGGGCGCAGAATATAGCGGCGTTCAATGTCGCGGTCGCTTAATCCTTTGGCGCGTGCCATATCCACATAATCTTCACTTGAGAAAATAAGAAAGAACGTGCGCCAGTTGTACGCGCTTAAGAAGAGCGTACTCAATGCGATGGCAATGGTCGGCAAAATAAGATGATCCATCAAACTGAAAAAATACAGCATGGACGAATCTGGCGGAGGCGAATCGACCATGCCGCCAAAAGGAAACCAGCCCAGCACCCCCGCGAAGATCACGATCAGAAACAATCCATAAAACCAGCCGGGCGCGGAGGAAGTGGGAGCGAGGCCAACAATGAAACGGTCCCAAAAGCTGCCATAATTGCGTGACAGGTTAAGTGCGATCATCACACTTCCAAAGAAGAGAATGATGTTTGAAAAACCGAACAGCATCAGGGTCGGGGCGAGGCGCTCAAGGATGATGAGACGCACCGTGCGCGAGCCGCTGTCGCTCGACATCTTCTGTGCGCGGCCGAGATTCAAAGTCAACGCATCTGACATGTAATTCACCGTGCGCAGCATGAAAGGCTGATCGAGTCCGAGTCGTTTTTCTTCAAGACGGATCATTTCATCGATCCGCGCTACTTTGGCTTCCTGTGTCAGGTTGTCAAGCATATTCGAGCCGTTGACGCGCAGCATGATGCCCTCACGAATTTCCGCCCTGCGGATCGTATCCACATAGCCGCCCATATTGGCAATCAGAATGGTGAGAAAAATGCCAATGACCACGGTGACAAATAATGAGATCAGGCGCGCGGCTGTATATTTCAAAAGACGCATAAAACCGCTGGATGATTTTCTAACCGGAATCACAATCGGCTCAATAGGTTGTGCTGAAGTGGTCATGGCATTTCTCGCTATTTCGAGTGAGCAGTCACCTTCCTAAGGTGACGGTCTACTTTTAGATCAACTACTTGGTTACAACAAACTCAAATGAACCGAACGAAGCAATACTCACCACAGAGGGGGCAACGATAAACTCAATACGGTTCGCGCCTGTTTCAAGTTGGGATGTAGTACCCGCATCAAGCGTGACCTGATACTGGCCCTCGCCAACAGATTCAGCCTCGCCTGAGGTGACAAGTTCACCAGCGGTGTTGAAGAGTAGATATTTCACCTGGCTGATGTCTGCGCTTGCATAGGGTTCACCCTTGAAGGTGACAAATGCATCGAAGGTAACTTCACTGCCAGCAGCGACTTGTCCGGCGCCGTCCACTTCCACTACGGCAACTCTTGGTTCGCTGAAACGTGACCATTTGTCTGAGTTGTCTGTATATTCAGGATTTCGGGTCAGAGTCAGTGTTCCTTCGACAGGGAATACTTTATCGAGGAAGAACGGACCGGTGTTGACCCAGAAGTGATTATGTTCCGCGTAGAATGCGCCGAGGTTGGAGTAACGCGCAGCGGCATCGTCAGCGGTGACAAATTCGCCCAATGTCGCGGCATACGGAATATAAGATTCAGCAGAAGCCTGATCGAGATATTTCTTCAGAATGTCGAGGCTTGGTCCACTGATCATGGAAAGCCATTCCACTTCGAGCGCGCCGGCTTTATCGGTGGAGAAGGCCAATTCATTGTTACCTTCAGCCAAAACGCCGAGTGCCAATGAATGCCAGGCGCCTTCACCATAGGAATATTGCGGCCACCAGGTTGCATTTGGATAGGCCTGATTATTGGAAACAATGGTTTCCGCATCAATGTTGAAAGCATCATCATACGTTTCAATCACGAGCGGCTCTGTCGAAACAATACGGACGCCCTTGAAATGTGCGAGGTAACCTTCCAACGCGGCAACAGTGGCTTCATCGTAGATGGCGCTGTCAGTGTAGGAAGCGTCAAAGACCAGGATCATGCTCATTACGAAGTCAGCTGCGGAAAGATTGCTTCCGTCGTGCCACTTGACTGAGTCAAACATCCCGGCGGGATAGTAAACAGTCGTCTTCGTCAGTGAAGTTAAACCGTCGGGGAATTTTTCTCCAACAGTGATGAACTTCTGAGCCTTGGCATCCCAATCAACCCACGCATCTTCAGGGACTGAAATGGAACTTGCAGTATCCAATGTGACCCAATCAAGTGTATTGGCAACTGGCAGACCTTCCACAACGGTCACATCTGCGCGCTCAAGACGCTGTGGTAAAGCCAGACCGGTAAATGGATCAGAGATCACGCCGTTATCACTGGTGGCGCGCTGCGGGAATCCATCCATGATCCAGTTCGTGCCTGCCAGCGGATTCCATGGTTCAACCATGATGCCAGGCTGGGTAATGCGGACTTCGCCGCCTTCTTCACCGTCAAAGCGCAGAGTTTGACCCCAAACTTGCGAACCCTGCACGCCGCCCGCGAGGTCACTGGCAACGATCAAATTACCGGCACGCGGCACAAATGCAACTTCATCCACGCACCAGACTTGATACGACTCTTCCATCGAAAGACGCAAAGCTGTATCGAATAGATCACGGCGTTCTTCAAGTGTCGAGAAATTATTTCCTTCCAAAGCAAGAGCAGCCGCATCCAACTCAGGGACAGGCGCATAAGCCTGCCAAAGCGGACCTGAACTGCCGCGCGGTGTAAAGTATGCGCTGAATTGATCGCCTTCATCACGGTCAATGGAGGGCGAGATCCAGCCGCCGGTATAGAGATGCCATAAACCATCAGCGGGGTTGCTCTGATTCCAGATTGGTGAAGCCTCAGAACGAGTCTTAAACTGGCGATCCAATGTGAAACCAACACTTTCCAACTGGCCTGCAAAATAATCACCGATCGGTCTGCGGTTATCTTCAGTGCGGATGATGTAGATCAATACAACTGGCTCACCATTAATGCTCCACTTGCCATCCACCAATTCGGCGCCCATGGCGGTCATCTCAGCGGTGATTACTTCCTGTGCCTTCTCAGGGTTATATGCATACTTGGCTTCCAGTTCGCGCATAATATCAGCGTAACGCGCATAATCCGGGAAGACCGTGGTCAACACTGTGAAGCGCGGCTTGGCAAGACCTTTATAGATCTCCTCCACAATATAGTCGCGATCCAACAGCCAGTGCATGGATTCGCGTATCTTGCGATTCGAAAACGGATTCAAGCGGCCGTCTGTAAATTCAGATGGATTCATCATAACGGTATTGCTTGAGCCAACCGCATCTGAAGAAGTCAGATCAGAGTTTGCCTTCAACAATTCGTATGCGGGAGCCTCTGCAACTGAATCAGCGTGCATATCCAATTCACCAGAGCCCAAACGGGTGATCGCAGATTCAGCAGAACTATCTTCAGACAAAACGATTGAATCAACCCACGCGCCGGTATGATCTGTCATCGGGGCTTCAGTGGCGGCTGCGGGCGCTTCGGTTGCAGTCGTTGGCGCATCCGTTACTGCCGGGGCGCTGGTCGCCTCAGAAGTGGCCGGCGCACATGCGGCCAGCATCAAACCAAGTACCACCAGCAAACTAAATAATACATAAATCTTTTGTTTCATTCTCTTATCTCCTTTTTAAATTTAAACCAATGAAAAGAAAGGCAAAAAATCTAGACCAACCACCTCCTTCTATTTTTCGTTTGATATGGTGTGAGGCGGAAACCAGTGCGTAATGCTGATATCCGCCTCACGCGCCAAACCGCGGTTGCTTTCTTGAGGAGAGAAATGCCTCCGCTAGGAGTAAGCCAATCATACAAACTCCACGCCTGCCTGTCATGCGTCTGCGTGTCCATCTTTGCACCCACGCTTGAATGGTTTCCCCACCTAAAAAAAGCGGCAATCTCCACCTGCCCGGGCAACAAAAAAACCCCACTACAGGAGGGGGGCTGAATCGACATGGCATCTACAAACAGCATATAATTAACAAACATCATGCGAAAATATCTTATTTATGCGACTCTATGTCTTACCCTGCTGATCGCCTCATGCGGATTAGCAAACCCTGCCGCCACGCCGCAAAATACATCCACGCCCGCTTCATCCTCTGGACCTGAAACTGGTGCGGCCTCGATCAGCACTTCCTACACGAGTACAACAACATACAGCCAGGACATCCGCTTTGAGCATTTCAGTCTTGAAGAAGGACTATCTCAAAGTGTGGTGAATGTCATCCTGCAAGACCGAACAGGCTTTTTATGGATCGGCACTCAGGACGGCCTGAACCGCTTTGATGGTTATGGATTTAAAATCTATAAACCCGACACATCCAACCCCAACAGCCTGAGCGACCTTTGGATCACCGCACTCACAGAAGATAAACATGGCAATCTATGGGTTGGCACCCGTCTCGGCGGATTAAATCGTTACGATCCGCGCACTGGGAAATTCACACGCTTCATGCACAGAGAAACAGACCTGGAGAGCATCAGCAATAACCAGATTCTCGCCCTGCTTGCCGATGAAACAGGGATATGGGTTGGCACTGAATTGGGTCTCGATTTTCTAGACTACGAAACAGAAAAATTCACACATTACCGCGAATCTTCCGGAAGCCCCAATGGGCTCAGCAGCAACTGGATCAGCGCCCTCGCTTTCGATCCCTCAGGAAATCTATGGATCGGCACAAAAGATGCAGGCTTGAATTTCTACGACAAAACGAAAGAAACGTTCAAAACCTTCAAACATAATGAAACTGTGGCAACCAGCCTCAGCAACAATCGCATCCTTAGCATCCTCGTCGACAAACAAGACCGGCTATGGGTTGGCACCGCCCACGGATTAAATTATTCAGAAACATCAGGTCAGAATTTTTTAAAGTTTATTTATGACCCCAACGATACAAACAGCATCAGCGACAATATCATATACACGATCCATCAAGACCATTCCAATGGAATATGGATCGGCACAAAAAATGGATTGAACCGCTACGATGAACAACAGGCTAAATTTATCCGCCATCAACATCAATACCTGATCTCCAACAGCCTTTCAAGTAACAACATCCTATCCATTTTTGAAGATGATAATAATATCTTATGGATCGGAACCAATGGCGGCGGATTAAATAAATATAACCGTCAGCAGGATCACTTCTCCTACTATCGCGAGAATCCCGGGCAGATCAACAGCCTAAGCGGTAACTTTGTCCTGCCAATTGTGGTCGGCAACAATGGCATTGCCTGGATCGGCACAGAAAACGGATTGAATCGCTTCGACACCGCCACCAATCAATTCAAACTCTACCAGCACAACCCCAACGACCAGAATTCCATCAACACAAACGACATCATTTCCCTCACTGTGGACGGCAATGAAAATCTTTGGATCGGCACAACCCGTGGACTTGATCGTTTTACCCCCGGAACAGAAAAGTTTATCCACTTCATGCCAGACTCCATCAAGGAAGACAGTCTCTCCGGCGCTCCAGTTTACGTGATCTATGAAGATCATGCCGGCATCCTCTGGATCGGCACCGGCCGCGGCCTCGATAAAATTGACCCGCAATCGCAAACATTTATTAATTACAAAGACGAAAACGAAGAAAATGCGCCAAACAACTTTGAAGGTGAAGAAATTATTTCCATCCTGGAAGATGAAAACTTCCGCCTGTGGATCGGCACATTCAATGATGGATTAAAATATTTTGATCCCAATAGCGGCATAATCACCAGTTATGTCAACGACCCTGATGACCCAGCAAGTCTGGGCAACGATACTATTTTAAGTTTGTACATGGATACTCAGGGAACCTTATGGGTGGGCACAGCAGGCGGCGGTTTGAATCGGTATAACGCTGAAACAGATACATTCACACGTTTCACAGAAAGGGATGGCCTGTCCAACAATGTTATCTACGGCATCCTTGAAGACAAAACCGGAAATTTATGGGTCAGTACGAATTTTGGCATATCCAGCTTCAATCTGAAAACGCAAACTTTCCGTAACTACACATCCAATGACGGCCTGCAGAGTAACGAATTCAATCAGAATGCCTACGCCAAAGATCAAAAAGGAAATTTATACTTTGGCGGTATCAACGGGTTTAATGTTTTCCTGCCGGATGAGATCAAAAAAAATCACATTCCACCCAGAGTGATACTCACATCCCTCACCATGGATGGAAAACCCATCTCAGAGGAAACTCCGGCTGAAAGTCTGCAAGAGATCACCTTGAGATGGCCTCAGAATTCCTTTGAATTTGAAATTACCGGGCTTGCGTTTGGGCAGCCTGGAAAAAACCAGTATGCCTATTTTCTTGAAAATTTCGACCCGGGCTGGAACGACATTGGCAGACGGCGTAACGGTAGATATACAAACCTGCCCGGCGGAACATATGTACTCAAGTTACGCAGTTCCAATAGCGACGGCGTGTGGAATGAAGAGGGACATTCCATAAAGATCACGGTCATTCCCCCATTCTGGCAAACCTGGTGGTTTCGCAGCTTATTTATTCTTGTATTCAGCACACTGATCGCCGGCGGATATCGCTGGCGTGTAACAAGCATTCAAAGACGCAACCGCGCACTGGAGCGCCTCGTCCAAAACCGGACCGCTGATCTTGAAAAACGCAATCGTGAGATCGAAGCCCTGTATCAGGCAGATGAAAAGATCCTGCGCAACGTCACACTGAATCAAGTCTTCCAAACACTTGTGGATGTTTCCATTTCCATGCTCAAAGCAGATCGAAGCGCGATCTTTATCTGGCATAAGGAAAAACAAAAAATATTACCGCATGTCAGTTACGGTTTCAGTCCCAAAACTTTATATGCATTAAGTTTTGAAGCCGGTGAAGGATTGGTTGGTCAGGCCATGAAGACAGGTGACCCCATCATCATTTCAGATATAAAACTAAACACCCTGCGCGGTGACATTCAAACTGTCATTCGCAACGAAGGCATTCAATCTTTTGCGCACTTCCCCATTGTTGTGGACGGAAAAGTCGTTGCGCTTTTCAACGTGGGCTACACACGCCCCAATGCGCTTAACGAAAGCACGGTACGGCTTTTCACGGCTCTTGTTCATCGTGCCGCGCTTTCGATCGCGAATATGCAATTGTTTGAACAGACCAAGGATCTGGCAGTGATGGAAGCACGCAACCGTCTCGCCCGTGACCTGCATGACAGCGCCAAACAAAAAGCATTCGCGGCTCTCGCGCAGCTCGGCACCGCCAACGGCATCTACAAAACCCGGCCGGATGAAGCCAATATCCATATTGGCGAAGCGGAGACTCTCGTCTATGATGTGATCCAGGAATTGACCTTCCTCATTCAGGAAATTTATCCGATCGCATTACAGGAAAGAGGTCTGCCAACAACGTTGAAGGAATATGTCTTCGAGTGGGAAAACCGCAACGATGCAGTGGTCAAGCTCACGATTCAGAATGAGCACTCTCTTCCATTGGAAACAGAACAGGCTGTTTATCGCGTGATTCAAGAAGCGCTTGCAAATATTGCCCGTCACAGTAAGGCAAAGCGGGTGGATATTTCACTGATCTATTCCGTTGACCTGCTCCACATCACCATCGCAGACGATGGATGTGGTTTCGATATGGAACAAAAAGCAAAAGGGATGGGGTTCCGCTCCATGCGTGACCGCATCAGCAGCGTACGTGGAACTCTTCAAGTTCAAAGTGCATCCGGGCAGGGAACGCGCGTCATCGCGCAGCTCCCTATTATAAAAAACAGCGCAGGAGATAAATCATGAAACATCACCGTACCAGCATATTGATCGCAGATGACCACGAAGTGGTCCGAAATGGCATTCGCTCATATCTCGAAACCATCTCCGACTTTCACGTCGTGGGCGAGGCTTCTTCAGGCGAAGAAACTGTAAGTTTGGTTTCTGAATTGATCCCCGACATTGTTTTACTTGACTTGATCATGCCAGGCATGGACGGCATTGAGACCACACGCCGTGTAAAGCAGATCAGTCCGCGCACACAGGTGGTGGTATTGACCTCCTATCATGAAGATGTACACATCTTCCCTGCGCTCAAAGCCGGCGCAATTTCCTATATTTTAAAAGATATGAAAATGGAAAAACTTGTGGATGTGCTGCATCGTGCAGTACAAGGCGAAGTTACCCTGCACCCCACCGTAGCTGCGCGTGTGCTGCAAAATATTCGTGGTGACAACAGCGAAGAACAGCCGCTATTCACTGAATTGACCGACCGCGAAACAGATGTATTGAAGTTGATCGCAAACGGGCTCACCAACAGCCAGATCGCCGAAAAGCTTGTCATCAGTGAAAACACAGTCAAAGGCCATGTCAGCAATATACTCAGCAAATTACATCTGGCAGACCGCACCCAGGTGGCTGTCTATGCCTGGCGGCAGGGGATCGTTCATAGAAAAAGTGCTCCGGAAAAATAATCCGCACAGCTTGTGTGAATCAAAAAGGACACGGTCAATGACAACCGTGTCCTTTTATAATTTCAAAAAATATTACTGCCCGATCTCTGCCAAAATCGTTTCGATTTCCTGCTGGAAGGCGCTGTATGTTTGCGCTCCTGAAAGTATCCTGGTTTTGGTTTCGCCATTCACAGTATAGGATAGGACAAACGAAGGCGTAGCCTGAAGGCCGGCAGCAAGACCATCTTTCGCATCCTGGGTAACCAGCTCTTTATAGTCGCCGCCATTAAAACAGGATCGGAAGGTATCCATATCCAGTTCCAATTTTTCTGCAAATGCGCTCAAACGGCGGTCAGTGTAAGCGCCCACGTTTTCACCTGTTTGATTAACGAAAATAGTATCGTGCATTTCCCAAAACTTCTCCTGATCTCCTGCGCAATAAGCCGCTTCGGCAGCGCGGGCAGATTCAGCGCCGATAAAATCGCCAAAAGAGTTGTAAACAAAATACACAGTTCCATCAGCCACAAATGTTTCCATTAATTTTGTTTCTGTATCTTCAAAGAACTGGCGGCAATACGGGCATTGAAAATCGGAATATTCGTCAACCCGAATGGGGGCATCGGGATTCCCTGCCGCATTAAATTTTACATTCGAGCGGGAAACTTCAGGGGCGGTGGAGATCGCGCCAACCGGCTTGAAATTTGGATAGATGATCAAAAAAGCAACAAGAACCGCAACAGCGCTTATCAAACCAATGGCGATATACCGGTTACGTGTTTCCTTGCGGCGCATCTGCTCACGGCGAGATTGGCGCTTACTCATTTCTTTCGGGTTATTCATTCTCTCTTACTCCTGTTATTTTTAATGGGATGGCTGCGAATTGTGCCACGCTGAAATGGATTTGTCCAGTAAAGAGTTAATAGGCTCTTATTTTATTCCTGCAAACGCGCATTCATCCAAAGTTTCATGGTTTTGAAAACTTCTTCCTTCTCCGGCTCGTTATGCAGTTCATGATAGGCATCGTCCCATAATACAAGCGTGCATTTTTCCTTCAAGGGCGCGGCAAACTCTGTGCTGCTGGAAGGGAAGGCAATCGCATCCGCTTTTCCGTGCAGGAGCAATAAGGGCAGTGAAAATTCACCAGCATGAGCAAGAGTCCAGGTAGTGACACCGATCATCTCCCTGCCAAAGCCAAGCGATATTTTATCGTGTACCAATGGATCATTGAGGTAGGCTTGCACCACTTTTTCATCGCGTGAAATGGCTTTTGCGTCAAGTCCGCTGGCGATGGCGGTATTTGGGGTCAAGGAACCAAGCACCTTTGCCATCATAACTTTTATCTTTTGTTGTTCAATGGCCGTATGCAGCCCGGAACTGGTGGCAATCACCCCTTTGATATTCGGCTTACGCAGCAAACCATAATGCAGCACTTGAATTCCGCCGAGGCTGTGCCCGTATAAAATGATCGGCAAACCCGGATACCGTACACGTGCCTGCTCCAACAATACGTCAATATCCTGCATGAAATCTTCGATCGAGGATATATGTCCGCGTGGACCACCGGAACGGCCATGACCACGCAAATCTGCGCCGAAAGAGAACAAATCCATCCTTGGTGAATGCTTCAGCAACATGTGCGTAGCGTGAAGAATGTTCACCCAGCCCATGTACAAGACAGACCACAGCCTTGGGCTGTATGATCGTTGGTTCCCAGCCTTGCGCAAAAATATCCAGCCCGTCCTGCGCTTTCCAATTTGTTTCGTAGTGATTCATTTTAACCTCCAATGGTGATCTTAAATTCGCATTGACGCGCGCCCATTGCGCGGCAGGCACGTTCTTCGATATCATGTTCCTTCCCGTCAGCCCAATATAAACATTCACGAATTAAACCGAGGGTCACAAAGCAGATCGGGGTATCGTCAGATTGGCCCAAAGTGGCGGGAGATGATTGGTCAACAAGAAGCAGGTCGAGGTCCAGATTATGAACCGTTACGTCGCCTGGCACGGCGCTTAAAAATCGCGCGAGCAATTCCAGGGCGGGTTTTCGTCGCAGAGATTTGGGAAGTCCATGAAGAAATACTGCCTGCGCCTTCAACCCAAATGCTGAGTCATTCAATAAATGATTCCAAAGCCCCGCTCCAATACGCAACAAAATACCGCGCGCGCCGCGTCCGTAATAAATGCGCAGCGCAGATTGCAAACGTGAATAGGCCTGGGCAGTTTGTGAATCATCCAATGCGCTAAAGTGGGCAGGCTGCGTCCATTCTTCCGGCAGACCTGATTTTTCGAGAACCGCCGCCAGCGTATCGTGTCCTAATTCGGTAGAAAGCGTTTCGACAAATCGGGTGACGATGCGCGCGGGAAATTTTATTTCGGTCATTGAATACCTTTATTTGTCGGATACACCAGCACTGGAAAACACTCACCTGTACGCACGAAGCCCATTTTTTTATAAAGCGCCAGGGAAGAAACATTGTCAGACTGTGTATTGACAGAAAGCCTGCTCGTTTGACTCATACCAAGCGAGCGGATCAGATCATCCACCAAAGCTGTTCCTACCCCCCGGCCTTGCGCTTCGGGACTCACCCCAAGCCTGGCTAGGTGTGCCCCAAGCACATTGCCTGTGCTGAGTTGATATCCGATCACACCTGATTCATCTTCCGCGACTGCGGCACGCACGGCCTGTAAGCGTGCGCGTTTCAAAGAATCCTGCGTGTTGTGCCAGAACCAGCCGAAAGCGGCGAGGTCTACTTTTGTTACAGCAGAAAGATCATTTTCCTGCATAGGACGAATCTGAAAATCTCGCGGCGCAGAAAAAGAGCGGATATTTTCATTCATGAGCTGCAATAAAACAATATTTTGTTTTAATTCAAATCCGCTGGAAATTAAAAGTGTTTGAAACCATTGTTTAACGACAATGGATGTGATCTGGGTGTGCGGATCAACGCGCAAAACTTCACCATGCGCCGTGTTCCAAAGAGCAGACCAGGCTTCAGATGCTGAAAGATGCGGGTCATAACCAAAGAGACGAATCCATGCCACCTGAGGCGGATCTACAGGACAGGCCAGTGCTGCGATAATACGTCCGTTTTCTTCGAGCACCCAATAGTTTAAAGAACCGATCCACTCAAGCGGCGAACGCCAGTCCAAATGACGATGGGCATTCGCTTCATAAAAGAGGAGGTTGGCGATCTGCTGATAATCTTCAGCCACCGCGCGGCGCACCTGCAAACCGATATTGATCATTTTATAAAACGAAGGAAGAATTTTAGAATACGTTCAAAAAAACTCGGGTTGTCTTTGGCATCGAGCGAGCCCATCATCTTAAACGCTGAGTCTGTGACCTTGCCTGTTTTTAGTTTAATGGCGGCCGCCGATTTCATCACCATGGCACGCAAGTCACCTTCGCCGATCTGGGAAAATAACTCGGCAGAGCGTTCATAAGCAGCAATTGCTTCATCGTACCGGTTAAGACCTTCAAGTGCGGCGGCTTGATTTCCCAACGCCATCGCCTGACTCTTAATATCCTGCACACCTTCATAAAATTTATCGGTGCCAAGCACCGCGTCAAGAGATTCCTGCGGCCTGCCTGCCTGAAGCAAAGCCACGCTCATATTATTTTTCATTTCAGCCGCCAGCGACTCAACGCTGCTTTGAGCATACCCTTCCGCAGCCTGACGGAATAGGTCAGCGGCTTGATCAAAATTTTTGTTTTTAAATGCCTGTTTGCCTTGTTCTGCAAGTTGAGCGGGTTCAATTGTCATTGTATTTTTTCCAAATTTATCAGTCGATTTATACATCGTCCCGCAGGTTTTATCTACAAATAAACTTGTACATAGAAACCTGCGGGACGTTATTCATAAGCCGGGTAATTTTATTTAAAGCGTAATATCCAGCAAGCCTTCAGCCACAGAGCGCAATTTTTCACGAGACATATCACTGAGTTTCATTGCCAATTCCAGGTATGGACGGTTAACAGGCTGGCAGACGAAATCCTGCATTTCATCAGACAGTTCAAGGAATTTTTGCAATGCACGCTGGCTGTTCATCCACTGTCCCACCGGGCCGCTTTGATCGAAGAAAGTTTCAATCCGGCTGCCCATCATGGTCAGGATCACTTCCAATTCGGGCACGGGAATGGCGCGTTCGCCCAATTCATATGCCTTGAGATGTGATTGTGAAACGCCTGTCTTTTCTGACAAATGGCGAATGGACATATTCACATTATTACGCTCCTGCCTGAGGAGCGCGCCGATCATGCGCTGACGCAGGGCGATCAGGCGCACGGTATCCAATGACTCTGAAAGTGTTGACGAATCTGACCGGGTCTCACTCCCCCAAAATTGAGTGATCGGCAGCTTGAGATAAAACACAAGCGTTTCGAGCTCAGGCAGAGACGGAGCGCGGCGGCCTTCTTCATAAGCGCGGAACAGGCCCGGCTTTATGCCGATCGCATCGGCACATTCTTTAATACTACGGCGTTCTGCCATGCGGGCATCTCGTATGAGCAAACCTAATTTCTTTTCACGTATGATGATCTGAGCGTTATGCATGGTTCCTCAAAATAAATAGAAAATAAATGGATGCCTAGATTATAGCAGAGTGTTTCAACGCCGAGTATTCTGATTGGCAGATAATCTTGGAGCAAAGACATCCGCGCTGAGTTTGAAACCGGCCGCTTCAAGACGTGGTGTGAAGTTGGGTCTAATTCCTGTAGCATTCACTTCGCCTAGAACTTTTCCTTCGGTGGTAACGCCCGATTGAACAAACTTAAAAATATCACTCAAAACAATAATTTCACCTTCCATGCCCGCCACTTCAGTCACAGCCGTCACTTTGCGTTGACCATCTTTCAGACGCGTCTGCTGCACGATCAAATCCACCGCAGAAGAGACTTGCTGGCGCACCACTTTTAGCGGCAAATCCATGCCTGCCATCAGCACGAGTGTTTCAATACGAGACATGGCATCACGCGGTGTATTCGCATGGACGGTGGTCAACGATCCATCGTGGCCTGTGTTCATGGCTTGCAGCATATCCAGCGCCTCTCCGCCACGCACCTCCCCCACCACGATACGGTCAGGACGCATGCGCAGGGAATTTTTTACCAACTCACGAATACTGACTGCATGAAGACCATCTGCATTGGCTGATTTGGTTTCCATCCGCATCACATGATCCTGTTGAAGTTGTAATTCAGCAGCATCCTCGATGGTAATGATGCGCTCATTCTCAGGAATAAATCCAGACATCACATTTAAGAGGGTGGTCTTGCCTGAGCCGGTGCCGCCTGAGATGATGATGTTAAAGCGGGCCTTCACACAGGCCTCCAGGAAATCAGCCATTTGCTTCGTCATGGAGCCAAACGCGATCAGGTCTTCCGCTTTTAATTTATCCTTGCGGAATTTCCGAATCGTAATGGATGGCCCGTCAATTGCCACAGGGCGCACCACTGCGTTCACACGTGAACCATCAGGCAACCGCGCATCCACCGTGGGAGAGTCAGCATCCACACGGCGGCCCAGCGGTAATATAATGCGGTCAATAATTCGCAAAACATGATCGTCATCATCAAAGGTGATGTTGGTCTTGGTCAGCTTCCCTTTTTTCTCAACGAATATCTTCTTGGGGCCATTGACCATGATCTCCGAGACTTCCTCATCGTCCAGCAATGACTGGATCGGGCCAAAGCCAAGCAGGTCATTTAACACTTGTTCAAAAATTTGTTTACGCAGATCCTCAGGCAGTTTTATCTGAGTCTGCTCGTATATCTGACCAATACTCTTCATCACAAATGCGGCGCGCTGATCCGCAGCGATTCCTTCGGATTCAAGAACGCGCATCAAATTATCTGCAAGATATTTTTTCAGGCGGGAAAGATCCTGACCTGTGAGTCTGGCCGGGGCAGACGGATTAGGAGTTGTCATGCGCCCCATCCTCCTGGATTTCTTCATCCACCGGCATCAGCCATACAATTTGCGAGCGCAGGATCGCCATAAATGGAGAAGTAAAAAGAATCTGACCATCCACATCGTGAACAGCGGCCTGAGTAACCGCCAGAAATTTTTCGTCTCGCTCAAGCTCATTCTTTAATCGTTCCCCCTGCCGAACATGGATCATGCCGCGCACCAAATGAGTGGAAGTTTGGATCACAGCCGATATGGGTAGTTTTTTTACAACATCAGTATAGAACTTGCCTTTCTCGTCATATTCGATTGTCATGGTGATGCTCCAATGTAGTGAGCCGGCAGCGCAAACAAAGACAGCCGGTCACGAGTAGAATTATTCCGCCCGCGATCGATGAGCCAGGGCAGACATGTCCTTTGCAATCTCCTTAAACACAAGCGCCGCCGTATCCTTGGGAAACTTCAAGACATAGGGCTGATTATGGTTATTTGCAAATGTAAAATTATTTCCCAAATAAGGAATCGTGGAATTGATCTCAATCTCCAGAATTTTTTCGGCGTCTGTTTTGCTTAACCCTTCCAGCCCCACTGCCCGATTAAGGGATCGTAACAATATTTTGATTTCCGGTATATCCTACGATCGGCGCGATTGAACCGATCGGCAAAACCATATCCGCCACAACAACACGCGCTTCGGGTTGGTTCTGTGCAATATTCATGGCAATATTCGCGCACAAAGACGATGTGCCCACCCCGCCCTTTGCACTTAATATAACCATCAATAGCCCGCCTTGCTTAATGGCCGCGTTTGAAATCCCCAACAAACGATTGATCGTTTCAGTGAGCATGGGCACGGCCTGCCCGGACTTTGTAATGTATTCATTAAAACCCGCATCGAGGCAGGCTTTAATCCGAACAACACTGGGATCACTGCTGAGAGCGATCAAAGGCATTTGCGCAGTGCGCGCATCCTGCCTTAATTTTCTCGCGATCTCCTCCCCGGTTATGTCGGTGATCGTCGGATCAATCACAACCACATCAGGGCGGTCGCGCCATGAATAGATCAACCCTTCCTTGCCGGAGCCAGCCTGAATTACTTCATATTTTTGTTCCGACAAAGTGCGCGCAATAAAGTTACGGCTGGCTACATCGGCATCAATGACAAGGATTTTCTTTTCAGGCATGATTTACCTTCCCGCGCACACTTAAGTGCGTGTTGAGTTCACGCTTCAACAGGCGGCATGAGATAGCCCAACCCCGAACGCGTGACAATATGGTGTGGGTTATGAGCATCCTCTTCCAACTTTTGGCGCAGACGGGCAATGCTTACCCATAAAATTTCCTTATCGTTCTTATATTCCGCTCCCCAAACACTGGTCAGCAAATCTTCTGAAGTTAGTATCTTGCCTATATTGTGGGCAAACTGAAGCAGGAGCCGGTATTCAGTGGCCGACAGAGAGACTGGCTCTTCGCCGATCCAAACTTCAGCGCGGGCGAAATCGATCTTTAATCCTTCGTGTGTAAAGAAGCGTGCCTGCCCTACTTCAGCCGGTGGCTGCGCACGGCGCAGCACAGCCCGCACACGCGCCAGCAGCTCAGTTGCAGAAAAGGGTTTTACCAGATAATCATCTGCGCCAAGATCAAGTCCCGCGCACGCGATCCTGTTCTTCACCGCGGGCAGTCAGAATCACGATCGGCACATTTGAAAACTCACGCAGCCGCTGGCACACACCGAAACCATCCAAACGCGGCATCATCACATCCAACAAGACCAGGTCAATCGGCTGTACAGAAAACACATCCAATGCCTGCACGCCATCCTGCGCGGTAGCCACCTCATAACCTTCAGTGCGTAAATTCGCCTCCAAAAGGCGCAGGTAACGCGGCTCGTCGTCTACGATCAAAATTCGCTTCGCCATACAATCTCCTTAAAACAAAAGATGAAAGCTGGTTAGAGCGTTGGCGCTACGGGCAGCTCAATAATAAAAGTTGTCCCTACATCCAACACTGACTCTACCCAAATATTACCATGATGTGCCATAACAATTTGCTTGCAAATATACAGCCCCAGGCCTGTGCCGGTTACTGTGCGTTCACCGGGCACACGATAGAAACGTTCAAAAAGAAAGGGCAGATAATCTTCAGGGATGCCTTCCCCTTTATCAGCAAATGTGACCCGGACCTTGTCTCCATTGGAACGCATGGTGATCACAAGCTCGGAATCTGGCGCGTACTTTACCGCGTTACTAAATAAATTTTCAAAGACCTGTGAAAGCCGCACAGCATCGCCAAGGATCGGCGTTAACAGATCAATATCAAAAGACACTTTCAGATTGGGGTAATGTGTATTAACACGAGTTGCCACATCACGAACCAGCGCGTCAATTCTGACGGGCGAAAATTTAAATTGCAGAGTTTTGCTTTGCAAGCGCGCCGACTCAAGCATATCTTCGATCAGGCGCGTCAGCCGGTCTGCCTCTTCATCAATAATATTAAGAAACTCGCGTTGAGTGGCTTCATCCCACACTGTATCCTGACGCAAAAGACTGGTGCTATATCCCTTAATAAAACCAAGCGGAGTGCGCAGTTCATGTGAGATCGTGGAAACAAAATCATCCTGCAAACGCATTTGCCGTTGGACTGAATCCAATTCGGCGCGCGCTTCCTGCAAATCCCGGCGCTCGATCAGTGCCGCAGTCCAAAATGTTTGCAGCGCCGCAGTTTGAATATGCAGCTCTGAATATTTGGGGCCGCCAAATCGAATAAAGACCAGCGCCCCATTTAATTTTGAACCAATGTACAACGGGAAACCCAAAAGATAAGTTAAAGTCAGCCGATTGGCATGACCCCGGGCAAGCATCGGCTCATCCAAAACCATTTTTCCAGTATTGAGCACTTCATTCGCCGCATTTTCACCCCACGCCGAATCAGCCTCGGCAGTCTTACCGCGCCCCACAGCACGCGCGTACGCAACATCCAACCCGCTTGTGCGCGGGTCTTTAAGATAAACAGCCACATTATCAAAAACAAAAGAACCGCGCAAGGATACAAACAACGTATCCAGGGCGGCCTTCCAATCTTGCTTCTGTTGAACTTCCTGAAATATCCCGTGCAGTTGAGAAAGAGTAAATGAGTCCATATTATTCACGCACCGCCAGCAATGGGAATTTAAAAATAGAACCTTTTCCTTGCACTGATTGTACATCCAATAACGATCCGTGGGCTTCCACAATTTGACGAACCAGAGAAAGCCCCAGCCCGGTGCCGCCGTAATGGCGTGTGGATGAACCATCCAATTGATGGAATGGCTCAAAAATTTCCTTCAACCGATCCAGCGGGATGCCGATGCCGGTATCTGTAACGGTTAGGATGACAAGGTTATGGCCTTCTTCCTGAAGGGCGATCACCACGCTTCCACCCGACGGGGTGAACTTGATCCCGTTATCGAGAAGCTGATTCAACACCCAGCCAATTTTCTCAGGATCAGCCTGTACCATTGGGATATTCTCCGAAATTGCCGCACGGACTTGCACCCCGCGTTCCTCTGCTTTGTTGGATGCAGAGGTCACCGCAAGCGATACAATGCGGCGAATATCCACTTTATCCAATTTCATGCTCATCTCACCGCGTGAAGCAAGCGAGAACATGATCAGATCTTCGATCATGCTTTCAAGTTTGGTCGTTGCACGCTGACTGACCTGCAAGGCGTGGCGTTGATCTTCTGAGATCACACCCAGTGATCCGGTCACCAGTAACTCAAGATAACCTTTGACATGAGTTAATGGAGTGCGTAATTCATGTGAGATGTTTGCCACAAAATTCGCCTTCATTTTGCTCAACTCTGAAAGCCTTTGCAGCGCCTCATTCAACTCAGAAGTACGCTCTTTTACGCGCTGATCAAGGTTGCGGTTTGACGATTGTAATGCTGAGCGCAATTGAATGATCTGCTCGGTGACCACCTGATCAAGCGCATCACGATCCAGCAGATTGAGGTCCATCAAAGCCTGCCCCAGCAAATAATGTTCACCCCTGGCAACTTTTTCCTGCTGGTAGGCAAGCGCTGTCTGTAATTGCTCTTCAGTAATCAACTTTTTTTGGACAATATATTCGCCCATGCGAGGGATCAGCATTTCGGGGGTAAGTTTTGGCAGGCTCTGTGACATGGATTCACTCAATCTCTTTATTCTCGCGATAAAGTATCGTGATGGATTTCAAAATTATTGTAATTTTCTATCAGAATGAGGTGTAGACCCACTCTCCATTGACCATTGTTGCGGCGGCGTGCATTGTTAATAATTCATCGGGATGGACGGTGAAGATGTCTTGCTCCAACACGATCAGGTCTGCGTGATAATTTTCTGCAAGTTTGCCAAGGCGATGTTCTGCGTTGGCGGCGTAGGCGGCACCCACAGTGTAAGCGGATAATGCCTCAGCTAAAGTTAATTTCTGTTCGGGGTACCAGCCTTCGGCGGAGGGTGATCCGTCTGGTCTGCGTCGAGTGACTGCGGCGTGCAATCCTAAAAATGGATTGGGAGATTCGACGGGCGCGTCTGATCCAAAAGCGAGAGGTGCGCCGTACTTCAATTGCGTGCGCCAGGCATAAGCCAGCACGGAGCGGTCACCCCAGAAACGGTCAGCAGCGAACATATCAGACGGCGCATGGATGGGCTGCATGGATGCGACCACATTCAATTGCGCGAGACGCGGCGCATCATCGGGATGCAAAATTTGTACATGCTCGATGCGGTGACGCAAATGCGGCAGACCGTTTTCTGTTTCATATTTACGAAGCTGCTCAAACGCGTTGAGCACTTCATGATTGGCACGATCACCAATGGCATGGACAGTCATGCTTAACCCAACATCGGCGGCTTTGCGGCAATGCTCAAAAAGTTCCTCGCCATCCATGTTGAGAATGCCGCGATTTTCTGTTTCATTGACATAAGGTTGAAACATCGCCGCGGTGTGCGGACCAAGTGCGCCATCCATAAAGGCTTTGACAGAACCGATCCATAACATTTCATCGCCAAAGCCGGTGCGCAAGCCAAGCTCGAAGGCATGGTCAACGCTTTCAACGGGGATATTCTTATTTACACGTAATTTTAGCTTGCCTTGTGAATGCAAGTGTTGCAATGCCATAAAGGAATCACGGCGGTCAAAATCATGAATACCGGTCAAACCCATCTTCCATAAAATGGGTTGCGCCTTTTCGATCGCATTTGCGATCTCTTCAAAAGACGGTTCTGGAATTTCATTATCCACCAATTGCATGGCAGTTTCAAGCAGGATTCCGGTTGCGCGATTATTTTCGTCGCGCTGAATTTTTCCATCTTTAGGATCAGATGTATCGTTTGTGATATTGGCCCGGTTTAATGCGGATGTATTCGCCCAGGCGGCGTGCAGTGATTTGGCTGTAAGATAGACGGGGTTATTCGGGGCGATTAAATCCAGCTCAGTTGCATTCGGCCATTCGCCGCCTACTGACCATTCATTTTGATTCCACCCGTGACCAAGAATCCACTCGCCGGGTTTTGCTTTTTGTACACGTTCAGTCACGCGGCGCAGACATTCTTCCTTGGTGGGTGTTTCACAGTCAATTTTGCCAAGAAAAAGCGCATAATGTTGAATGTGAATGTGCGCATCGGTCATGCCGGGCAAAATTGTTTTGCCTTGCATGTCCTGCTTTTCCACCTTGCCATGCGCAAGAGATTCAAGCGCATCTTTCTCACCTACTGCAAGGATACGTCCGCCTGCGATCAAAATCGCGGAGGCTTTGGGTTGGGATTCATCAAGCGTGTAAATATTTGCGTTGTAGAGTAGTTTCATAGTTGAGTAGTTGGATAGTTTGATGATTGATTGGTTATGAAGCTGGTAGTCAAAGACTACAAGACCAACAACTAAATAACAAGATAACTAGGTAAGTTTTTCCAGAAGCGCATCCAACTCTTCACCCGAATAATAATAGATGGTGACCGTGCCGCCTTTTTTGCCGTGCTTCAATGCGACTTTGGTGCCGAGGCTGTGTTGTAGACGTTTTTCGACATCGTTGACATCTGCGTTTTTGCCGGGTTTTTTGGCTTTGATCGATTTTTGTCCGCCAAGTTTACGCACATACTCTTCAGTCTGGCGCACGTTGAATGAGAGGTTGATCACCGTCTGTAAAGCGGATGCTTGCGCCTTTTGTGTGGACAATGCCAGCAGCACACGCGCGTGACCTTCGCTAATGGTTCCATCTACAAGCGCCTGCTTGACCACATCCGCAAGGCCGAGCAGACGGAGGGTATTTGTCACTGTTACCCGATTCTTGCCAACACGTTTTGCAACCGCTTCATGCGAAAGCCCAAATTCTTCGACAAGTTGACGATAGGCTTCGGCTTCTTCCATTGAGTTCAAGTCTGCACGCTGAACATTTTCGATCAGCGCAACTTCGAACATTTCCTGATTGTTCGCCTGACGCGTAATTATAGGGACGGTCTTCAAGCCCGCTCTTTGCGAAGCCTGCCAGCGGCGTTCCCCCGCGATGAGAATAAATGTCCCATCAGATTTGGGGGTGACGATCAACGGCTGGATCACACCATGCTCACGAATCGATGCCGCCAATTCAACCAGGTCTTCTTCCTTGAAATGAATACGCGGCTGGCGCGGATTCGGCTGAATCGCATCCACTGCCACTTGCTGCACACCACCGCCGGCCCCGGCATTTGCTGCGGGAACAGCAGATGTATTTTTTCCGCTATTCGGGCCGGAGGGAATGAGTGCGTCTAATCCTTTGCCAAGACCTGTTCGTTGCGCCATATTTGTGTTTCCTTTTTCATATCCATCATTAACCACATAAGCTTAGTGGTTAATATTTTTAAATGCCGTCACTCTTCAACAATTCCTTCGCCAATGCTTCGTAAGCCAGCGCCCCAACAGAGGTGGGTGCATAAGCCGAGATCGGCAATCCATACGAAGGCGCTTCTGCGAGACGAATACTGCGCGGAATTACGCTCTTAAATACCTGATCGGGGAAATGCCTGTTCACTTCGGCAACAACATCCGTTGAAAGATCTGTACGGCTATCGAACATGGTCAAGACCACGCCGCGCACGACCAGTTCAGGGAAAAGCAGGGAACGCACACGCTCGATCGTTTGCGTTAATTGACCGAGTCCTTCTAACGCAAGATATTCACATTGCACAGGAACAATGACACCATTGATCGCAGCCATCAGCCCGTTGACCGTTAACAGTCCCAGTGAAGGCGGGCAATCGATCAGTACATAATCAAATTTATCAGAAACCAGTTGAATGGCTTTTCGCAGACGAACCTCACGCGCAAGTTCGTCCACCAGTTCAATTTCCGCGCCAGCCAGTGACGGGGAAGATGGAAGTATCGATAACTTCAAGCGTTCATTTAATAAAATATAAGAGGCGATATTTGGGTCACCAAGTAATGCTTCATACGTTCCACCCTGCACGCCAAGTTTATCCACGCCCAAACAGGATGTGGCATTGGCTTGCGGGTCGAGGTCCACCACCAGTACACGTTGACCCAACTGCGCCAGATACGCGCCAAGGTTGATCGTCGTCGTGGTCTTTCCCACGCCGCCTTTTTGATTCACAAGCGTATAAATCTGCGTCACGATAATACCTCCATCAAACATTCTTCGATTTCCTGTGAAGTTGGAATTCCATTCAAACCAATGCGCGTCACAGAGCGCGCCGCCAGTTGAGTTGCAAAGCGCGCCGCTTCCCACGGATCACGCGTACGATACAAACGCACAAAAAATGCAGCCGCAAAAATATCGCCCGCGCCCGTTGAGTCCACTTCCTGCATCACTGGCGGACGAAAACGGCGGCGGTCTCCATTCCAATGCAGCACTGCGCCCGCCTCCCCTTCTGTCAGGCACAGGAGACGTGTCTGGTGTGCCATCTCTTCGACTAATTCCAGATCGCGGTTGATATCTTCCACACTCATCACAACGGCTCCAGCGTGACGTAAAGCCTGCTCACTCGCATTCGCGTCCCAGGCAGTTGCTGTCACCTGACCTTTTTCATCCCACGCGCGCATCCAGCCCTGTGGAGTGATTCCCAGCAAGGAACCTGATAACTGTTCCGGCAATGACGTATCCAATTCACGCGCAATGGGAGCAAGATGAATGATCGGCGTGTTGCGCCAGACCTGTGGAATGTGCTCCAGATGAATCAGCGCGGCTTGATGATGTAATATTTGCCTGCGTCCATTGTCTGTTTTTATATTTTCAAAAGTAGTGCTGTGTTCAGAATGGACATTTACAAGTTGAATCCCATCCAAAGCCTGTAAGGGTGCACCCTCGCCTGAAGAGGTGACGATGCCCACACGCATTCCCAGCATCCGCGCAGTTAACGCAGCGAATGAAACTGTCCCGCCAAGTTGTATGCCTGTGGGTGTGATATCAGCGGCAATATGACCCACGACAAGATAATCCACGGGCTGAAGGGAAGCAAGCTCAAACATGAATGAATTATACCGTAGGGGTAGATGAATGGATGAAGGATGAAATGTGAAGGATAAAATAAAAAGACCGCCTTTCGGCGATCTTTCAAATATGCGATAACTTTATTCTTTCGGCAGAATGACCACTTTGCGGTGCGGCTCTTCGCCCGTACTTTCAGTTGTGACTGCGGGATGTCCGCGTAATTCAATATGGATCACACGACGTTCGCTGGCAGTCATCGGTTCAAGTGTGGCTTTGCGGCCAGTTTTGATCACCTGATCCACCATGCGCCTGGCGATCTGGCGGACTTGCTTCTCGCGGCGTTCGCGATAGCCTTCCACATCCACCACCAGCTGCACCCATTGCTGAGTCTGTTTGCCGACGATCAACGAAGCGACATATTGAAAAGCATTCAATGTTTCTGCCTGTCGGCCGATCAACGCGCTTAAGTTGTCACCGCGCACGTCCACTTGAATGGTGCGGCGGTCATCAGTGCTGCTTTCATCATAATGCGCTGAGACTTGCGCTTTCATGCCCAGATGATGAATTAATTTGGAAATCACAGACTCTGTGGTGTCCAAAACCGGATCAGCGCCATGATCGTCCATTTTTTTCTCAACGACAGGAGCAGATTCAGTTTTTGCAGGCGCGGGTTTCTTTTCAGCGCGGCGCGGCTTGGGTTCAGGTTTCGCTTCGGCTTTAGGAACTGGTTTGGCATCCTTCGCTTTCGGCGCTGACTCTGCCCGTTTGACAGGAGCAGGCCTGGGCTTGGGAGGTGAAGCGGGTTCCACTTCCCCGGGAGGCGGATTAACGGTCAGACGCACGCGCACCTGACGGCCGCCGAGTCCAAACAATCCCTTACTGCCTGAATCCAAAACTTCAACAGAAACGGCGTCTGCCGTTAGTCCAAGTTGAGATAGTCCCTGCAAGAGGGCTTCTTCAACGGTTGGGGCAATGATCTCAAGCGTGGTTCGCTCGCTCATAGGAGGACCTCCCTATTTTTTGGTGGAAGATTTTTTATTGCCGCCGGGCAAAAGATTGCTCCAATTGGCACGGCCTGTTGCGGCATATTGAATAATACCCAACAAGTTACTTGTAATGAAATACACCGCAATACCCGATGCAAAGTTCAAAGCAAACCAGCCAAGCAGGAGCGGCATATAAATGCTCATCATGCCTGTCATTTGGGCGCTTTGATCGTTGGGGTTGGTTGAGGTGGGCATGGTCAATTTGGATTGAACATACGTGGTCAATGCCACAACCACTGCGAGGGTGGGCAATGCGAATCCGAGTATTTGAACAGACTCAGGGCGGCCCAGATCCATCCATAAAAATGTGCTGTTGAGCGGGATGATGCCTTCCACATTCTGGAAGGGATATATTGCGCGTGCGAGTTTAAGCATATCAAACGGCGTAACAGAAAGCGCGTGTGTAATGCTTTGATATAACCCGATGATGATCGGGAATTGGATCAAGGTCGGCAGACAGGACGCAAACGGATTAATGCCGCGCTCTTTATAAATGCGCATTTGTTCCTGTGCAATGCGTTCCTTATCTTTGGCATACTTCTTTTGAATTTCCTGCCATTCCTTATCGTTCTGCAATTCCTGCATGGCTTGCGCGCCTTTTACTTGAGAGGCATTCAACGGCCAGGTGATTACTTTGATCAGAATGGTAAACAGAATGATCGCCAGACCAAACATATGCGGGCCATGACCAAGGATGTCATAGATCCACAATAAAAGATTGGTCATGGGGTTGATGATAATGGTATCCCACATGGGTCAGTTTCCTTATTTCTCTGGCACAAACGTCCAGGCTTGCTTGCCGTCCGCGTCATAAGCGGCGAGGACAAAGTCAGCCTGATACGGCGCAACGAGAATCAAATCACCTGAAAGAACAGGTGTGGTGTATATCTTACCGCCGACTGTTTTTTCCCAGACGGTCTTCCCTTCACGATCCAATGCGACGAGAGTCCCCGCTTCAGTCGCAACGTAAATCTGGTCGCCCACTATAAGCAAACTCGCCACGACGGGACCATCCGGCTGTACGACATCCCAATTTTGGGAGCCGGTGGCAAGATCAAGCGAATAGACTTTGCCATTCAGATCTGCGTAGTACAGTGTTTCACTGTCAACCACGGGTGAACCCCAGATCCAATTTTCAGTAGTGGCAATGACTTCATGTTTATTATTCGCCTGACAAATTCAACGGTGGAAGCGAACGAACCTACATACACACCGTCAGTGCCAACTGCAGGACTGCTGGGAGCCGCGCCGCCCAGGTCAATGGGTTCGGTGACGACACTTCCCTTTGCCGGATCAATAATATGTAAATGATGATCGAGAGAGGTGATATAGAGCAATGTGCCATCTGTGGAAGGCGCAGACCAGAGCGCGCCGCCCAATTCGATCGGGTCGGCGATTTCTTTTCCATTCATATCAAGAGTATAGAGAAAACCGTCTGTATTGGGAATGTAGATCGTCTCATTCCAAACAAGCGGTGAAGCCAGCCATGCGCCTTTGCCTTTGGTAAATGACTCAACCCATTTCTCCTTGCCAGTGGCAGGATCAAGGCTGACAAAGGGATGGCTCGTGCCTGCGCTGCCGATCAAGAGTTGACCGTCAGCAGTAAGCACCGGAGTGGCGTAGTACAGTAACTTGGAATTTGCTTCTTCAGGATAACGCCAGACCTCTTTTGCGGTTTTCAAATCCACCGCATAAACAAAAGAGCCATTGGAAAGATATGCGCGTTCGGCATCTGCGGCAAGTCCGTGCCAATTGTTGGAGACTGCCTGCCCTGAGCAGGCGCTTAAGATCAGCGCACTCAGCGCAATTAACGAAATCAATATCAATCGTTTTGTGTTCAATTTGGTTACTTCTCCTCATCGATCATGACAGCAATAAACGGTCATGAGAAAATTGCTAGGGAACGGGGTCGTATCCGCCGGGATTGAACGGATTACAACGTAAGACGCGCCAGGCTGCCATAAATGAACCTTTGAGCGCGCCGTATTTATAGATGGCCTGATAACCATAATGAGAGCAGGATGGGTAAAAACGACAGGTGTTCGCGGGCAAACCCGGAGAGATCACCATTTGATATAAACGAATCAAAGCCAGCACAACAATGCGCGGCCAATTGACCAGCGTACGCGGCAGATCACGCAAACGCGGTTCGCTGGAATATTCATGCAAATGGGTTTCTTCTTCTTCAGGATTCATCCGCGGGAAGGATTTGGGCGCGTCGGAACAAATTGTCTAACGCAGCGCGGGTATCTTCTAAGGTGGCGGTCACAAGCGGTCGACGGGCAATCAGGATCAGGTCCAGACCGGAGGCGAAGGATTTCAGGTAGGGTCGTAACGCCTCGCGCAAAATCCGCTTGGCCCGATTACGATAGACTGCATTGCCTGTCGTTTTACCTGCGATGACTCCCACACGAATATGAGTGGATGTTTCGCTGGCATGTGCAACTAACACGACAAGCGGGTGGGCATATGACTTACCAATTCGCCGCACCCGCTTGAAATCTTCAGATCGGGTCAGACGAAATTTTCTCTGCACCCGTGCCTCAATGTGTATCTCTGCGCACTATAACACGCAGAGACCTACCAACGAGTCTTCTTTACATGCTCGTTGGACTTAACTGTTAATCTATAGCGGCCACGCAAACGGCGGCGCTTGAGCACGTTACGGCCATCGGCTGTGGACATGCGTTTTCTGAAACCGTGGACACGTACACGGCGGCGAATCTTGGGCTGGTATGTTCTTTTAGGCATTCGAAATACTTCCTTATGTAAAGATGATTGCAAGTCCCACTTTCGGGATCTGGCTGTCAGTTAGTGGCGCAAAATTATACCTCAAGGGTTCTGATTCGGTCAATTTGAATTCTACACCACTTCCCCACTCTCTAAAACGGGAGGGCTTTGCAAATTTACAGGAAATCCGCCGATCAGGCGAAGTATTTATCCCATATTCTTTGTTTTGCAGACTCTTCAATAAATGAAGATTCAAAAGCGAAGCGATTGCAGGCAGCAATCTCCTCCATGCTCATACCCAGGATTTCGTGGGCAATACGATATTCATTGTTGACATTCGTTTCCAAAACTTCAGGGTCATCCGAATTAATGGTTACACGCACGCCAAGGTCGAAAAGTTTTTTCAGCGGATGCTCCTCAATTGTCCGCACGGAATTGGTCAGGTAATTACTCCAGGGATTCACTTCAAGAGTAATATTTCTTTCTTTAATTAGTTCAACTACTTTCATATCTTCAATGCTGTGAATACCGTGGCCAACACGATCAGGCTGAAAAGTTTGGATGGTATCCCAGACCGCTGAAGCGGGTGTATCTTCGCCAGAGTGAATGGTGACTTTTAATCCAGCTTCTTTCGCTTTCAAGACTGGCTTTACAAAATCACTCATTGGGTAAAGCAATTCCCCATCAGCCAGATCAACAGCTTGAATATATTTTCTGTGACGTATGGCCCAATCCACGGTTTTGACGCAGGACTCAGCACCCAGTCCACGCGATGTAATGGCAATGACACCGATCGCCATATCAAACTGACTTTCAGCGCGTTCTTTGGCGCGAAGCAGGCCATCCAAACACGCATCCCAATCTAAGCCATGACCACGAAACGCCCAATCCGGTGAAAAGCGGACTTCAAACAATTTAATATTCTGTTTCGCACAATCTTCAAACAACTCCCAGGCGATGCGCTCCACCACGGCCGGCGAAGTAATACTGTTTTGGAAAATTCCAAAAGCAGCCAGTACCGCTTCAAGATCACGCAATTGAGTATGCACTTTAACATGCTTATCCAATTCGTCAACTTCATAGGCAGGTAATTTCAAATTGTAGTCATGTGCTATATCAATAATCGTCTGTGTGCGAATCGCACCTTCAAGATGACAGTGAATTTCCGTCTTCGGAAGATCGTTATATTTCGGATCAAAGTTTTTCATAGAATATACCTATTAATTTGAATTGTCTCATTTTACTCTTACACACCACCAAATTACCAAATCAACTTACGCCGCCAAACTCAGAACCGTTTGTAACAATACATTCGCGCCATTCACACAGTCATCCCATTTCGTGAATTCACGCGGCGCATGGCTGGCTCCATCCACAGACGGGACGAAGATCATCCCGATCGGGCAAACATCTACAAGAGATTGCGCGTCATGAATCGCGCCTGAAGCAAGCACAGTACTGGACAATCCCAAAGTATCACATGAACTCCGAAATGTTTTCTGAATATCTGCGCTCATCAAATTGGGTAAATGTTTCCCCAGTGGTTCTGTTAATAATTTTAAACCGAATTGTTCGGCCTTATCATTTGCCAACTTCATTAAAGCAATGTCCAACTTCAAAAGTTGATCTTCATCCGGCGAGCGAAACTCGAGCAATAAATCTGCACGGGCCGGCACGATATTCGAAGCGCCGGGAGCAAACTCGATCTTGCCAACATTCGCAACGCAATTCGGAAAATCACGCATCACGGTTTCGCGCACCGCCAAAATAAATGCACCCGCCCCCTGCCCTGCATCCAACCGATCTTCCATCGAGGTTGAACCAGCATGATCTGCGCGGCCAATAAAACTTAAACGATACGAGCCATATCCCACAATGGCAGAGACAATGCCAATATTAATTCCAGCGCGCTCCAAACGTTTGCCTTGTTCAATATGCAACTCTAAATATCCGGCGATCGATTCTTTGGAACGACTCGCGCGCAGCATATTTTCTTCAGAAAGTCCGGCACGCATCAAGCCTGCTTTAAAGTTTTCACGTCCGCTGTATGGATTCTTTAAATCTTCTGGATGAAGATTCCCGGCCAGCGCGCTGCTACCAAGCAGACTCGCGTGCGTGCCTTCTTCATCTGTAAAGTCGATCGCTTCAAGATTTAACCGTAAGCTGATCCTGTTTTCTTTGACAGTTTTCAACACTTCGAGCGCCGCCATTACGCCAAGCGCCCCGTCAAACCGCCCGCCGTTGGGGACGGAATCAAGATGTGAGCCGAACAAGAGAGTCGGCGCATCCTTGATTCCACAATCCAGAAACGCGGAATGATTCCCCGCGCCGTCCATGCGGAATTCAAAGCCGGCGTTTTCAATTTCAGCCTGAAGCCATTTGCGGGCGGCGAGATGTTCTTCGCTAAAAGTGACACGGCTCACGCCGCCATCTCCCGTCGCGCCGATGGATGCCAGGTGGATAAACGAAGCAGACATACGGTCCGCATTGATGCGAAGCGGCAAAGTTGAGAATGATTCAGTCATGTGATAAGTCTCCGATCATAGGTACAAAGTCAGAATCAAAAAGGAGTCGAACCCGGCTGGCTCGACTCCTTTTACCTGAAAAATTTATGCGCCCAGATATGTAACCAGTGAAACAATTCCATATACTGTGCCAAAGCAAACAAGACAAACGAGGAGCATTTTACCAATTGTAGTAAATTGATTCATGGCTTACCTTTACCACGTTTGTAATCTACAAAGCGATAGCCAACACCGCGCTCAGTGAGAATGTATTTGGGGTCGGCGGGATCTTTTTCGAGTTTCTGGCGCAGATAGTTTATGTAAAGGCGGACATAATGCGGCTCATCGCGATATTCATAGCCCCAAACTTTTTGAAGCAATTGATCATGCGAAACCACCCAGCCTGCGTTTTGCACAAGGTGAAAAAGCAGACGATATTCGGTGGGGCGAAGTTTTACGAGTTTGCCTTCGAGCCAGATCTCGCGGCGGTCAAAATCTATTTTGAGACGTTTGTCGATTTCGAGCAGTCCGTGCATGGAGCCGGTGGCACCTTCCGTGCGGCGCAAGACGGCCTTCACCCGGCTGACCAATTCACGCGGACTAAACGGCTTGGTGACATAATCGTCCGCGCCACGTTCAAGTCCGCGCACACGGTCATCTTCTTCACCTTTGGCGGTTAACATTATGACGGGCACATTGGTGATCTCGCGAATGGTTTCGAGCACTTCAAAACCATCCAGATCGGGCATCATCACATCCAACAAAATAAGATCAGGCGTGACATCGCGCAATTTTTGAATGGCCTGTTTTCCATTAAAGGCCTCACTTACTTGAAAGCCATCATGTTCAAGATTCATGCGGATGAAGCGCACCATGCGCTCTTCATCATCCACAACAAGGATACGGCGTCGCTCAACAGACTCAGACATTTTATTCCCTCACGAAACCAATGATCTTTTCTTCCTCGGTGCCTTCGAGAATTTCGATGAAACTGATTTTCGCCAGCGGCCAGATGACCTTGGTCACATTATTATCAATATAATGCAGGTCTTTTCCATCTTTTTGACGCGGGTTCGAAACCATAATAATGGTGTCTGCGGGTTTGGGCAATTCTTCGATTTCCCCTGCGATGGATGTTTCCCCGGAAACATGTAATATGACAGTATATGCCATGATCTATTCTCCTTCGTTATTCATTCTTTACTAAAATTTGTATCTTCAACTTTCCCAGTGCCAGAATATCCCCATGCTTTAGTGATTGCTCTACATTGGGAGAGAGGCGTTTTCCATTAATAAATGTGCCGTTTGCAGAGCCCAGATCCATAAAAACCATGCGCCCGCCTTCACGTTTGATGACAGCATGGAGACGCGATACGCCTGCAGCATAGGCCTGATAGGCTGAAAGATCAATATCAGGCATGATCGGCTGTCCTTCGCTGACACGTCCAAGGGTGAATTCGTTACGCGCTGAAAGCGGAAGCACCTGGCCGGTATCCAGCAAGTGCAGGCTGCCCCAGGCATCGCTGCCGTCAAATGATTGATAAGTATCTGTTGCGGGTTTCGATGAACTGGCCCTGTTGAAGTGATCTGTCCTGATGGTCTGGGTGGTAAGTGTATCTTTACCAATCAGTTGAGCGCCGCACTCCGCACAAAAGATCGCTCCGGCCATGTTGGCATGTTTGCAATTGGAACAGAGAATCATTTTCCCTTCTCCTTCACGCCGCTTAATAAAAGCGCGCGAGTACTGTATTTAATATCCTTATTGCCGCTGGCGCTCCAGGAATGCATTCTTTCAAGATTATCCGCTTCAAACAAGGCAGTCTTTGCCAGTGAATGCTCACCCTGTGACAGCAGATGAGTAGCCAGATTATGCAGGTGGCGCACAGCCGTATCATATTGTCCATCGTCTGCCGCAGAACGGGCACGATCCTGCATTCGATAAAGAGTAAGGCGTGAAAGGGCGCTCAAAATACGCGTTGGAGGAGGTTCGGCGGAAGGATTTACTCGAACCTCACGATCAAGTTTTATACGAATTGGAGGAATCGGCGTTGAACGGGCTGCAATGGATAACTTAAGTGAACCTTCCAACAAGATGAACACATCATCAACCAATGCTTCAGGGCTGACGACAAATTCGATCAGCACATGCAAAGGCATATCTCTTAAAATGGGGCCAAGACGCATGGGAGTTTCCACTGAACGTTTCCGCCTTCGGGTGTGAAGCCGAAAAGCGTAATTAACCTTTACATGTTCCTGCGGCTTGAAATCTAGAATCACATCATCTGCATAGGTGCTGGCAAGCGCATTGAATTTATCCACCAGGAAACGCTGGATATCCTTTGGCTTTGAAATGTATGCAGAAGACCCCCCCGTTTTGCTGGCTAGCGCATCGAGAAATATATCATTCCATTCGTGACCAATTCCCATGCCGGTGATGCCGATATTTTGAGCGGCGGCTTCTTCCGCAAGGTTCAGGCAGTCTTGTTCATCGCCGTAGGTTTGTCCATCAGTAAGCAGAATAATATGATTAATACGTGATGGATTCAATGTGCGCCGAATTTCCTGCATCCCCGCTTTCAGACCGTTGAAAATCTCAGTGGCGCCGGAAGGCTGTATCATTTGAATACGACCTTCCTGTTTTCTTCTATCCGTTTCGATCGAGGCGGGAATAATGACTTCAGCACGGTCACTAAAAGCAACCACGCTCAACACGTCCTCAGCGCGCAAGCCGCGCAGCAACTGGATCGCAGTGGCTTTTACCATGTCCATTTTATCGCCCTGCATGGAGGTGGAGCGATCCAGTACCAGACAAATATTGAGCGGAGGAGTGGGCAATTTTTCAGATTCTTCGCGCGGACTGATCTCCAACAGTACGTACAGTAATTGTTCTTCGTTTAATCGCACAAGATTGGGACGGCTAAAAAAAACCTCGTGTTTTACAACCGAGTTTGATTCAATATCGGGGGGTAATGTCGCATCATATAAATTACGACGCTTGGGATTTGAAAAGGACTTCATACGCCTGCTGTACTTCAAGAAATAATTCTGTTTCCCCGGCAGCTACATTTTTATCCGGGTGCAGTTTCTGGGCAGCTTCAAAATAAGCGTGCTTAATATCCTCCGGCGATGCATCGCGGAAGACACCCAGTACAGCATAATAATCCGGTTTTTTGGCAGACATGACTGACTATCCGATCATTTGTGCGAGAATAACCGTAATATTGTCCGGGCCGCCTGCCGCGTTGGCGGCTTCCACCATATTTTGACAGGCACGGTGAAGATTGGGCGCTTCAATAATGGAGCGATAAATATCCTTCTCATCGATCACACCCCATAAACCGTCACTGCAGATCATCAAATAGCCGGACTGCGGAAAGGGGACTGTGAAGATATCAGCTTCAAGGGCTTCGCCCTGACCCAGAGCGCGGATCAAGACATTACGATGAGGAAAATTTGCGGCTTCATCTTTGCTGAGGTGTCCGAGCTCTTCCAGTCGTTTGACCAGTGAATGGTCGCGTGTGATCGGGTCTACTCTTCCATCGGGATACACTGAGTAGGCGCGGCTATCGCCTACGTGGGCAATGGTCACCTGTTGCCCCAGCACCAGCGCGGCGGTGACCGTGGTGCCGCTGCCGGGCGCTTCACGTTGAACATATTGATGCGCTTCGGTGATGGAAGTTTCCATCAATTCCTGAAGCGATTCTTGCAGTGTCTGTGTCGGCAAATTAAAAAGATAGGAGTGGAATTTTTTCATGATGTTGCCACCCATAATTCGCACGGCCGCATTGCTTGCCACTTCGCCAAATTGATGACCGCCCATGCCATCTGCCACCACATACAGCCCAAAGGGGATGCTCTCCGCGCTTCCAGAGATGGTGGCGGTAAGTGCGAGTACGCTATCTTCATTATGTTCGCGCTGCTTCCCAATGGATTGACCGACACTGGCCACCAGTTGTTTCATTTCATACTTTGAACTCTGGCTGCCAATAATCGAGCTAATCTGTTGATCTGAAAGCGGCGCAGTGGTAGCCATATCAACCTGGGTCGGTTGTTTTTCCGGTTCACTCTTTTTGGTTCCAAACATTTTTCTTAAGAAATCAGCCACTGGAGCTCCTTTTAGGCAAATAAAGCATAAACATGATGGTCTGTCGATCCAAAATAAACAATATCATCAAATACGATTGGTGAACCGGTAATGGCTCCCTGGGCTTCAAACTTCCAGCGTAAACGACCAGTACGATATTCGAGACAATACATATTTCCATCCACAGAGCCGCAATAGATGGAGTCTTTGTAAATGGCAGGCGAACTGCTTACCTGATTTTCAGTGCGGAACCGCCATACTTCCTTGGCGGTTCGCAAATCTACACAATAGATAAATCCATCCGCTGCCCCAACAAATGCAAAATCATCTGCAATCGCCGGAGATGAGACAGACCCTTGCTGAGACGGAATTTCCAGATCGGCCAGCCATTCTTTGCATCCAGTGAGTATAGTGTGCCATCCAGGGAGGCGGAAATAAATAGCCTGCCCCTTGATGATCGGTGAGGATGTGACCGCGCGCTTGGATTGGAAGCGCCATTTCATTGTGCCGCGAAAGTCAACCGCTAAAAATGTGCCGCTTTCGTTTCCAAAATAAATCAACTCATTCGCGATCAATGGCGTTGAATGGATTGGAGCTTCTGTGGAATATTTCCAAATGGAGCGGCCGCTGCCAGCGTTGACGGCGTGCAGGTCTTGATCATCAGAGCCAAAGAAAATATGTCCTTCTGCGATACGGGGCGAGGAATATATCTTCCCTTCCGTATAATACGTCCACAGTACTTTTCCAGTACGCTCGCTTACGACATGCAGACGTTTATCTTCCGAGCCAAAAAAAACATTATTGTCATACACGATGGGACGTGTAACAATGCCGCCGTCTGTGGCATATTTCCACTGGAATTTTCCATCCGCCGCGTTCAATGCGTACAAATTATTATCGTAGCATCCGATATAGAGCATACCTTGATTCAAAACAGGTGTGCCTCGAATCTCATCTTCGCATTTGAATGACCACAACGGCTTGACACCGCCGCTGGAAACAGGCAGCGCTGAGGTGATCTTGGAGAGTGCACCCGTCTTGCGCGCCACATTCATCAGGGCTTCCTTCATTGCAGCAGCGCTGGGGAAACGATCTGAAGGATTATATTGCAGCGACATCACAACTGCTTCAATCCAATCGAGATGTTAGAGTTGATCCGTCGCATTGGGCGCCTCGGCAAAGAAACGGCGGTTCCAGACGGATCACGCCGTGTCAGCGTGTGATGCAGGGTTGCACCTAGTGAATAAATATCAGCCAGTTGAGTGGCTTCACCACGATATTGTTCAGGGGGTGAATATCCCTCAGTGCCGATCATCGTTCCTTTTTGACCGGTTTGGAAAGTCTTCGCGATACCGAAATCCACCAGTACGACATCCCCATTGTGATTGATCATCACATTCGAGGGTTTCATATCACGAAAGATGATCGGATCTGGCTTGTGAGCATGGAGATACTCCAGCACGTCACATAATTGGATCGCCCAACTGATAATTTGATCCTCGGGCATAAACCCGTTCGCGTCCCCGATCACTGTTTCCAGGTCTTTCCCGTGGATATACTCCAAAACAAGGTAGGAATGATCGTTCTGGGTGAAATAATCATAAATACGCGGAATGGCCGGATGATTGAGCGTGGCAAGCATATTCGCTTCCCGCTCAAAATTCTGGACAATCGTTTGGCGCACAAGCGGATCAGGAGCAGCGTTGATCATTTCCTTAACCGCCACCAACTTCACCACATTAGGAAAGTGCAGATCACGGGCACGATAAACAGACCCCATGCCGCCGACACCGATCACATCCTGAACGTTGTACCGGTTAACAAGCGTAATGCCAGACTGAAGTTGTTGGCGGGGGCGAGAATTATCCTCTGAGCCTGAGCCGATGGGTGAGGTGATATTTCTTGTTTCCAGGGAAGACTCCTACGCAATAAAGCGAATTCGTTGAATTATAGTGTGCAGAGTGCGATTTGCAAATACCCCATAATTGCAATTTTGTCGGTAAATTACTTGCATGGATTTGCTTTCTACGGCAAAATAAAAGGACTGTGAAAATTCTTGCGGTTAGCGATCAGGTTCTGGAACGTGTATACACGCTCTCATCCAACGGCCATTTTCAAGGGACAGAACTCATCCTCGGCTGTGGCGATATGTCCTATGCATATCTGGAATATCTGGTTACGGTATTAAACATGCCGATGTTCTACGTGCCGGGCAACCACGACCCGCAATTCGACCTTCGCGCAGCACAAGCTCATGCCGAAGGCGGAACCAATCTGGACCTGAAAATTGTGCGCCACAACAAATTCCTGATCGGCGGCTTCGGTGGATCCATCCGTTACCGCCCGGATGGCATCAATCAATATACACAGGCCGAAGCCTACA
>NZ_JADJUO010000008.1:0-208695 GCF_016717045.1 Candidatus Villigracilis proximus | reverse complement strand
TAGCGTTATTGTTTGAGAGAACCTAGAGATTCAATTGAAAAACAACATCAGCGTAAAAACCGCGCCTAACAAAGTGTGCATTTGACGCTGGGGATTCTGCGCAAATCCCAAGCAGTTTACTACGCCTTTTCATTTTTCTGACTGGACGGCTTCGCCGTCCCCGCCCCAGCGCAGGTAACGCAAACCGATAGGTTTCATCCTTCATAATTCATCCTTCATCCTTTCAAATGCAATTCCTCACCCCGCTCGCCTTCGCGCTCAGTGCGCTCGCCATTCCCATCCTTCTGCTTTACATGCTCAAACTGCGCCGCAGACAGACGCAAGTCTCTTCAACTCTGCTTTGGGAACAACTCTTGCGCGACAGGCAGGCGAATGCTCCGTGGCAAAAACTCAAACGCAATCTTTTACTTTTTCTTCAATTGCTCATCCTCGCCGCGCTGGTCTTTGCGTTGGCACGCCCCGCCCTGCAAACAAAAGTCGTCGCATCAGGATCCGTCATCGTGTTGTTGGATGCGTCCGCTTCGATGAATGCGACGGATGTGACTCCATCCCGTTTTGAGGAGGCGCGGAAATCCGTGCTGGCTCTGATCAATGGACTGACAAACGCTTCATCCATGACCCTGATCCTGGTTGCAAAAACCCCGCAGACCTTGATCGCCGCTGAATCAGATTCGTCCCTGCTCAAAGCAGCGCTGACCAAAGCACAGGTCACGCAAGGCAGCGCGGATTGGGAAGCCGCGTTCGCGCTGGCCGCAGGCGCAACCCGCAACAGCACGTCCCCCACCATCGTCATCATCTCTGATGGCGGCCTCCCCGAAAGCGGATTGCCTCCTGCCCTGGCGAAGTGCGTTATATTCCCATTGGAACGGGCAATGACAACATCGCCATTTCTGCGCTGGCGTTACGCGCTGAAAACGGCGTTCCGCAGCTATTCGCAGAAGTGACCAATTACAGCGCAGCCAATCGCACCGTTTTGCTTTCGCTTTATCGCGGAGATGAATTATTCGATGCGCGTCAATTGAATATTTCTGCAAATTCGAAAACAAGCGTTTCGATGGAAAACCTGCCTGTGACAACGGCGGTATACAAAGCGCATTTCCGACCCCGCAGACGCCAACAAAAAATTAGATTCGCTTTCACAAGACGACACCGCTTTTGCAATTTATCAATCGTCCGCAGCGAGACGTGCGTTGTTGGTTTCAAAAGGGAATTTATTCCTCGAACAATTATTGGCTTCACTCCCGGGCATTCAACCCTTCCGAGCCCTGCCCGCTGACGATGGAACTCTGCAGATCCCCAACGACCCGTTTGACTTGTATGTCTTCGACGGGTACGTTCCTGCCGAGTTGCCAAAGTCAAATTTACTGCTCATCAACCCGCCGACGATCCTTTTTGAAGTCGGCGATGTATTCAAAGAAATGGGCGAATTTCAAGTCAACGAACATGCGCTCACTCAATTTGTGGACTGGAAAACCGTCCACGTGTTGCAGGCGCATAAAGTGACCCTGCCAAATTGGATGAGTGTTCTGATCGAAACCGATGACAATCCACTGGTATTTGCAGGCGAAACGAACGGACAGAGAATCGCCGCCTTGTCATTTGATTTACGCGAAAGTGACCTGCCCTTGCAGATCGCGTATCCGATCCTTTCTCCAACCTCATCAATTACCTCGCGCCGCCCAGCGCATTTGACTCGTCACAATCTCTGCAAGCTGGTGAAAGCCTTTCCTCGTCCCGCAAACGGATGCAAAACAAGTGATCGTTTCTTCGCCTTCAGGCATAATCTATTCCGTGCCGCCCGGGCAAAACCTGTTCAGCAACACCGATGAACTCGGCTTTATGCCGTGAATTTCATCACCGAAACCTCCACCCGCGCCGGAATATTTCGCCGTCAATCTTTCGATGAAGCCAGGTCAAACATCCAGCCGCGCGAAAAGCCTGCAACTTGGCAGCACATCCGTCACACCGACCGTTTCCCAGCAGATCGGCTTGCAAGAATTCTGGAAATGGATGGCGGGTTTTGCTTTGGTCATTCTGATGATCGAATGGCAGGTGTTTCATCGCAAACCACTAAGGATAAGGATGAAGGCTGAAGGATAAAGGATGAATAAAATCGGAGAAAAGACAAATATGGAAAAAGCGGCCCGCTTGATCTACAAACCCGAACCTCTGACTTCGCATTGCGGATCGTCAAGCTATCTGCGAAAACAACAGAAGCGCAAGTCCTCGGCGGCGACTCTCCGTTCTGGCACATCCGTAGGCGCAAATTATCGTGAAGGAAATCGCGCAAAATCCGACGCTTATATCGTTAACAAATTCGAGTCCGTTTTGCAAGAATTGGACGAAACCGGTTATTGGCTCGATCTGCTGGTAAAAAGCGGCATTCTACCTTCCAAAAAAGCCGAGGAACTTATCAAGGAAACCAATGAACTTCTCGCAATTTTTACAACCATAGTGACTAAAATAAAGAAAAGAATGGGAAAGATTTAGCACTTTTTTCATCCTTCATAATTCATCCTTCATCCTTTCCAATGCGTTTCACTTCTCCGCTCTTCCTTCTGCTTCTTCTCTTCCTGCCGATCACTGTCTGGCTGGGGTATCCTGCTGCGGGTCAGTCAAGGAAGCGCGAACCTACTTCGTTAATTCTGCGGCTTGTGATCGTCCTATGTTTGATTCTCGCCATCTCTGGATTGGAAATCGTCCAAAGCGGTGATAACCTTGCCGTCGTCTTTCTCGTGGATGTTTCAGACTCCATGCCGCAACAAGCGGTGGATGCGGAAGTGGGCTACATCCTCGAGGCGCTGCAATCCATGGGCGTGGACGATCAAGCCGCGGTGATTCTTTTCGGCGCGGACGCATTGGTGGAGCGACCGATGTCAGCACTGAATGAACTCGCCGAGATCACATCTGTACCGATCACAAACCAAACCGATCTCGCGGAGGCGATTCAGCTCGGGCTGGCGATGTTCCCATCCGGTTTCGCAAAACGCATGGTGATTCTCTCTGACGGCGCGGAAACCACTGGTAATGCGGCAAGGCCGCCGAATTCGCTGCAGCTTCCGATGCGCAGATCGTCGTTGTCCCGTTTGTGAATCAGATTGACGCCGAAGCCCTCGTCACCGAAGTGGATGCGCCGACGCATTTACGCAGCGGCGAAAATTTGATTTGAATGTTTCCATTCAAGCAAACCAATCCATGCAGGCGACTGTGCGCGTGTTTTCGCAAAGCGAAATGATCTACGAAGGCGGCATGATCTGCATAAAGGCCTGCAAACCTTGAGCCTGCCGCTCACCGCGCAAGACCCTGGCTTTGTCACGTATCAGGTGCAGGTCACGCCTCAACAAGATGCCTTCTATCAAAACAATCGGCTGGATACGTTCTCGCAGGTGGAAGGTCCGCCGCGTATTTTAGTGGTGGCCCCGCCCGAAGGTGAAGTAATTCCTGGCGGTGAGATCCGCCCCGATGAAACTTCATTACTGCTGGCTTCGCTCACATCCGCAGGCTTTGATGTGAAGATGATCGCGCCGAACCTCCTGCCTGCTGATTTGCCCACGCTCGCGCAATATAACTCGGTTGTGCTGGTAGATGTCCCTGCGCGGCAGCTTGACCGCAATCAAATGGAAACCCTGCAATCTTATGTGCGCGATCTCGGCGGCGGACTTGTAGCTGTAGGCGGGCCAACCAGTTATGGCGTCGGCGGCTATTATGGCACGCCACTCGAAGATGCCTTGCCTGTGGATATGCAAATCAAAGACGAAAAACGCCGCCCGTCACTGACGATTGTTTTTATTATTGACCATTCTGGAAGCATGTCTGAAACCAGCGGCGGCGTCACCAAACTCGAACTTGCCAAAGAAGCCGCAGCACGTTCGGTGGAATTGCTTTTCCCGAATGACCATGTCGGTGTGATCGCATTCGACGATACCGCCAGCTGGGTGGTGCCGATCACCGATCTGCAAAACCCTGCTGACATAGTCAACGCTATCGGTACAATTCAAATCGGCGGCGGCACCGATATTTACGCAGGCCTGCTCGCCATGTCGAAGATTCTGCCCGATGATCCGTCAAAAGCCAAACATGTCATTCTACTTACCGATGGCGGCGCAGACATCACTGGCATTCCCGAACTTGTGAAAAAACTGTACGAAGAAAATGGCATCACACTTTCCACTGTTGGCGTTGGCAACGATGCCGCGCCTTTTCTGAAAGACATCGCCGCAATCGGCGGCGGCCGTTATCACTTCACCAATAACGCGAGCACCATCGCCACCATCTTCACCGAAGAAACCACACTCGCCACGCGCGCCTACATCGTCGAAGAATCATTTTTCCCGACTCTGGTCAATTCGTCGCCGATTCTCGCCAACATCACCGAAGTGCCGCAACTACACGGTTATGTTGCCTCCAGTGCAAAAGACCTCGCACAGGTGATTCTCGAATCAGAAAAAGGCGACCCGATCCTCGCCACATGGCAATACGGCCTCGGTAAATCCGTGGCATTCACTTCCGATGCAACGGGCCGTTGGGCGCGTGATTGGGCACGCTCTGAAATTTTCCCAACCTTTTGGGTGCAGGCCGTGCGCTACACCATCAACGACTCGCTCAACTCCGCGCTGCAAATGAGCATCGACACACAAGGTGAAAACGCCAGCATCACCCTCGACGCGCGCGACCGTGCGGGCGGTTTCCTCAACGGCTATCAAGTGGAAGCCAGCATCGTCGCGCCGAATGGCGAAGCGCAAACCGTTATATTTACGCAAACCGCGCCCGGGCGATACGAATCCGCATTCACGCCAACCGAACAGGGAATCTATCTCATTCATTTTTCGGGGACAGCTGACTCTGAAGTGAATCCGCCTCTTTGCAGAGACGACAGGGTGGGCATTATCCTACTCACCAGAATATCAGCGCATCGAATCGGACCCGGACCTGCTCCTGCGTCTATCGGCATTGGCCAACGGGCAAGTTGCTTCTCCCCTCCCAGCAGACGTTTTCAAGCACGACCTGAAAGCCACCCGCGCCACACAGCCAATCGCCCCGTTGCTGCTGTTGATTGCCGCATTGCTCCTTCCCGTGGATATCGCCATCCGTAGACTCATCGTCACAAAGACCGATCTGCTTCGCCTGCGCGAATGGGTACAACAAAAGACCACCCTTCGACGTGCTCAGGGCGAAGTACCCGCACAAACAAGCCCGCAAATGGAAGCGTTGTTCAGCGCGAAGAGTCGCGTGCGTGACAATGCGCCTGTGACAAGAGTCGATTCATCGGCGCAGGAAATGCCTGTTGAAACAGATTCAGTCTCGAGGCCAGAAAAAGAAGCGCGGGAGACTCCATCGAAGGTGGAAGAATCCACATCGACCACATCCGCATTGCTCGCCAGAAAAAAGAATATTCGAAAATAAAAATGTGCCCCGAAAATTCGGGGCACATTTTTTCAAGCAATGCGTTCTGTTAATGGATGTTGTTCGTCACTCCAGATACAGGCGTGAACCATGCTTGCGGATTCCCGTCATTGAACTGGAAGAGGACGTTGGACGGCAGCAATTCCATGCCATTCGTGAAGGCGTGCCAGCTGCCCGTGTAATATTGCGCGCAGGTTCCAGTGGCCGAGGTTACCTTGCCCGTCTGGAATGCAACAGTTTCGTTGAGGCCAGTGTTCTGCCATCTTTCAGCGTGGGTAAAGGCATAGTCCATGCTGAACAAAATGTTGGCAGGCAGCAATTCCATGCTGACTTCACCGCCAGAGGTTGTGCCGAAGGTGTGCCATGAACCCGTGTAATATTTGACCGTGCCGGTGTCCATCAGGGCACCAGTGCTATCCTTCAATTGCACCACGATCTTTTGGTTTGGAATAACACGGTTGCGTTGCCGCCGGTATCCTGCCATTTTTCGTTATGGACGAATTGATTGTCCATGCTGAACAGGATGTTCGCAGGCAGTAAGTCCACATTCACTTTGCCGCCTGAGGTGCTGCCAAGATCATGCCATGCACCTGTGTAATATTTGACCGTGCCGGTGTCCATCAGCGCGCCGCTGCTGTCCTTCAATTGGACTTCAACGTTCTTCATCTGGAAAACAACCGTGGCATCTGTAGTGGTGTTTTGCCATTTTTCATTGTGCACGAACTGATTGTCCATGCTGAACAGGATGTTGGAGGGCAGCAATTCCATGCTGACCTTGCCGCCGGAGGTATTGCCAAGATCATGCCAGGCGCCTGTGTAATATTTGACCACACCGGCATCGACAAATGCTCCGCCACTGTTCTTCAGCTGCACTTCAACCTTTTTAGTCTGGAACAGAACGATCGGATTGGTGGCGATATTCTGCCACTTTTCGTTGTGCGTGAACGCATAGTCCACGCTGAACAGCAGGTTGGTTGATGTCCCAGGGAACCCAAAAGCTATCAGTCCGCTTGCATTTGTATTGCCAACGGGATGCCAACTGCCGTCATAATATTTCACCACGCCTCCGGCCAGCGCCGCGTTCGCGCTATTGACCAGCTTGACCACCGCGAGGCTGTAGGTGCAGGTATTCCCGGTGCAATTGATATCATCGAGGATAAAGGAATCTGCTCCGATCTTGACCACCACATCATAGGTGTTCTTGAGCAGCACCATCGTAGTGGAATTGTTCTGGTAGGTGCGGTTTTCTACATCGCCGCCTGCGGCTGTGCCAGCCACATTATCGGTCACTTTGACATAGACATGCACACCGGTCTTGCCGGGGAATTTGAGCGTAAAGGTTGCAACAATGTTTTCGACCACACAGGTATTCCCTGTGCAATCCACAGCGTCGATGACCTTCTGTTTCGCGCCCTTGACCACGACCACGTCGTAGGTGTTCTTCAAAACCACCATGGAGGTTTCGTTGTTCTTATAAGTGCGGTTCTCCACATCACCGCCAGTGGCTGTGCCAGCAATGCTGTTATCCACCTTCACATAGGTGTGGACGCCGCTGATGCCAGGGAATTTCACCGTTAGTGTTGCGACGATATTCTCCACCATGCAGGTCTCGCCTGTGCAATCCACCGCGTCGATGATCTTTTGCTTCGCACCCTTGACCACAATCACATCGTAGGTATTCTTCAATACCACCATGGATGCTTCGTCATTCTTGTAGGTGCGATTCTCCACATCGCCACCCGATGCGCCTGCCACGCCGTCATTCACTTTGACGTAGGTGTACACCGGCAATGCCGGGGAATTTCACGGTCAGTGTAGCGACGATATTCTCCACCACGCAGGTTTCGCCCGTGCAATCCACCGCATCGATGATCTTTTGCTTCGCACCTTTGACCACAACCACATCGTAGGTATTCTTCAATACCACCATGGATGCTTCGTCATTCTTGTAGGTGCGGTTCTCCACATCACCACCAGATGCGCCCGCCACACCGTCATTCACTTTGACGTAGGTGTGCACACTGGCAATGCCGGGGAACTTCACGGTCAGTGTAGCGACGATGTTTTCCACCACGCAGGTTTCACCCGTGCAATCCACCGCGTCGATGACTTTCTGCTTCGCACCCTTGACCACCATGACATCATAGGTGCTCTTCAACACGACCATCGAGGTTTCGTCATTCTTGTAGGTGCGGTCTTCAACACTTCCACCAGCGGCTGTACCAGCTACGCCGTCATTCACCTTGGCGTAGGTATGGACACCCGCAATGCCGGGAATTTCACCGTCAGCGTGGCCACGATCTTATCCACGGTGGCCCAACCGCCAAGCACGGTCACATTGTCAATGAGCTTGGTCTGAGAGCCCTTCACCACGATCACATCGTAAAAACCGTTGGGCAGATCGGCAAAGACAGCCTGATCGGTCTTATAGGTTTGAGACGCAACCTGTGTCCCGGTCGCCGTTCCCGCAACGTTATCGCTCTTGCGCACATAAGTATGCACACTGGTAATTCCGGGGAACTTCACAGTAAGGCTGGCCTTATCCAGAGTACAAGTCAAGGCCGTGCAATCCACATCATCATAGATGAACGAGTCGCTGCCCTTCACGACCAGCACATCATAGAAACCACGCAAAACGATCATGACCGATTCATTGTTCTGCCAGGTGCGCTCTTCCACAGCTCCACCCGTGGCTGAATTGCTGATTGAATCGGGCATCTTGACGTAGTTATGAATTCCCGTCATTCCGGGTATTTGATGGTCAATGTGGCAACGATTCCCTCTACAAGGCAGGTCTCGCCGCTGCAGTCAACATCATCGGCAACATAGGTCTTCGCGCCCTTGACCACAGAAACATCGTAGGTGCCTTTGAGCACGACCATCTCAGACTGGTCATTCTTCCAGGTGCGTTCTTCAACGCCTCCGCCGCCAGCAATATTCACGACGCCATCGGGCATCCGAGCGTAGGTGTGGACTCCGCCAATGCCGGGGAATTTCACGGTCAACGTGGCGACGATTCCATCTACCTGACAACTGGTGCCGGTACAATCGACATTATCCACCACGTAGGTTTTCGCGCCTTTGACCACCTGCATCGTAGGTGCCTTCAGCACGACCATCTCAGATTGGTCATTCTTCGAGGTGCGCTCTTCAACGCCCCCGCCGCCAGCAGTATTAGCAACGCCATCAGGCATCTTTGCATAGGTATGGACACCGCCAATGCCGGGGAATTTCACGGTCAACGTGGCGACGATATCCTCCACCAGACAGGTGTCACCGGGCAATCCACATCTTCCACAAGATAAGTTTTCGCACCCTTGACCACAGAAACATCATATGTGCCCTTGAGCACGGCCATCTCAGATTGGTCATTCTTCCAGGTGCGCTCTTCCACGCCTCCACCATCGGGCATCCGAGCATAGGTATGGACTCCGCCAACGCCGGGGAACTTCACCGTCAACGTAGCGACGATACCATCCACGAGACAGGTTTCGCCGGTGCAATCCACGTCATCTACAACATAGATCTTTGCGCCTTTAACCACCTGTACATCAAAGGTGCCCTTGAACACGATCAATTCAGCCTGGTCGTTCTTCCAGGTGCGCTCTTCAACGCCCCGCCGCCAGCCGTGCCAGCGACACTATCAGGCATCTTTGCATAGGTATGGACACCGCCAATGCCGTGGAATTCAACAGTCAGCGTGGCAATGAGTCCGTCCACGGTTTTATCGCCGAGCAAAATGACGTTGTCAACGATCTTGGTCTGTGCGCCCTTCACCAATACGATGTCATACACATCGTTGGGTACATCGGCAAAGATCGCTTCATCATTCTTCCAGGTCAGAGATGCAACTTGAAGCCCGTTTGCGACGCCATTAACACCATCGCTCTTCTTCAAATAAGCGTGAACGCCGCCGATCCCCGGGAATTTCACAGTCAGGTCGCCTGTTGAGAAATCGCATTCAGGCACAGTCACAGTGACCTGTGTTCCGTTGATGAGGAAGGTCCGCGTACCAGCAAACATTTCCATGGCTGGTTTGGTAAATGGATACCAACCACCGTTGGCGCTGCCATGGTTGATCGAACCACTATAGTTGATCGCAACTTTCGTGGTCGTGAATGTTACCAGCGAGTCACCCTGCTCAACCACTGTTGCAGTCTGCAGCGGCGAAGAAGTGTGATCTGCCGACGCATAGAATGTGCGGTCGTAGCTGGGAACAATTCCTTGAAACAAGGCCATCACTGCCGGTTGTGCCAAAGGTCAGAATCCGCCATTGACACTGCCGTAGGTGACAGCCGCGCCTTCGATCGCAACGCCCGGACAAGTCTCCACTTTCGCTTTGACCAGAACGGTCTCGAAAACGACTTCATCATCGCCATCGAAAACCAGCGCTTGCGAAGTGGATGTCGAGGCGTTGTAACTGGCATAGAAATGGTAGTTCGTGCCAACGGTCAGGTCTGAACGGCTGATCGTGCCATCCACCCTGTCGTGCCAAACGTCTGCCAGCCAGCATTGGGGCTGCCAACTGCGTACGTAATGACAGCGCCTTCGATGGGATTGCCAAGGCTGTCCTGCGCTTTGACCGTCAATTCGGGCGTGGCAACTGCTTCCTCCACATCAAAGCGAACTGCGGGAACATAGCCAGTCCAGCCTGTGTCACGGCGGAAAACACCAACTCCGCCTGCACCACCGTCCGCATACCAACCTGCGTTTTAGTGTTCAAGAAAACAGCATCTGGCTCCACATCGGTTCCTGTGCTGGGGCCAATCGTATTTACAGCGCGAAGTTAAGCGAGTTGTATGGGCCAGGCACTCCCATTGGGTATATCCCAGCCGTCTGAGTATTCGATGCGATACCGTAAATGATCCTTATCGGGCAGAGACAATGCCTTCACCGCTCAAATCAAATACGACATTGAAGGCAAATCCATTAGTAGCAAGTGCCATTGGCCGCCTTCCATGCAAAACCCGCACCGTACCCGGATCCGGGCAGGAAGGATCTCCTCAGGCCGCCATTGCATTACAAAATCCTGGGTCACACTTGCGATCAATGTTCCAAGAGCAGCGGTACAGCACCGCTCTTATCCACATTGTAGATGTTGAGGTGAGCGGGAGGAGAAAACCCATCAGCGGGCATATCTGGATACTCTGGAATGCCTTGCCCAATTACTCAGGGTTACCGTCACACTGAAAGGTTACGGCTGTTCCAGCAAACTGAATATGATCGCCGAACTCCTGCCGCCTGTTGAGCCTGATAAGGCTGACTGGGCAAATTTCCAGGCAGTGGATCGGGAATGCTGTTAAAAACAGATTCACTTGTGGCCGTTACGTTTTGAATCGATAGCGCGGTGAAGATAAGCATCACCACAACCATCATGCCGAAGTACTTGACTCGTTTCATGTTTTCTCCCTTTCAAAAACATAGACTTAATGAACAAATGATAGACTATTCAAGACACCCACTCTACTTTCTTCGATGAGCCACCTCTTCTTTCTTGAAATTAAATTAAAAACCGACCACTCGGGCCGGTTTCGCTATTAGCTCCCCAAAGATCTGTCCATTTTGTCTATTACGACAGGACAAGCGACCAAATCAGGTCATTGGATCGTTGCTTCCAAATCACATATTCAATTGTCTTCTTATATCTAAAAGGAAATCCCTGTTCCACCAATAAACAAACCCGTGTTTTTCAATCCCTGCTTTCATTCTTCACTGGGTTTATTTCACGGTGGATTACTTCTAAATTCCCACACAAGGTACTAAAGTAAAATCAGTATACAAGAATAAATTTGTAAATACAAGTACTTTTTGTAAAAAGTTTATTAATGGACAATTCACACATTCTTTGTCTCACAAAACAAATTTTTTCACCGTATATCGAAGCATACAAAGATTCAAAACAGATTAAATCGCAAAATCCTCACCATGCCAGATGCCATGATCGGATGTATGCAAAGCCGGAGAAATGGTAGTGTGACCGTCCAATCTTTTTCGAGTTTCTCCATATGGGATACCAATGCCGCAAGTGTCTCGCCAATGGTATCGGGAAGGAGACCATGCTCAAGGTCGGGCTTGTCACCATCGCCTTCTCCTGACTGCGGACAATGATCTGCCCGGCACTCCGATGATCACCGAGTTTGGCGGGGATGATTTCACCACAACCGCATTCGCACCGATACGGCTATGTGCACCGATGGTAATTGCGCCCAAAACTTTTGCTCCCGCACCGATGACAACATGATCTTCAATCGTGGGATGGCGTTTGGTCTTTTGCAGACTGGTGCCGCCCAAGGTAACCCCGTGATACAGTGTGACGTTCTCACCGATTTCCGCAGTTTCACCGATCACAACCCCCATGCCATGGTCAATGAAAAAATTACGACCAATGGTTGCGCCGGATGGATTCGATCCCGGTCATACTACGGGCCAGTTGGGAAAGCCAACGAGCAATTTGAAACCACCCTTCCACAGGCGATGGGATAGGCGGTGTATCCAAATGGCATACACACCAGGGTAGCATAAAGGATCTCCCAAACGCTTCGGGCGGCGGGGTCGCGATCTAATACAGATTGAACATCTTCTTTGAATGGTTTTTAAGCATTTTTCTCATTCATGTATGGAGGCACAGCGGCCTGAAGGCTCAGGACAAGCGCTGTGTCCCTACGCCTTTTTTATAAGGTCGGCTGTGCTTCGGCAAGATCAGCAAACAGCGGAGTGGACAAATAGCGTTCACCGAACGAAGGGATTATCACTACGATCAGCTTGCCAGCATTCTCAGCACGGTTTGCCACCTGCAAAGCTGCCCAGGTCGCTGCACCGGAAGAAATGCCTACAAGCAGACCTTCCTCACGCGCCATGCGGCGGGCAGTTTGAAAAGCATCCTCATTCTTCACGCGGATAATTTCGTCGTAGATCTTGGTGTTGAGAATATCAGGTACAAATCCCGCACCAATACCTTGAATCGGATGTGGACCTTTTGCACCACCCGACAGAACTGGCGAAGCATCAGGCTCAACAGCAATCGCCTTGAAGGATGGCTTGCGCGATTTGAGCACTTCACCCGTGCCGGTGATGGTTCCGCCGGTACCGATGCCTGAAACCAGAAAATCGATCTTTCCATCGGTGTCGCGCCAGATTTCTTCGGCGGTCGTTTTACGATGGATTTCAGGATTCGCACAGTAACGTGGTTCAAGCGCACCAAGGGCGTATTGCCGATCAGATCTGTAACGTTATTTGCGATTTTCATGCTGCTCTCCTTAAATATGATTTTGGTTTTTAAATAAATAAAACGGCTGTCTGCCAACCGGAATAAATCCCGGTTTACGCAAACGATGGGCGCAATTCGCAAGCCATACCGGCAGGGGGGCGGACCCCCCCCCCCCCCCACGGCAGTTCAGCCGTTTTTATGTAAGAGGCAGGGGGGTAGCGGCCCCGCCAGTATACACATTCAGTTCAAAATTCTAGTGGTCTCATCATTGCCTTTAGAAGGTGTGATTCCTTTTTTTCTTACCTCAGGGATTGTCCGACAGATATTCCAGATGGATAACATCGAGTCTAAACGGGTGTGCATTATAACCACAACAATTTTTTTTGTAAGTTCCGGTGGCGCGATCAGTTCTTCCCAATTTTCAAAATGCGGGATACCTGCCTGCATAAATGCTTCGATCTTTGAAGCACTTCCAGATGTTAGACCAATAGTTTGAGTGGGGACATTGAATCCATTCTGGCGGAGGATTTCTCCCGCCGCATGTGTGGAGCGTATTCCGCCCATCGTATCTTCCACAACGAACAATTCAAATTCACGCGGCAGGCTGGCAAAAACACCATCAAGTTTGCCCGTTTGGTGCCAATCTCCCGCGGACTGTAATCCCGCCCATTCATCTCCAGTTAACGCTGCCGCAGTCGCCGCCAGCGCATGGACGGGGGACGGCTTGATCAAAGCGCTCGCATCAAGTCCGCGCTTGGCGGCGAGGTATTCCAGATTCCCAAAAGCAATTAATGGAATATCGGCAAGCCCTACCAGCTCAAATGCAATCTCTGCTTCGGGTGCATACCCAAAATGAGAATCATCCACTTCACGCGGCGGCGCGGATGGGCGTGCCGTCAGCCCTGCCAGATGAATATTCGGCTGACGAAGTTTTGCGAGGATCGCATCATTGATATTGGAACGGTCATGCGTGTGTAATAGCGATTCAGTTTCAACTTCAGCGGGCAGGTTGTATGTTTTGCTGAATACAGCACTTCCCAACGAATAATGCTGAAACAAACGCATTGTCTGTGAGAAATTCACATTCCGCGACTGGCTCAAAATATTTAGCCGTAGATCCATTGGAATGAAAGGGAAGCATCCATGTTGCATTGCCGCTTCGGCGGGATATTGACCAGCGATAAATTCAAATTCAGGGATGACCAATTCCTGCGGCTTGTACCCGTTCATGTTGTGCCCAATAATGACAGCAGCAGAAAATAGATCCGCAGGTAGTTTCAAGCCTGGGCGATGTTCGAGGATGTCATTCCACAAAGTAGCCAGCAACAACGGAACCATGTCCCACTCGCTGAAAATCCCGCGCTTCTCCAACTCTGCCAGTTTTTCCTCTGGAAAATCAAAATGCGATAATCCCATCAGACTGGCAAAGTGATTTAGCGTGGCGTGCAACGCGGCACGATACCCACCGTGATGGACAAGCACGCCGTCAATATCAAGCAGGATCACCTTTTTCATTTATGACGCTTCTCCAACTCCGCCACGATGTGGGCGGGAGTCAATCCGCGTGCCGCCAACAAGACAAGCGTGTGATAGGTCAAGTCAGCCACTTCTTCAATGAGACGTTGATCTTCCTGTGCCAGCGCCGCCACGACAACTTCCGTCCCTTCTTCGCCAACTTTTTGCGCGATCTTCGGCAAGCCTTCATTGAAAAGACTTGTTGTGTAGGATTTTTCGCTCGGATTATTTTTGCGGTCTTGAATTACATCAAACAGCCATTGAATGCTCATTTTTCTCCTGTTTGACGATGGATAACAGACGACTGAAGTTGGAAATCGTTCAACCATCACTCTCGTCAACCGTCCGTCGTCATGCTTCTATAAAAACACGTCCGCTCGCCAGTATGGCATGCCGCCCCCGCAGGGTTGACCAATACCAACAGCGTATCCTCATCACAATCCACGCGGATTTCCACCACGCTTTGAATATTCCCCGAAGTCGCACCTTTGTGCCACAATTCACTGCGACTGCGTGACCAGAACCAAGTCTCGCCTGATTCAATCGTCAAGCGCAAAGACTCAGCATTCATCCACGCCATCATCAATACTTCGTTTGTAAAAGCATCCTGCACAATTGCAGGGACAAGTCCATTGCTATCATATTTTATCTGGCTCAATAACTCTTCTTTCATCTTTCCTCTTTCCATGGCTGACCACCGTGACTGACCACTTTCTCCTTCTTTCACTCCCCTACAGGCACACCCCAGCCCCTCAACTCCCGTTTCAACTCAGGTATCAACAACTTTCCATCGTGAAACAGCGAAGCCGCCAACGCCGCATCCGCGCTACCTTTGGTGAGTACCTCCGCAAAGTGGAGCGGAGTCCCAGCGCCGCCAGAAGCAATGACAGGCACAGAGACCATATTTGAGATAATACTTGTCAATTCGATGTCATAGCCTGCAAGCGTGCCGTCTGCATCCATGCTGGTGAGTAGGATTTCGCCCGCGCCCAACTCCACGCCGCGTACTGCCCATTCAACGGCATCAATGCCAGTTGGGGTTCGCCCGCCAGCCACATACACTTCCCAGCTTGAGCCATTTCTGCGTGCGTCAATTGCCAGCACAATGCACTGCGCTCCAAACCGTGCCGCACCTTCAGAAAGCAACTCAGGTCGTTTCACCGCCGCCGAGTTGACACTGACCTTGTCCGCGCCAGCCAGCAGTAAATTGCGCATATCGTCCACTTCGCGGATTCCGCCACCGACCGTCAGCGGCATGAAGACAGTCTCTGCCACGCGGCTGACCAATTCCAGAGTGGTCTTGCGTCCTTCATGCGTTGCGGAAATATCAAGGAACACCAACTCATCCGCGCCCTGCTCATCATAAAGACGCGCCTGTTCCACAGGGTCACCTGCATCACGCAGGTTTACAAAATTCACACCTTTTACAACGCGCCCGTCTTTGATGTCAAGACAAGGAATAATTCGTTTTGCTAACATAAACCTCCAATCGGTTGAAAGTTGCAAGTTGAAAGATTTGCAAGTTAAGAACTGTAATCTGTCAACTTTTCAACCTTCAAACCTGTAACGCCTTTCAAATCAACCGTTCCATCATACAGCGCTCTTCCGATAATACACCCCGCCAGCCCAGCATCCTTCGCGGCCCTCACATCATCGATCGTATGCACGCCGCCAGAAGCGATCACATCAAGTCCGCTGCGTTCAGCCAACTCGCGGGTGGACGGGATGTTCAGCCCGCTGCCCAAACCGTCCCGACTGACATCTGTAAAGATAACAGTACCCAGCCCAACGGTCCGCATTTGAAGCGCGAGGTCAATTGCCGAGACTCCGCTGTTATCCTTCCATCCCCGCGTGCGGACGAGTCCATCGCGTGCGTCAATCCCAACTGCAATTTGTTCAGCGCCAAAACGAGTCAACGCATCTGCCACTATCGCGGGTTGCTCAATTGCGATCGTTCCTAAAATGGCGCGGCTCACACCCAATTTCAAAACATCCGCAATTGCATCCATCGAACGAATGCCGCCGCCAAATTGCACGCGCGCGCCAAGTTTCAAAATAGACTCAAGCGCAGCGCGGTTTGCATTATCGCCTTCGCCAAACGCGCCATCGAGGTTTACAACATGCAGCCATTGCGCGCCCATCACCCAGCCACTTTCGCGCCGTCTCCGCGGGGTCATCGCTGTACGATGTCATCCGCGCGGGGTCGCCTTCTTTCAGCCGCACAACTTTTCCGCCGCGCAGATCAATTGCAGGATAGATCGTAAAGCTCATGACGCCTCCACAAAGTTTTTCAAAATTTGCAGCCCAACCGCCTGACTCTTTTCAGGGTGGAACTGCACGCCGAAAATATTTTCACGCCGCACCGCACACGCATAATTGATCCCGTAATCGGTTGTTGCAATTACATCGGATGAATCTCCCGCCTGACAATAATACGAGTGATTGAAATAAACATACGCCTCATCTTTTATCTGATCAAAGAGCAGCGCATCATGCTTAACTGTGAGTTGATTCCACCCCGTATGCGGAATCTTCACTGATAGTGAATCAGCAAACTTCACCACCGTGCCCTTCAGCAACCCCAAACCTTCATGGTCGCCCATCTCTTCGCCGATCTCGAACAAGGCTTGCATCCCGACGCATATCCCAAGCATTTGCACACCGCGCGAGACAACTTCCTTCACCGCATCATGCAATCCCCGTGCCCGCAGCCCAGACATAAAATCGCCGAACGCACCTACGCCAGGCAAAACGATCCGCCCTCCAGATAAAACCTTCTGCGGGTCATCCGTACGAATCACGTTTGCGCCAACATTTTCCAGAGCCTTCTGCACCGAGCGGAGGTTCCCTGTGCCTGCGTCTATCAAAATAATTTCTTTATTCATCACCTTCATCCTTGCGTGCATTCTGTCATTTCGTTTGCTTTCAAACTTCCTTTTGTAGATGGGATTGTCCCGCCGCGTCTTGGGTCGAACTGAGTTGCCATATCCAGCGCGCGCGCCCATGCCTTGAACAATGCCTCAGCCTGATGATGATCGTCGCGTCCGTACAAAACCCGTGCATGGAGATTGCAGCGCGAGGTCACGGCGAAAGACTCAAAGAAATGCGGGAACAACGTCGTTGGGATATTGCCAACATAAGGCGAGTGCCATTCCGCTTGAATGACTGCGTATGGGCGCCCCGATAGATCAATGGCGACGTGAGCCAGAGTCTCATCCATCGGCGCAAAACTATCTCCCATGCGGACAATGCCCTTGCGGTCACCGAGAGCCTTATCAAAGGCTTGTCCCAACGCCAGCGCCACATCTTCCACCGTGTGATGGACGTCAATGTGCAGAGTCGCCCTTCGCTTGGACATTGAGATCGAATAACCCATGTACTGCAAGGTGAGTCAACATATGGTCGAGAAATCCAACTCCTGTGGAAACCTCATGTTTGCCTGTGCCATCCAGATCCAGTTTGATGGTAATTTGTGTTTCATTTGTCTGTCGTGATATTTCTGCGGTTCGCATATTTCTCCTTTGGTTGAAGGTCAAAAGTTAAAGGTTTGAACGACTTTCGACCTTCGACTTTTTTATAACTTTTTCAACGCTTCTAACAAACATCCGTATCTTGGGGCCTGCCCACACTAATGCGGATATTGTCTCTCAGCCCAGGCTTGTTGAAATAGCGGATAAAGACTCCGAATTCCTGCGCTAACCTTGCCTTGAGTTCTGCTGCATTACGTCCATCCACTTGGCAGAGAATGAAATTTGATTGCGTGGCATACGGTTTCAAATACGGTATCTTCTGCAATTCCGTCATTAAGCGGGTTCGTTCGGCTTTCAGAAGCTCAACCGTCTTTGCCAACTCATCGGTATGTTCAAGTGAAACTTGCGCCGCAACACTTGCGGCCACGTTGATATTGTATGGCTGTTTGGATTTCCACAAGGTGGGCATCAGCCAGAGCGGAAATGCTCCGTATCCAACCCGCAGCCCTGCCAACCCTGCCCATTTGCTAAATGTTCGCAGAACCACCAAATTCTCCCGTGCAGGGACTTCACGAATGCGGCTCAAACTTGCGCCGAGATTTTCACCTGCAAATTCAATATAGGCTTCATCCAGAACGATCAAAGTCGGCAATTCGAGTAATTCGTCAATTGTCTTTGCGTCAAGAACAGAACCGTCTGGATTATTGGGTGACGTGATAAAGAAGAGCTTCGGCTTGTGAGTTTCAACTGCCTTACGAATGGCATCCATGTCCAGCGAAAAATCTGCGCGGCGTGGGACTTCGACACAGCGGGCGGCGTTGAGTTCTGCATCAAAAGAGTACATGCCAAAGGTGGGCGGACAAGAAAGAATGCAATCATTCGGTTCAAGGAAGACGCGCATCAGCAAGTCGAGCAATTCGTCCGCGCCTGCGCCAGCCATGAGATATTCAGCAGGAACGCCAGTAAATTCCGCGAGTGACTTTCGCAAAGCGCGGCTTTCAGGGTCGGGATAAATATGCGGAAATTCCATGTTCGCCAACGCCTCGCGGACAACTTTCAGCGGGCCGTATGGATTTTCATTGGCATCCAATTTGACGATCTGATCTGGGGTTCGTCCGAGGCGTGCGGATAAAACCTCAAACGGTTCGATTGGGGCATAGGGCGGAAGGGATTCAAGGTGAGTGCGGATTTTCATGAGTTTTCCTTTGACGATTGACCATGGACAACGGACGATGCAATTGATCATGGTCTGTGGTCTATTGTCCGTCGTCCGAATCGTCCGCAACAACGCCGCATTCGCATGTCCATCCAACCCTTCTGCTTGGGCGAGAGTTGCGGCGACTGGGCCAACAGCCTGCGCGGTCTTGTCATCCAAAGCCACCAGGCTGACGATCTTCACAAAGTCCCACACGTTGAGCGGGGACGCAAATCGTGCAGATCCGCCCGTCGGCATCAGCACTTCAAAGGAATGTTCACCGACGAAGACTCCGCCCGCGTTGTTTACTTTCTCCACCCAGTTCCACGGCTCATTCACAGACAGCGCAAGATGTTCGGGGGCGTAATCATTTGCCAATTGAACGGCTTCTTCGAGGTCGCGGGTCAACACTGCGCCGCCGCGATTTTCAAGGGAGGCAGTGATGATCTCTGCGCGGCTGCGGTCTTCCAACTGTTTGCCGACTTCGATCTGTACTTTTTCAATTAATGATTGCGAGGGAGTTAATAAAATAGCGGAAGCTAAAAAGTCATGTTCGGCTTGGGCAAGCAAATCTGCGGCGACCCATGCAGGGTTCGCGGACTCATCGGCGACGACCACTGTTTCGGTGGGGCCAGCTAATCCGTCAATGCCAACCACGCCGTAGACTTGTCTTTTTGCCAATGTGACGAATAAATTTCCCGGCCCGAAAATTTTATCCACTGGGCGGACGGTTTCAGTACCATACGCAAGTGCGGCGATGGCTTGCGCTCCGCCGAGCGGATAGATTTCGTCCACACCAGCAACGGCGCAGGCGGCGAGGATGATCGGGTCAATGGGAGCTTCGGAATTTGCGAATGCTTTATTTGGCGGAGTGACAACTACAATTTCTTTCACGCCCGCAACATGCGCAGGAATGGCGCTCATCAAAACTGTGGACGGCAACGGAGCTGTGCCGCCTGGGACGTACAAGCCCACGCGCTGAATGGGGCGGATGATCTGTCCGATCGTGCCGCCGAGTTCGTTTGTGAACCATGAGGTCAGCGGCTGTTTGCGGTGAAAGGCTTCCACGCGGGCGGCAGCTTTTTCAAGCGCTTCACGTTGCGCGGGCGGCAGCGAATCGAATGCAGCTTGGATCATGTCTTTCGAAACGGGAGCAGGCTTGAGGTCGATTGAATCGAGGCGCTTTGTCCAATCTTGAAGGGCAGCATCGCCGCGAGTCCGCACATCCTTCAAAATTTTTGTGACGGCTTGTTCCGCTGTCAAAGATTCACCGAAGAGATTTTTGATTCCATCCAGCACGCGTTGGCTGATTGGAAATTCATCGGGCGGCGTGCGCTTGAGAATGGAATGTCTTGCAGTTTGCGGATCATATTGTTTTAGCATGGTTATCCTTTTAGTGCCGCGAGCATGGCATTGTAGCGTGGCGGCTCTTCTTCAAAAATATAAGTGATGGGCGAAACGATAATGCCGCTGCCGCCGATGAGACGTAGTTCAGAAATGGCCTGCGGCAAATGATCGCGGCGCACAACAACCGTGACCGAATACCAGTTTTGATCGCTTTCGCGCGTCATGATCGGGCTGATGGTTGGTCCCTGCAACCCACCGACATTGGTTTGAGTAAATATTTTTTTCGCAATGCCTTCCGGGTTGTCGCCGCGCATGTTGGCAATAACCAATAAATTATTTTCGGCACGCATGTGAGCTTCAATATATTCAAGCAGACGGCGCGCCATTTCCAAAACCTCAGGACGAGCCTGCAAGGCTTTGCGATTTGCGATCAACACCGCTTGTGATTTTTGAATGACGCCATCAGCCAACGGGCGCAGGCGATTATCAATTAATGTTTGTCCCGATGAAACAAGGTCTGAGATCATATCGGCATAACCGATGGTTGGCGCGACTTCGAGCGTGCCTTCGGCTGAGATCAGTGAGTGGGCAATATTGTGTTGATTAAGAAAACGTTCAGTAAGAAATGGGAACTTCGTCGCTACACGCAAGGGTGTTTCCAGTGACGCGGCATATTCTTTAAGTGACGGGACATCTGTCACAGTTTTCCAAGTTTCAGGGACGGCTAATTTCAGAGCACAGCTTCCAAACCCAAGAGAGTCATGCAGGATGAGAACATCCTCACTGCTGCCGCCATTTTCTTCGAGCATATCGAGGCCGGTGATGCCAAAGTCAATACTGCCCTGGCGCACACTAACGACAATATCGCCGGGGCGTTGGAAGATAACGCCTAACTCGGGCAGTGCCGGTAATTCCGCTTGATATTGGCGCGGATTGGGTTTGAATATTTTCAATCCGGCAGCGGATAAAAATTCGAGCGCGTCTGTTTCAAGACGGCCTTTGGATGGAAGAGAGAGTCGAATGGTTGGTTGTGAGGTCATAAAATTTCCTTGACGATGATATTTGCGGACTAAAGTCCGCAATCTGAAAAACAAAAATCCCCGGCCAATGACCGGGGATTGATATTACAAGGTACTCATCCTGATGGATTTATTTCAGGTATGCGCAAAGAATATCCCGGCCATTTAAGGGGATGTGATGATGGGTATGGTGGCGGTGCGCAAACACTGAACTCATAATGGTTGGCAGTATACCAACGTCAACCTGATTTGGCAAGCAAAAATCTTTAAACACAAAGGGCACAAAGTACACGAAGAAAAGCCTTAGCGCCCTCGTGTACTTTGTGTTTAATTTTTCCATAAAACGGGAACATCTCATCTCCAAAATTCGTTTTGTAATGAAATCCAACTTTAAGTCACTTGACATCTTTCTTTACAAAAGGCATACTCGTTTTGGAGGCAGGCCATGAACAATAAACAACTTTTACGTGTGGTGGGCGCGATCTTGCTGATTGCATTGGTCGTGGTGCTCATAAAAGTCACGTTCTTCAAGGACACATCGCTTTCCGTTGAATCACAGCCGACAGGTCCGCAGATTATTGCACAAAATCCAATTGAGGGACAACGACTGGATTTAACTTCACCAATGGAAATTAAATTTGACCGTGAAATGGATCCGCTTAAGACAGGCGATTCATTTGCGCTTCTTGACCCTAACGGGGAAACTGTCTCTGGCCAAGGGACATGGTCTGACGCTCAAACATTTATCTTCACCCCCGCCTCCGCGTTGGATTCCGGCACTGTCTACACGGCCACCTTCTCCACGCAAGCCGTCGCCGCAGACGGCTCAACTCTACAGGAAAATATAAAACTCGAATTCAAAACCGTCGAAGCGTTGACTGTGGCACAGGTTTTCCCGGCGCAGGACACTCGGGAAGTAGAAACAGCTTCGAGTATCACAGTCATCTTTAATCATCCGGTTGTACCTGTAACGATCGTGGAAGAACAAAGCAAGCTGCCGCAGCCATTAGAAATCACACCCGCAGTAAAAGGCAAAGGCGAATGGGTAAATTCGTCAGTGTATGTCTTTCAGCCGGAGGAAATCTTATTAAGCGGGACCAGTTATCAGGTCCAGATCGCAGCGGGGTTAGAGGACACGAACGGCAACGCTTTGGAAGAGTCATTCCAATGGCAGTTCGAGACTCAGGGTCCGTTCATTGCAAATTATTCTTTAAAGAACGGGGCGCAATATCCAAAAGAGGAAGTGACCGATGTGCCGCTCGATCAGGCGTTCATTGTGATGTTCACTCAAACCATGGATCAGAAGAGCGTGGAAAATGCGGTGACATTAACCAACCGTGAAACACTTGAGCCCTTCCCTGTTACTTTTTCATGGGACGAAACATCAAGCATACTGACCATTGAGCCGGATGGGAAATATAAACTTGCAAGTTATTATGATCTTGTCGTTTCAGAACAGGCACAGGCCGAAGATGGCGGATACATCAAGGAAGGTTTGACGATTCAAATTGCCACTGTACCTTTTCCATCGGTGGTAAGTTACTATCCATCAGAAGACATTAGCGACACAACATATAAAGACAGAATTTCCATCACCTTCGCTTCTCGCATGGACTTTGAGAGCATGAAGGGACGCATCAACATTGCGCCTTCAGCACCCGATCAAAAACAATGGTATTACAACGAATACGATAAGACGCTTTATATTTACAGCTTGCAGCCCGCCACTGATTATGTGGTGCGGATCCTGCCTGGCATCGAAGATGTCTATGGCAACAAGATCAGAGATGAGATTTCATTTGCATTTAAAAATGGAGACCGCGCGCCATACGCCAGACTCGTACTGCCATGGACTCCGCTTGTGTATCGCGCGGCAGGACTCAAACAGCAGGAAGTTTATTTCGAACATCGCAATCTTGAAGAAGCGAAAATTTCAATTCATCCGATCGAATTAAATACGTTTAAAAGTATCATGAGCGGTGACCTTGACCCGACAGCCTATAAACCACAGGCACAGGCCGTCCGTGAATTTGAGATTAAAGCAAGTGACCCAAGAAATTTAATGCATTATAAAAATTTTTCCTTCGCCGATGAAAACGGAAAGGCGCTTGAGCCGGGCTATTACTTTATCGGTGTGCAGGGCAAACCGCTGGAATATGGTGCCAATTTCTATCAGGGTTTTGTGTTTATTGTCGCAACCGATAACATCACTTTAAAGACCACCCCTACCGAAGGGCTGGCGTGGATCACTGACCTGGAAAGCGGCGCGCCCCAACAAAACGTGGAAGTTACTTTTTATAACGATGAATTTGCAAAGATCGGCGAAACCTCCACAAACAAGGATGGGATCGCCTATCTCGATAACATCAAGGCAGCCAACTATGCAAGCATTGAGGGAAACGGTCATCTCGGGCTAACTGCTCTGCATTGGGGCAGCGATGTTTCTGCGCGCGATTTTGGCCTGTACCAAAATTACTACAGTGAAGGGCCTTCATTGTTTAGTTATGTCTATACTGACAGACCGGTCTATCGCCCCGATCAGGAAGTATTCTTCAAGGGCATTTTGCGCGAAAATGATGACCTGCACTATACGTTATCGGAGAACGATCAGGTTTACGTGGTGATCGATCAATGGGGAGAAACCATTTTCTCTGATTATGTAAATATTAACGAGCAGGGAAGTTTCAGCGGCAAAGTCAAACTCGCGTCAGATGTTTCGCTCGGCGAGTACAGCATATATGTATATGCGGGAAGCACAAGCGAAGCGCCTATTGGATATGTCGGCTTCAACATTGCAGAATATAAAAAGCCTGAATTCGAAGTAAGCGTCGCAGCTGACAAGATAAATATTCTCGCCGGAGAGACAGTCAACTTTGGGTTGGATGCTGTTTATTATTCAGGCGGCAATGTGCCAAACGCGCAAGCCAACTGGTTCGTAGAATCTTCAACCTTTTATTTCACTCCTTCAGGAAAATACAGTCAATACAGTTTCATGGATTGGGATCGTGACATGTATTGGTCGCCGCAAAAACGCGCGAACATTGATGTACAGGAAGAAAAAGAAGGCGTGACTGACGAAAATGGTCATCTTGATTTTTCTGAAACATTTGAGGCGGGCGAAAACAAGGTCAGCCAGCAGATGGGGATCCATGCCAATGTGACCGACATTGCCGGCAACGAAGTCAGCGGCGGGACGAGCGTGGTGGTACATCAAAGCGAATATTATGCGGGCATCCGCTCTGAGCGATACATCGGCTCACAAGGTGAATCACAGCCTTTCAACGTGGCTGTATTGGATTGGGAGGCACAGCCTGTTGCAGAGCAAAATATCTCTGTCAGTTTTGTTGAGCGGCGCTGGTATAGCGTGCAGCAAAAAGATGAGCAGGGACAGCTGCACTGGGAAACTTCGGTGGAGGAAATCCCCGTCAGTAAACAGGATGCAGTTACCGGCGCAGATGGAACCGCGCGCGTTGATTTCATCCCGCCCAAAGGTGGAGTCTATAAAGCGCTGGTCACAGTCCGCGATTCGAAGGGAAACACGCATCAAGCCTCGACTTATATCTGGGTTGCCAGCGACGGAGAGATTTCGTGGCGACAGACCAATGACCGCGCCTTCAGCCTGATCGCTGATAAGGAAATGTACACGCCCGGCGAGACCGCTGAAATTTTGATCGCGCAGCCTTTCGAAGGAAAAGTGTACGCACTGGTCACCTATGAACGCGGACACATTTATAAACAGGAAGTGATCCTGCTCGAAGGCAACAGCACGATCTACAAATTACCGATCACTGATGAGTTCGCGCCGATTGCGTATGTTTCGGTGACAGTCATCAGCGGTGCGGAGCGTGGCGGCGCACCAGATTTCAAGATCGGTATGGCGCGCATCAACATTGATACAGCAGATAAAGAATCCGCCGGGCCGGGCGATGAAGTTACATATACGATCGAAACCAAAGATATTAACGGCAATCCGGTCACAGCAGATGTTTCACTCGCAGTCGTGGATAAAGCCGCGCTGGCATTGGCTCCGTCTAATTCTGCGCCATTGTTAGACAGCTTCTATTCAGAGCAGGGACTAAGCGTAATCACTGCGCTTGGGATTGTTGCCAGTGCAGATGATTTCAACGCCAACTACAAAAAAACCATTCCCGATGGAGCCATGAGCGGCGGCGGTGGCGGCGGAGATATGGGCATTATTACTGTGCGCTCAAACTTCAAAGATACAGCGGTCTTCGAAGCACATGTCACGACTGATAAAAACGGCATCGCCACAGTAAAAGTAAAACTGCCTGAAAATCTCACCACCTGGGTTGCAGATGTGCGCGCTGTCACCGCAGACAGCCGTGTGGGGCAAACCACATCTGAACTGGTCAGCACCAAACCGCTCTTTATTCAACTGCAAACGCCGCGCTTCTTTATTGTTGGCGATCAGGCACAAGTCGGCGCGATCGTTTTCAACAATACGCAAAAACCATTGAAGGTAAATGTCTCATTGGATGCAGAAGGCGTTCAACTGCAATCAGAATCAAAACAGATCGTCGAAATTAAAGGCGGACAACAAGGTTATGTCACATGGGATGTGACCGTCAAAGACAACATCCAACGGGTTGATATGACCGCCACCGCAGCCAGCGGATCGTATACTGATGCGAGCAAACCCGCGCTCGGCACATTAACCGACCAAGGTCTTCCTGTCTTCAACTTCACAGCGGTCGAAACGGTCGGCACATCGGGCATGATTACATCCGCTGACTCGGTTACTGAAAATATACAACTCCCCACATCAATGAATTTCGATAACGCAAATCTATCGATTGAGGTTTCGCCTTCGCTTGCTGCATCCATGGAATCAAGTTTGGCATATCTCGAAGATTATCCATATCTCTGCATGGAGCAAACGGTCTCGCGCTTTTTGCCAAATGTTATTACCACCCGCGCACTGAAGGAACAGGGCATTCCGTCACCGCTGCAAAGCGACCTTGATACACAGGTCAACATTGCCTTGCAGAAAATTTATTCCAAACAGTTATACGACGGCGGCTGGAATTGGTGGGACGGCGAAGAAAGTGATCCGCAAACTTCTGCCTATGTGGTTTACGGTTTGATCGAAGCCAGAGACTCAGGCTACGCAATTTCTGAACTCGTACTTGAAAACGGTCTCGCCTATCTCAAGGAAAATATCCCCACACTCAACCGCAACGATGCGCCCTGGCAATATAACCGGCAGGCCTTCATGTTATACGTCCTCGCGCGCGCAAATGAACTCGGCGCAGGGCAAACCAATTTCATCTTTGAACACCGCACCTCATTGGACTTGTACGGGAAAGCCTATCTCGCCCAGACTTTATTCCTGCTCGATCCAGAGGACACACGCATCGACACGCTTCTTTCGGACCTTTCAACTGCCACCGTCCAATCGGCAGCCGGTGCCCATTGGGAGGAAACCACCAAAGACTACTGGAACTGGAACTCCGATACACGCACGACAGCCATCGTCTTAAATACCTTCGTGCAAATCGACCCGACGAATCCGATCACTGCCAATGCTGTCCGCTGGTTGATGGCGCATCGTGATAATGGACATTGGTACTCGACCCAGGAAACCACATGGTCACTGATCGCACTCACTAATTGGCTGGTGGCATCCAACGAGTATGAAACAGACTACAAATTCGCGATCGGATTAAATGGCGAATTGCTCGAAGAAGGCCGGTCGAACAAAGATAATCTGACCGACACTACCAACCTGCAAGTGGAGCTCAAAGACCTGTTGACAGAACAAGTCAATGCTTTGGTATTCACTCGCGGGAACGGCACAGGTAATTTGTATTACTCGGCTTATCTTAGCGCAAGCCTGCCGGTCGAATCAATTCAACCGCTTGATCAGGGCATGAGTCTTTCACGTGAATACTTCGCCCTTAATGACCCGAAGACTCCCATCACAGAGATCGAGCGCGGAGAATTGGTCAAAGTGCGTTTGACGGTAGTGGTCCCGGCGGCGGTACATTTTGTCGTTGTCAATGACCCGTTACCGGCGGGGATGGAAGCGATCAATTCCGCACTGGCCGGAGACACGGCAATCCCATCCTCGTACACGGCGCAGGATTATAAAGAGCGCGGCTGGGGCTGGTGGTATTTCAGTCACATTGAATTGCGTGATGAAAAGCTGGTGCTCTCGGCTGATTATCTGCCCGCAGGGACATATGTGTACACATATATCGCGCGCGCCAGCACAGCGGGTACATTCAAAGTCATCCCGCCCACTGCGGCAGAGTTCTACTTCCCCGATGTTGGCGGACGCGGCGCAGGCAGCATTTTCATTGTGAAATAACGTGAATCAAAAAGCAGGGACACATTTGCAAATGTGTCCCTGCTTTTTAATAATTCTTATTTTTTGCAACTATGATTCCACATCTCCGCGCAGGATTTTTTCTTCAGTCTTTGTATTCACTTCAATCCGCTCGTTGACCTGATCAAGCTGGAAACGAATTTCATCCCGTTCATTAATGGCAGACAAAAGCGAGTTCGCAAAAGTAGCCTTTTCCTCTTCCGACATGGTCGGCAGCAGGCGCTCAATACGTACGATCTGTGTAATTTTTTGATCCAGTTTTATCTTGAGGCGTTTTCGATATCCATCATAAAACTCAAACTCCTTGAGCGGTTCTGTGGCAATAGGAATCTCCTCCGTCAAAAGTTCGGTGATGGTCCGCATAAGCTGTTCAATGTCAATTGGTTTTTCGAGAAAACGCGTCGCACCGATCAACACTGCAAATGTTTTATCCTCCGGCGCAACATACGTGGCTGAGAGAAAAACCACGGGGATGTTACGAGTTTTTGGATCCAAGCGCAATCGATGCACAAGGCTAAACCCATCCATACGAGGCATCAAAATATCGGTGATGACAATCGCCGGGTGTTCCTTCTCAATAGCCACCAACGCCTCTTCCCCGTTCCGTGCTGTAATCACACGATAGCCCTTAAACTTCAATGTGGTATCGATCAAATTCAAAATATTGGGAATATCTTCCACGACAAGTAAATAACCTGTTTGCTCATTCATGATCATATTGTAGTATGCGCACAATCGTTTAGATATTGCAATTATGTTGCCATTATAAAAACGCACCTGTGAGTCCGGTGGTGCATCCATTTTTACAAACGCGCGTATATATAGATAACATCAATTAAATTTGGAGGTTCAAATGACAATTCGACAACAAGCTTTAAGACGTTCGCGCAGTAACCGCATGGTCGCAGGAGTGTGCGGCGGATTGGCCGAGTTCTTCGGCGTCAGTTCCTTTTGGTTCCGTCTCGCATTTCTGATCGCGCTCATCCCGGGCGGCGTGCCAGGCATCCTTGTGTATCTGATCATCATGCTGATCGTGCCGAACGAATAGCTGTATTCGCTGTATTGCGAATTAAAAACACCGGAGTCAGTCTAACCTGACTCCGGTGTTTTTAATTTTTAACAATTCAAACAATGCCCTAAATTACAACCGCGAAGTTCGCAGAGCATTGATTCTAATAAACACGAAGCACCTGCCCCGGATAGATTAAGTTCGGATTATAGATGGTGGGATTAAGCAACTGCAAACTATACACAGATGTCCCGAACATATTGGCAATAATACGAAGTGTATCGCCATATCGCACAGTGTAGTAAGTTGGAGCGGCAGCAGGCAGATTAATGTATTGCCCAACATAGATCAAACTTGCGTTCCAAATGCCAGGATTCACAGCCAGAAGGTCGCTCACACTGACACCCATTCTCGCGGCTATGATCCCAAGCGTGTCACCATACTGCACTACATAAGTCCCGCCATAAGATGGAGCCGGGTAATAGTACACTGGATCAGTTGCGTATCCGGTCGGGATATATAACACGGCTCCGGTATACACCCACCAGCCCAAACCGGGATTTGCAGCACGGATGGCATCAACCGTAGTCCCGCAGAGTGCCGCGAGACCGCTCAACGTATCCCCCCACTGAACTGTGATGTAACTGGCACAGCCCGGCCACGCCAGCGCAGCGCCTGCCGGTGCAAAAGATGCAGTCAAAATTGCAACAATCATAATCCATTGAAAAATTCTTTTTGCAGACATGGAATCCTCTCTTCTTTTATAAATCGATCAAGAAAACACAACGAAAGAGCTGCTCAAAAAGACCTGCCAACATCACTATACAACAATTATTTTACAAATACAACCAGAAGTATATTTTTATGAACGGCCTGCGATTTTTTTCAAATAAATTCCCGCCTGAAAATTTATCATTCAAAAGCAATGATTGTCCGCTCCTGTCACAGCTATACTATTAAGATGAGTGAGACACTACCCTTCGACAAAATTTCCCTTTTACATCTGGCATTTAACGGACTGACGGATAAAGAGCTGCAGGAGATGGCAGCCGCATCTCAACTATGCACATATCCGCCTGAACATATCTTATGCCGCGAAGGTGCTTATGAAGATGTCTTTTATGTAATCGCTGAAGGCAGCGCTGTCATCTGTAAAATTGTCAGCGAGCAGGATGGTGAGCGGGTTTTACGCATCGCGGGCAAGGGAGACCTGGTCGGAGAAATGGCCCTGATCCAAAACGTTCCGCGCTCAGCTACGGTGCGAACGCTCACAGACTGCACCGTGCTGGAGATGGACAAAAAAGATTTTGAGACCCTGCTCAGCCGCAGCCCAAGTATGGCGATCAATATTATCCGCACCACACTCGATCGCATTCGCGAGAATGACCAGATCGCGATTCAGGACCTGCAAAACACCAACAAAGTTTTACATCACCTTGACCGTAATAAACTGGAATTCATTCAAGTCGCAGCGCACGAACTCCGCACCCCGTTGACCGTGCTCAAAGGCTATGTTAATGTATTGAATTCATTTTCTGAATTAAAAACAAACCCCGCTATCACAGAAGTAATGAGTGGAATCATCAAAGGCGCCGACCGTATGCACGAAGTGGTCAACACCATGCTGGATGTGACTCGCATCGACAGCGAGACCTTAAAGCTGCGGGCTACTCCTGTACCTTTGAAAAGACTCGTCGTGGATACAGTTCATGAGCTTATCAAAGCCTCTTTGGAGCGCAATATTGAATTATCCTTAGAACAGGACTCAGATACGCCCAATATCAATGCCGACCCGACCTTGATCCAAAAAGCGATGTATCACCTGATCGTCAATGCCATCAAATACACACCCGATGGCGGCAGGGTCACTCTACATTCACGTCCAATTACAATGGATAAAAACATACCCGGCGTTGAGGTCAGCGTCACAGATACCGGCATCGGACTGGACGCCGAGCACCATGAACTGATATTTGAAAAGTTTTATCAGGTTGGTGATGTAACCATTCACTCATCTGGCAAAACATCCTACAAAGGCGGCGGGCCCGGCTTGGGGCTGGCCATCGTGCGCGGTGTGGCGCGCGCGCATGGCGGCAAGACCTGGGTGGAAAGCACAGGCCACGATGAAGTTAATTTCCCCGGCAGCACATTTTATTTACAACTGCCAATAGATCCGATAACGCCTGCAGCATAAATTCAGAAAATAAAAATGGCTGTCCAAAAAATGGGCAGCCATTTTTATTACGAAGGATATTGTCTATTTTAAGTGGGTATCTAAAAAGCCGATCACCAATTTCAGATTTTCTTCAGTCTCAAATTGTGTGCCGCCATGACCGGCACCTTCGAGGGATACATAGGTAACCTTGTCTGCGCCAATGGCTGCGGTGAGCGCATCATCCAGATCCTTATTCTGAACGGGAGAAATATTACAATCCGCTGTACCGTTCTCGATGAAGAATGGTGAATCTGTTGCATCGATATAATTCATCGGGTTCGTGGTCTTGACCAGTTCAGGCACACTTTGAATTTCGGCACCCACCAGCTTCGACTCCGGTGAATTTGCATCGTTATGACTCTGCTCACAACTTGTCCCTGCAAATTGTTCATCCATTTTCAGAAAGTCGATCGGGCCAAACCAATCCACCACAGCTTGCACACAACTTGACTGCTCGGCATTTCCCAAGTCACCTTCAAGCTCGGCCACACCACAAGTCGTTCCAAGCAGCGAGACTAAATTCCCACCAGCGGATGCGCCCCACGCGCCGAAATTTTCCGGATCGAGATTGTACTTCTCAGCATTCGCACGCAAAAAGCGGACTGATGCTTTCGCATCATAAATCTGCGCCGGATACTGCGCCTCTGCGCTTAGCCGGTAATTGATACTCGCCACAGCATATCCCGCCGCTAGAAGTTGATCCACCCCAGTCAAGCCAGCGCCGTCAGCCTTATCGCCGAACATGAAACCGCCGCCATGCACCATGATAACCACAGGGAATGGACCTGTACCGGCTGTAGGAATGTACAGATCAAGTTTTTGCGCATCTGAGCCGCTTGCATAAGCAAGGTCTGTATAAGATGGATCAACAGATGCAAAAGTAGCCGAGCCGCCAGGCAGGACAGACAATCCACTGCAACCAGTGGAACTCACGACGACAAGCAAAGCCAGCGCCAGAAAAATAAACGATTTGATCTTCAACATGATATTCTCCTTGAATGTAATTTTTTAACTGTGTGGATTATCAAGGATGCATCTCAAGAAATTCTGAAGATGGTCTGTGTTTTTTCTACAGGTTCTTTCAGCCATTCTTGAGATTTCCTTCAGAATGATATGCTATGATTTCGCATTATTTCAAAGCGAGGTTACATGGCTCAAAGAATCCTGGTCGTTGATGACGATAAATCCATTGTCAAGGTGCTTGTTGGATATCTGGAACAATCCGGCTATCAGGTCAGCACGGCCTATGACGGCGAATCCGCTTTACATGTGCTGCGGCGCGAACGGCCTGACCTGATCCTGCTTGATCTTATGATGCCCAATCGTGACGGTTGGGAAGTAACCCAGATCGTGCGCGCAGACAAAACACTTGCCCCCACACCGATCATTATGATCACAGCCCGTATTGATGATACAGACAAGATCGTCGGGTTGGAGCTTGGCGCGGATGATTACATTCCCAAGCCATTCAATCCGCGTGAAGTTGTGGCGCGGGTCAAAGCGCTTCTGCGCCGTGTGCGGCTGGATCAATCTCCTAATGCCGCGCCACACATACTCACTCAGGGCGGCTTAAAACTGGATCTGGATCAACGCACGCTGACTGTGGATTCTCAAATCGTTGAGCTTACCCGTACTGAATTCAATTTACTCGAAGCCTTTTTATCCAACCCCGGCTTCACCTTAACCCGCGACGACCTGCTCGAAAAATCCATGGGCTATGCCTACGAAGGACTGGGACGCGCGCTCGATACGCACATCCGCAATCTGCGACGCAAAGTTGAAACTGACCCTGATAATCCCATCTACATCCAAACTGTTTATGGCGTTGGTTATCGTCTGGCAGGAGATAAAGCATGAAACGTTTATGGGTACGTCTTAGCTTGATGATCAGCGGGGTATTGTTCTTTATGTTCTTCATGCAATTTGTGGCGATCAATCTCGATCAGGGTAGCGACAAACCAGACCTTGATGGAGGTCCGCAGGCACCACCGGCAGAGATTCAACGCCGGCTGATCGAATTCATGGCGTTTTCAATTATTGTTGGTATTGGCGGAGGATTCCTGATCGGACGTGTAATCAGCGCGCCGATCACAGATTTTGTTGAAGCTGCGCATCGAATCGGTAAGGGAGAGTTAAACATCCATGTTCCTGCACGCGGCAGTCAGGAGATGATCGATCTGGCGACCACGTTCAACAAGATGTCTTCGGACTTGCAACACGCGGAAACTTTAAGAAATAATTTAATGGCTGATGTCGCACATGAACTTCGTACCCCATTGACCGTACTGGAAGGCAACCTGCGCGCTGCCCTTGATAAAGTTGTCCCACTGGATGAAGCCGAGATCGCCAATCTATATGGGCAAACCCGCCATCTGACTCGTCTGGTCAACGATCTGCGTGAACTGGCTTTGGCTGAAGCGCGTCAACTCCATTTGGAGAAACAGTCCACTGATTTAAATTCATTACTCGCGGATGTTGTTCAAGCATTGGAACCACTCGCGCTTGAAAAGGGCGTCCATCTTATTAGTAATTCAAAACAACTTCCCGAAATCCAAGTGGATGGAACCCGTATTCGACAGGTGCTCTTCAATTTATTATCAAATGCCTTGAGGCACACACCACAAGATGGTGAAATTCAAGTATCCGGCACATATACTACCGGTGAAATTATTCTGTCTGTAAAAGATAGCGGAGATGGATTAACGCCCGAACAACTAAGCGCAGTATTTGACCGCTTCTATCGCGCTGATAGATCACGCAGCCGCGAAACAGGCGGCACAGGCCTGGGGCTGGCAATCGTCAAGGCGATCGTTGAGGCACATAACGGACATGTAAAAGCGCTGAGCGATGGAGCAGGGAAAGGAAGTCAATTCCTGATCTATTTGCCGATATAAGTGACTCTTATTCCACAACATAAATCGTCACTACATTACTCTTTAGCACTTCTCCGTTTATAGTCAACCCTTCAACCCAGAAGTGATGTTCGCCTAAAGATAACGTCCACCAGGTTTGGTATGGCGGCGCGGAGAGAGTCGTTAATGCAATGCCGTCTACAAAGAATGTGACTTGCGCCAGGCCGGGCTCTGTCAGCGTGGAGAATGTTAATTGTTGGGCACTCAGGCTCAGGTCCGGGGTGATGCGGTAGGTTGTGTTATCAGTTGGAGATGTGAGGGTTAATCCGCTGGTTGTGCGAGGCGCGCCGTTGGCGAAATCCAATAAAAGCAGACCTTGCGCACGCGCCCAATCATGTGCTTCGACGGGGAGGTTTAAAACAATCTGCCCCTCTGACGTGCGTTGATAAAAAGAATCAAATTCAACAGGCTGCGTGCCGTTGATGAACCATTCCGTTTTTGTGTGCGGACAAATTTCAGTGGGAAGCAAACCCGAAAGATCACAGACTTCAATTTGAATTAAATCATCCGGTTGAATAAATTTTTTATCGGGGCGGCCTTGCAAAATGGAGCGCATGGTTTCAGCCCAAATCGGCGCGGCGCCCGTCAGGCCGGTGACATTGTGCATGGCTTGATAATTGCTGTTGCCAACCCACACACCCACCAAAAGATCGGGTGTATATCCAATGGTCCAGTTGTCATGAAAATTTGTTGTGGTGCCGGTCTTTACAGCGGCGATGCGATCAATCTTTAAAACACTGTTGCTTCCAAAGCCAGTGGTGCGGGCGCGTTCATCGCTGAGAATATCCGAGATGAGCCAGGCCACACGCGGATCAATAATTTGCTGCGCAGGTGTTAACTCGGGTGTGTATAAAATTTTTCCATCGGCATCACGAATATCAAGAATGGAGGTTGTGCCGGTGTAGTTTCCGTTGTTCGCAAAAGTTGCATACGCACGCGATAACTCCAACAGACTCATTTCTCCGCCGCCCAAGGCCAGCGACAGATCATATTGCTGCGGTTCATTCAATGAGCGAATGCCAAGTCGATTGGCAAGTGCGATCACATTTTCAATACCAACATTTTGCAAAGTCAACACAGCGGGCACATTCAATGATGAAGCCAGCGCTTCGCGCACGGAAACAAATCCATGCTCACGGCCATCGTAGTTGACAGGTTTATACGGCTGATCATTTTGTGTTTTGAATGTTGTGGTCACATCCAAAATGGAAGTTGCCGCTGTAAATGGATTCGCGCGGATTGGGTCAAGCGCGGCGGCGTAGATGATGGGCTTAAAGGCCGAGCCTGATTGTCGCGGCGCAAGCGCCATGTTGAGCGCACCATAAATGGACGAGTCGAAATAGTCCGCGCTGCCGACTAATGTGAGCAGCTCGCCAGTCTGCGGGTGGATGATGACCAGCGCGGCATTATTAACGTTGTGATTGATCTGGCCTTCGAGCGGCTTGAACAGCGCGATGCGCCTTTTTACGATCTCCTCCGCTCGCTGCTGCATATCCAGATCAAGCGTGGTGCGGACTTCCAAACTTTGGGCTGCGTTTAATTTTCCCAACGCAAAGAGTTCATCCAGTTGATCTTTGATCATCCAGATAAAATGCGGCGCTTCAATTGGATAGGGCGCGGCGTTATAACTGAGCGGCGCATTCTCTGCATCCAGTTTTTGTGCGGACGTGATGAATCCGTTCTTCTCCATTAATCCCAGCACCACCCGCTGACGTTCAATTGCCAACTCAGGATTCGTAAATGGGTTATAGATTCCCGGCGTTTGCGGCAGGCCGGCCAATAATGCGCACTCAGGCAAAAGCAGGTCAGATGCGGGTTTACCAAAATATGTCTGCGATGCGGCTTCGATGCCGTAGGCCATGCCGCCATAATAAATTTGATTTAAGTACAAGGCGAGGATTTCATCTTTGGAATAGGCACGGGTTAATTGCCAGGCGAAGAACGGTCTCGCGTAATTTGCGGCGTATGGTGCGCTGTATCACTTCATCACTTAATAACAAAGTGCGCGCAACCTGCTGAGTGATGGTACTGCCGCCTGAGAGGGTTTCTCCGCCGCGTAAATTGATCCACACCGCGCGGACGATTCCCACCACGTCCACGCCGGAGTTTTTATAAAAATTCTTATCTTCCACGGCGATGGTCGCATCTTTCATACACTGCGGAATATTCTCCACGGCAAGCGCGGCGTTTCGTCCGCCTTCGGTGGGGAGATCTCGTAGAGCAATCGTCCGCTGCGGTCGGTGATCTTCACACTGGGTTGATTTAGATTTTCAGAAAGAGTTAATAGAGGGAAGATCGTAAAAAAAGGTAGACGAGGAAAGCCGTAAAAAAGTAAAAAAGTGAAAAGCAAAAACGAACCGGTTTGGATTTCAGGAGGGTACGCATAAGATGCTCAATTTGGACTCCATCAGCTTGCTGGGTGAGTCTGGATGATTTTTGTTTTTGATTTCGTAATTAAACCGGACAGCAAGCTGTCCGACTCCATACATTTTTTATTTAACAATCTCATTCGCAGCGCGGATTAAATTATCGCGGATGGCGTAACCATCCACGTGTGCCTGTTCCATGCCTAAAATCACCGCACCGACAACGGGCTGACTGTTAAGGCGAATGATCCGCGCTTGGGGGCAATGCTTGAGGATAATATCGCGCATGGGGTTGGTAATGATCTCGCCCGCTTCAAAGATACTGCCCGATTGAATAATATCCACTGCATCATTTTCCATGCCGATCTGGCGCGCCACGGAAACAGCCAGCCAGCCCAACCTCCCCTGCCCAGCGGACAACTTCACTCGCAGCAGCATCACCTTCGCGCGGCGTTGATCACGTCCACGGCGATGAAAGGGAAAAGATGATACTGCTCATTTGATAGACCTTCCATCAGATCCACTTCATCTTTTGCGCCTGTGGCATTGAGCAGGATCTGAGTCAACTTTGTGGGCGGGATGCGTTTGATCCACGCATAGTTGACCATGGCCAAGGCTTTGATCGCAATTTCGATTCCGCCGCCAAATTCGCCAAAGGTCGGGCCGTTGCCCACAATGCGGCCTTCACGTCCATCGCGGCCGCGCCCACGGCAGTTGTTGGAAGACCCGGCAGTGACGTTCACGCCGATGCCACGGTCCGCACCGGCGAGCAAGCCATTGACGCCATCGTTGACCAGCTCAAAGGGACAGGTCAGCCCGAGTGTGGCAATTGCCTGTAAATGCGACTCGTGGTCTGATGGAAAGTCATAGCCTGCGATGCCAAATCCGGCTCCGGCGATTTCATTTGCAGAGATTCCAGCCATTTCTCTGGCTTGCTCAAAGATTCCTTGAGGACATTTTGCAGACCGTCATAACCCTACATTCTGATGATTTCTCGCCCAGGCTTTGCCAAAGCCTAAGCACTCCCCAGATTCATCCGCAATCAGGGCGTGTGTTTTTGACGAGCCGACATCGATTCCTAAAAAGTATTTCATGTGTTCACATCCGGTATTTCTTAGAGAGTGTCTGAAAAATTAACCACAAAGTCTCAAAGACTCACACCTGCCCTGGCGGGCGGTGCCAGGGAAGTCACAAAGTTTTTTCTCTCTTGGTATCTCCGTGACTTAGTGTTTGTAAGAAAACTGCTTTGACACTTCCACGGAAAGAGCATCCCCAGAGAGCACAGAGTTTTTTGTTGTCTCTGGATCTCGTCTCCGTGGTTAAAAGCCTTTAAAAAAATTCCTAAATAAACTGAGGCAGCCACTGTTTATTGGTCTCAAGCATGTCATCCATTACTTCTTGAATCTTATCTGCACCCGGTCCCAGCGGATGAGTAAGCAGCGCTTGATATAAGGCGTTTCGATCGCCATGCACCGCGGCTTCCACGGTCAGTAGTTCGTACATCTTGACCTGAGAGATAAGCCCGAAGCACGAAGCAGGTAACGGGTCAGCGGGAAGCGGGTGGATCCCGTCCGCGTCCACTTTGGCGGGCAATTCCAAGACCCAATCTGCAGGCCATTCCTTCACTGCTCCAGCGTTGCGGACGTTGACCACATGCACCTGTCCCAGATCATTGAAATGCGAGTTGATCAGCTGCGTAGCCAGCGTGGAATAATATGCGCCGCCGCGTTTCATCAAGTCCGCGGGCGGTTCGGTGAGGGCGGGGTCAGCATATTCGCGCAGAAGATCCTTTTCAATTTCCATCACTGCCTCCGCGCGGGATGGCGGCCACTTTTTTTGTTCTGCAAATTTTTTATCGGTGTAATAAAAATATTGCAGATAATAATTTGGGATCATGCCCAGCGTTTCAAGCGTGCGAATATCCCATTCAGGTTCTTCTTCTTTCTTCAGTTCCGCAAGATACGCAGGGAAAATATGCGGCCACATTTCTTCGCCGTCTACTGTGAAGCCGTAATGCCAGGTGAGATGATTTAATCCGAGCGTCTTCAATGCGGCGCGGTCTGATTCGATCTTTGCGCCGGTGAATTTTTCAAGACCTTTGATCATTTCCATTTTAGCGGTAATGCCAACATTACACACGCCCACCGCCGGAATATCAGGCGCGTAACGATTAAGCGCCTCAGTCACCAGGCCGGCGGGGTTGGTGAAATTTGCAAGCAAAGGCATGGGCTGGCCTTGTCCACAGGTTTCGCGAATATCTTTGCGATGCTCAAAATCACGGGGATGGTGCGCAGGGCTTTCGCCATGCCGCCCACGCCGGTTGTTTCCTGTCCGATCAAACCGTGACGCAGACCAAGATATTCGTCACCACGGCGGGCGGGCATCATGCCAACTCGCAATTGCGTGGATACATATGATGCGCCCGCAATCGCTTCACGTTGATTCGTACTCAGCACCACTTTGAATGGATCGCCTTTCGCTTTGACCATGCGTTGCGCAAATCCACCGACGATCTCCAATCTTTCCTTGTCAATATCCATCAACCAGAACTAAAAAATCTTTCGAGTTCACTTTTTTGAAAGAACCAGAGTGGCTGTATTCACCAACGGATGACAAAGAAAATTTTCACTACTCCAGATTTCAGAATCCACCCACAACTCAACTTGATGATCGGCATCGTTCGCCAGCCCCAGCATGGTCACTGATCCGCGGGTCACACCCAGCAGGCGCATCAGATTTTCTTCAGACCCAAAACGCAGGTGCGGGGAATTTAACTGCACGGAAAGGCCGTCCATCTTTACAGTTTTCTCACAGGATGTGACAGCCAAAAAGAAGCGGCGTCCTTTTTTATCACACAGAAAAAGATTCTTGGTGCTCACGGCTACCACGCCCGTATGATACAAGTCTGCTTCGGCGCAGGTGAACACAGCAGGATGTTCAATGCGCTGAAAAACAAAGTTGTTGGTATTCATGAAACTGAGAAATTCCAATTCTGATGTCATCATATTATTTTAACTTCACACGCAGAGTCATGATCTGATAGGGTTTCAAATTCAGGAGGATCGAATCATTCTCCACGCTCAATGCAGACTCGTTCTCCTCAAGCAGATTCGTCACCCAGGCAGAATCCACTACGCCTCCCATCTTAACCTGAACCTGTCCCCGTTTTCTCTGGCTTTCATACAATCTGACGATGATTCCTTCGCCGTCTTCAGCGCGTTTGATCGTTTCGACAATCACATTCGGTGAAGAGCAAGAAACCAGAGATTGGAGAGTCGTAATTGATTTCTTTCCTCTTTCTTCTTTCATCTGATACACCACAATCGGGTCATTCAGCGAATATGCTTCTTTTTGCGTTTCTTCATTCCACGCGCCGATGTGCGGATATAGACTGTATTTGAATTCATGCTCACCAAAATCAGCCGCCGGGTCGGGCATGGTGGGAGAACGCAATAACGTAATACGCATCACATTATCGTGAATGTCATGTCCGTACTTGCAGTCATTGAGCAGACTGACCCCATAATCACCTTCGGATAAATCCACCCATTTTTGGGCGCAGGTTTCGAAGCGTGCCCAATCCCAACTGGTATTGCGATGCGTGGGACGAGTCACATTGCCCCATTGGATTTCATATGTTGCTTGCGGCGCAAGCACATCCACCGGGAAGGCAACCTTGAGCATGGTGTGACGTTCCATCCAGTTAATGTGTGTGTCAAAGTCTACACGACGGGAGTTGTGATTGAGTGAAATGCGCTGGGTAAATTCACTGCTTTGAATCTTGCGTTTGATCTCAATCATCTGACGCAGTTCTCCATCTTCGATCATCGTGATGGATGTTGCAGGTTCTGCCAGCCATATTTTGTCATCATAGAAGATATCCACATCCCATGCGTCCCAACTCTTTGGGCGATCTTCAAAGACCTGGAATTGATTGGCGATTGAATTTGGTGCAAGCACTTCACGATTGGCCTGTTTATCAAAGATGCGAGTGATGTCACCGCCATTGTTGAATTCAACTTTCAGGAATTTGTTTTCCAGTTTTTGAGTACTAGAGTTTGCTCCAGAATCTGGGGCAGCAAGCTGCCCTACTCCATAACCCACTCCAGAGAGGGCGGTCACACTATAGGGCGCGAGTTCGCCGGCATCCACCCACAGACCAGAGTCTGTTTGTTGTGCAGAGACAGGCTGACCGTTAAGAGCGAAGCGCTGAAATGAGTCGCCGGGGATGAAGACCAAACCCTGTTGGGGAAACGAAGTCGGGTTGACGAGGAGAATGTCCCCATCCAGTTTTTGAGAAAGAGATCGCAAGGCCTCATTGCGAAGTTGTGTGATATTCGTTGTGAGTTCGGCGTATTGCGCCTGTGACTCTTCGTAGACGAGCCCAATGCTCGAACCAGGGATGATGTCGAAATTGATTAAGGCAGATGGTTTTCCAAGCTTCGGTAAATAGGGAATTGGGATATTGATAATTGGTAGTTACTGAGGCGAGCGCGGCAATGAACTCAGTATCGTGCAACAGAAATTCGGCTTTGCGATTGGCGCGTTTGTTGCGGGCTTGCGAGGTGTAGGTGCCGCGATGATATTCGAGATACAGTTCACCATTCCAGACCGGCATCATTTTTGATTCGGTAAGCGGCTCGATGGATCTCAAAGAATTCCTTGACGCTTGACTGTTTGACCTGCGGGAAGCGCGGGGAAGTTTTTCATCACTTCGATGTTTTCCAACATTTCACGAGTGGGACCACCGCCGCCGTCGCCATACCCATAGGCCATGAGCAAATCTTTTTGAAGTTCCTTCTGTTGGAAATTTTGCCATGTGCCAAGCGCTTCGCTGGCATTCGCCATTGAGTTGTACGTGCTGGCATATTCACTGCCAAATTCCTTGACCGTGCTAAAGTGCGTGAGGATTTGCGTGCCGTCAATGCCCTGCCACATGAAAGTATCGTACGGCAGACGATTGTATTGACTCCAACCGATCTTGATGGTCATAAAATATTTTAGACCCGCCTGTTGAATCAATTGCGGAAGCGCCCAGGCATAACCGAAAACATCAGGCAGCCATAAGACGGGAGTCTCTGCATCCTTGCCGAAATTTTCCTTGAAGAAGGTACGCCCAGCAAAAATTGGCGCGCAAGAGATTCCGCGCCGCTGAGATTACAATCCGCTTCGACCCACATGCCGCCCATTGGTTCCCAGCGTCCTTCGTTTATTTTCTGTTTGATAGACTCAAACAACGCGGGCTGATCTTCCTTGATGAATTGATATAACTGCGGCTGACTTTGCGAGAAGTGATAATCTGGGAATTGTTCCATCAGGCGCAGAACATTGTAAAATGTGCGCTCTGATTTTCTGCGGGTCTGGCCGAGAGTCCATAACCATGCAACGTCAATATGGGCATGACCTGTGGCATGGATGATGGCATCGAGCGGCATTCCCGCTTTTTCGATTCCGATGCGGAGAGTTTGCAATGCAGGGTCAACACTGGCATAAAACTTTCCGTCCCATAACGGGTCGCGGGTGTCCAGCACATTGAAGGCATCATTGAGCGCGTTGAAAATATGATGACGGGCGGAATTATTTTCATCAAGATTATTTGCGGTTTCCAAAGCGATCCGCGCGAGGACGGTGAAATCACGCGTAGATTGATGAATTTGGACAACCGAACATTGGCGCATGAAAAGTTTGGTAAATGCTTCGCCGCTTGCGAAACCTCCGAGTCCCGTCCAACCGCGCAAGGTTAAAAAATGTTCTTTGTCATCAAGCCATTCAGCGTTTAGCAAAATCTCCTGATGGTGACGGTCACAGGTGGCGTAGGGTTGTCCGTCAATGTATGCCAGTGATTCGGGGTGTGAAAAATCTCCTGAGTCGCCCAGTGGCAAATACAACGCGATGGGCTGGGATTTGTCCCAATCTTCGGGAACTTCAAAGGCAGCGCGGAGTGCAAAATCCTGAGTCCATGAGCCCCAATATTCATTGGCGGATATTTCCTGCCAATGTGAATCGTCCATGCTGATCTCTGCTGGAGAGGCAGCAAGCGGGCCATCCAGCTCACGATAGCGGAAGGCGGATATATTTTTCCGCTTGAGATATACCAATGGCAAAATCAAATTAAGACGCTGCTTGATCTTTTCAGGTGTCCAACGCTGTTTATGATACATGGTCCTCCAATTAACGTTTTAGTTTTAATGGAAATGAAGCTCTACGCAGCAAAGTACAGCCGATCGGGACGAGGCGATTCGTTTCCAACTCGAGCCAACCCGAAGGCTGCCCCCAGCCCGGCTGTATATTTTCATCAAGCACAAACTTTAATCCATAATCAGATTTTGATTCATCAAGAATAATGGAACGATACGCCTGTTCCATATTTTTTGGAAAAATCTCTACAATCATGAAAAGCATCAAGCGGGTAGTTTTTTATGGAGCGCAGTTGATATTCAATCGGGTACACATACTGCAAAGCACCGCGTTTAATAGCGTATTCGCCGTTTGGGTATGGCATGACCTCGACCTTTGGATGAAAGGTCAATGCAAACGAATCACCATTCATCCATGTCTTTGAAACAATAAGCCAGCCATTTTCTTCACGCACAACTGCGCCTTCCATTGTCACAGCGGCTGACCAGGCCGGTTTGCGCAGGAACAGTTCAAAGTTAATGTCCTGATCCGTTGAAATCGTAAACCGAATCGTGTCTGAGAAAGGATAGTCCGTTTCTTCGGTGATGGTCAGATTTACATTATCAATTTGATTTTTTAAAACACAAGGCCCATATGTCGCTGCGGCGAAGCCAGGGCGATCACTCAGCCCCATCCACATCCGGCTGATATAGTGCGGCATAAAACGGACGGCATTCGGATTACAACAACAAGCGACATCTTCGTGCGTTGGTGAATATTTAAAACGTCCATGCTTGCCGTGTAAATGAGAATAACTATCAGGGCGGTCATTTAGCGCGGAAAAACGGCTGTCGAGTGAAAGGTAGGCAAGTCCGCTGCCATTTGCAAAGCGTGCGCCCTGCGCGGCATTGAACGACAACGATTCGATCCAATCCCCAAGACTGGCATCCCCGGATTTTTGCAGCGCGCTGCTCAAGCTTAACAATAATTCAGTCAATGTGCAATATTCATAGCCAATATCAGGTGTTGGCAAACCATGCAGCCCTTCATCGCCAAGCACTGCTCCGCTCGGCAGCGTGTAATGGCTCAATTTCAACATGGCGTTTTTCAGGGCTTCGGTACATTGAGGACTATCCCCCATCTCGCTGGCAAACAACAAAGCACGGAGATGTTCCACAGTATGCACTGCATGTCCATTCAGATGGTGATGAGGGTCAAGCAAATTTGAGAGAGCCATATCATCATTGGCAAACGGCAATTGCATCTGATTGAAATCCTGATATAACCAGACGCCGAAATCACGATAACGGGCTTCACCTGTAATGCGATACAACCATTCCACCACATCCACATAACACAGGCCATGCGTCATACCGATCAAATCATTACGTGTCTTTGGTTGACGAAAGTATGAATGCTCCACACCATACTTCTGTAAAGTTAGATCAACCGCTGCCTGCACAACAAGCAGCCAGTTTGCATCGTTTGTCAATTCGTATTGCGCGAGCATTGCCAACATGGCACGGCTTTGCCCCCATAGTTCTCCATTCTCATCATCACCATGCTGATAACGTGACGCAGCCGAATAAATGCCGATATATCCATCGGCATCCTGCGTTTGTTTCAAAATATTTAACAATTCAAGCACACGCGACTGATGTTCTGGAATTTCTGCAAGCCCAGCCATCATCGTATAGCCCCACAGCCAATTGCCGCGTGTTTCACTATCCCACCATGCAAACTGCTGAGAGGATGACTCGATGCGCTTGCTGAACAGATCCGTTGCGGCACGTTCGGTTAAAGAATCAAGCCGCGAAGCAAAACCCTGATCCAAATCATTTTGAAGTTGAGACAGAATCCAGCCTGTGGGGCGTACCGTACCAAGAGGGAGAGTTTGAAATTTCATAATTTATAGTATATGCGCCAACTAAAACGCGGATTTAATTTATAACCCGCTTTGACATGATAATGTCGGGCTTGCCAATTCCATTCGCATTCGGGACAACGCCCGTGATGACATATCCCATTTTTTGGTAGAACTCATAGGGATGATGTTTCAAGTTGCGAATATTCTTAACCTGATCCCACAAGTTTACAAACAAATTAACATCAGAAAGTGAAGTCATATGATCTTCGTCGTCCGAACCAAGCGTGATGGTTAATCCGCCCTGCTGGCGCACCTGTTCCTCAAAATCTTCGGCCAACATTTTGCCAATTCCCCGACCTGCATCTCCGGTTGAATGGCAAGCGGATGAAGTTCCCACACATGACCGTCATATTGCGGGATCCCGCCGATAATGCCAAGCAGTTTTCTCTGATCATCAATTACAGCGACGGATGCGCTCTGCTCCAGCATTTCGAGAATTTCCTGTTGCGCTTCTTTCATAGTGGGCCATGCTTCCGGCCAATGCTCGCGAAAAGCGTCCATTAATAATTGCGCCGCTTGTTGAACAAGGGATTCGTCCTCTTTTGTCAAAGTGATAATTTTCATGTTCTCACCAGGCTTGGAATCTTCTATTTATATTGTTAACATCAATCTCAATCGTGGATTTGATTCGTGCGGGTTACTTCCGCATACCAGTCACCAGAATCTTTGACGGTGCGCTTTTGCGTTTCATAATCCACGCGTACAAGCCCAAAGCGTTTTGTAAAACCATGCCCCCATTCGAAATTATCCATGAGCGACCAGACCATGTATCCGCGTATATCCACACCATCCTGCATGGCGAGGCGGGTCTGAATGAAATGCTGCTTTAGATAGTCGAGCCGGCGTGGATCGTGGACTTTCCCGTCTGCGCTGACTTCGTCTTTGAACGCCGAACCGTTTTCTGTGATGTAGATCGGGGGCAATTTGTAAGCGTTATTTATTTTTACAAGCATACGACGCATGGCAGGCGCACAAACTTCCCAGCCCATCTCCGTATATTCCGAGCCTGGCACCTTGTCAATTTTCTGCGCGGCACTGACAAGATTGCGTGAATAAAAGTTAATACCGACGTAATCAAGCTCCTGTGAGATCAACGCCATGTCACCATCTTGGATCTTCGGCATATCCTCACCCACCAGATCGTACGCAGCCAGTGGATAATGCCCCTTAAAGATGGGATCAAGAAAAAGGGTTTCACTGCTATTCCAGGCAGTTTCGGCTGCTGCAATATCTTCAGGTGAGTCTGTAGCCGGGTCGGCCATCCAAAGATTGAGAACGATCCCAGCTTCCACTTTTGAATTTGTATTACGAATTGCCTGCACACCAAGTCCATGTGCAACCATTAGATTATGCGCCACTTGATATGCAACGCGCGCATCTTGAATACCAGGAGCATGTTTACCGGAAAGGTTTCCATCAAAAGTAACAACGCTGGGTTCATTAAAAGTCGTCCAATACTTCACACGGTCACCGAGGCGTTTGACCATCAATGCGGAATAATCAGCGAAGGCATAGGCGGTGTTACGATTTTCCCAGCCACCTTCGTCTTGCAAGGCTTGCGGCAGATCCCAGTGGTAGAGAGTTAGGAATGGTTCAACATTAGCGGCGCATAACGCATCCACCAGACGGTCATAGAAATCGAGTCCCGCAGGATTGATCCGTTCACGTCCATTGGGAAGGACACGCGCCCAGCCAATAGAGAAGCGATAGGCTTTTAGTCCGAGCTGGCGCATGAGGGCAATATCTTCTTCAAAGCGATGATAATGATCACAGGCAATATCCCCGGTCAAATTATCATCAATCTTGCCAGACGTATGGCTAAAGCGATCCCAAATGGATTCGCCTTTGCCGTCTTCATTCCACGCTCCTTCAACTTGATAAGCGGCAGATGCTGCACCCCAGAGAAAGTTATGAGGAAATTTATAAGTAGCCATACTATTTATGCTCCAATGCGGTTTATTTTTTACTGCTTTTGACATGTACAAAATTGCAAATCAGGCAGATAAACTTACTTTGCGTTTCGTAAAGTTCCCATAAAAAACAAGCCCTCCAGCATATTTTGTGCTTTCGCACAATAAATATACCGGAAGGCTTGTCCTTTTACTACACCCAACAACTTGGGTAATTAAATTTATTTATTCTTAGGCTTCACTTCTTCAGCAACAATCATTGAAGGAGCAGGCGCTTTGGAACGCATGACTGCCCAAGCCAGCAAGCCAAGCAAAGCCGCACCAACAGCCAAAACTACAAACTGAGTAACTCCTGTTGCACCGGCATATTGCACTACGATCGGAGCAATAATAACAGCCACAAGGTTTACTACTTTGATCATCGGGTTAAGCGCAGGACCAGCAGTATCCTTGAAAGGATCACCAACAGTGTCACCCACTACACCAGCCTTGTGACGTTCGGAACCTTTGCCAAGGTTCTTAGCCGGGTCTTTGGGTTCATCTTCGATCAATTTCTTCGCATTATCCCATGCACCACCGGAATTATTCAAGAATACAGCCAGCAATTGACCTGAAACAATGATGCCTGCCAGGAAACCGCCAAGAGCTTCAACTTGCAAGAACAATCCCACCACAATTGGAGTCACAATGCCGAGCAAGGCAAGAGATACCAATTCCTTTTGTGCAGCAGTTGTGGAAATTTCAACCGCCTGTGCATAATCAGGTTTAACTTTTCCTTCGAGCACACCCAGTTTAAATTGACGGCGCACTTCCAATACAATGAGAGAGGCAGCACGACTAACTGCTTGAATGGCAAATGAAGAGAACAACCAGGGTAAGGCACCACCGATCAACATACCTACAAATACCTGGGGAACGTCCACACGAATACCGATTGCCTGAATCTGCTCAGATAAAGGAGTTCCCAGACTGGCTTGCGCACGGGATACATCCACAAGGAATGAGCCAAAAAGCGAAACAGCCGCAATTACAGCGGAACCAATGGCAACACCTTTTGTAATCGCCTTGGTTGTATTGCCAACTGCATCAAGATCAGCCATGATCTGCTGGGCATCTTTGGTTTCCTTATCTGTTTTACCAGACCAGGCCATTTCACCAATACCATTCGCGTTATCAGAGATTGGACCAAAAGAGTCCATCGCTACGTTATTACCAGTGAGGGTCAACATGCCGATACCAGTCATTGCAACCCCATACAAGATAAAGGTTGAGCGGCCAACGGCATCAAGAGAAGGATTGTCAATTGTGCCGAAAATAGCAATGGACGCGAGAATGGTAATTGCGATCACAAGCACTGACCAAACAGAAGATTCAAAACCAAGAGAAATTCCGTTAAGGATCAAAGTCGCAGGGCCGGTATCAGCAGCTTTTTTCACTTCGTTCACTGGAGAAGCATGTGTACCGGTGAAATACTCTGTCAAACGATCAATCACGATCGCAAGCAAAACGCCAACACCTACTGCCATCGGCAAACGCCACCATCCACCCCACTCACTCATTTCAGGCGTACTTAAATACAAGAAACCAGCAATGAAGAAAAGCGCAGCAGAAACCACAGCAGAAGTCAAAAAGCCGCTAAAAATGGCCTTCATCGCATCTTCGCTCTTGCCAGTCTTTCCAGCCTTCACAAAATACGTTCCAATAATGGAGGAAAATACGCCGATACCACGAACCATGAGCGGGAAGATGATCCACTCAAGGCGGTCGGTAATATGCCAGAGCGCCAAACCAAGAATCAAGCCGGAAACGATCGTCACTTCATAGGATTCAAAAATATCAGCGGCCATACCTGCGCAATCGCCGACGTTGTCACCAACGAGGTCAGCGATCACAGCGGGATTTCTCGGATCATCCTCGGGGATGCCTGCTTCCACTTTCCCAACCAGATCAGCGCCGACGTCTGCTGCTTTGGTGAAGATACCACCACCCACACGCATGAACAACGCGAGGAGTGTGCCGCCAAAGCCGAAGCCAAGCAAAGCATCAGGAGCTGCGATACCAAGGATCATAAAGATGATGGTTCCACCGAGCAAGCCCAGACCATCGGTTAACATTCCTGTGACAGTGCCCGCACGATATGCAATGCGAAGTGCTTCACCAAATGAACGTTTGGAAGCTGATGCGACGCGTACGTTGGCTTCAACTGCCATACGCATACCAATTCGACCTACAGCCAAAGAGAAACCTGCGCCCATCACGAAAGCGATCGCGCGCGCGAAGCCAATAATTAAACGTACTTGATCGGGCGAAGAATTACCAAAACGCTCCAACGCCTCAGGAGTTGGCGGACCAATATAGACTGAGAAAAAAAAGTACCACAGTCAAAACAGCGATTAAAGGCAAAATGGAGCGTAACTGCTTCTGTAAGTAAGCATTTGCTCCAGCTTTGATCGGGTTCCAAACTTCCTGCATCTTTTCAGTGCCTTTGTCTTCCTGCAAAATCTGCGAACGCAGAAACACTGCATACAACAAACCGACAATTGCGATTCCAAATACAGCCCAAATCGCGGTTGTCTCCAACGAAGTAAGTCCCATTTCAAACATGTAGGTTATTCCTTCCAAGATATAGGATATGTATAGGCTTGCGCCTATTTGGTAAAGAGATTTTACAGTTGCAAATAGAATGTGTCAAGAAAAGCAATACCATCAGGCGAAGCAGGCACAGCATAAAAGTTGACATTGCACTCCAAACCTGATAATATTTGGCGAAATTAGACGTACCCCATAAGGAGAAAAAAAACATGCTCCAAGAAATTGAAACCCAACTCTTCACATTAACCCCGGCGGCAAGCCAGGCAGTCAAAGATATTCTTGAACAACGCAATCTTGAAGGTTACGCATTGCGTGTGTATGTTGCCAGCGGCGGCTGTTGCGGCGTCAACTTTGGAATGGCGCTTGATAATAACTTCCGTGATGTTGACACAACCTTCAACGCAAATGGTGTGCAGGTTGTTATTGATAATGTTTCCATCGACTATTTGCGCGATGCCACAATTGACTTTGTAAATGATCCTCAACACGGCGCGGGGTTCGCAGTAAACAGCCCAAGCGCTAAAAAGGAACATGGCGAAGGCGGTTGCGCATGTGGAAGCAACAGCAGTGCGGATAGTGGTTCCTGCGGCTGCGGCGGCGGTGGATCGTGCGGTTGCAGTAACTAATTTAGAAATATACAAAAATGACCGGACAATCCGGTCATTTTTTTTTGGGCACAGGGATAAACCGCGTGTCATTCCTTCAGGACTATAAAGCCAACATCTGCAATTCAAGGAAACAGGTTTTTGAAGAAAAAACTGCATAAAATGAGTTAATCACATTGGTGAAATAACACGGCGTAATCTATCGACCGCGTAGAAACGAAATTAGAGCACCCAACCCGCCAACGAATCCCAAACCAAAGATAAGCAATCCCATGGGTATGCGGTTTGCGGCTGATGCATCATCAACAAAGGTTACGATCTCCAGAGGGGCCGGTGGTGTGAAAGTGGGCAATCGGGTGGGGGTGACGGGGTCAATAAATGCTGCGGCCAAAGTTGGATCTATCGTGGGGGTGAACCTGGTGTTGGCGTAGAGGGGGCTCTTAGAATAGGTAAATCACCCGCCTTTACTACTTTTACAAATGGTGCATATACCCACGCCACAGAATTAGGTACACCGGGGTAATATATTTGAATCCAATCTTTGTCTTCAGAGTAACCATAAGCCGGCACTTCCTGCCCGGCCAATAAAAGCCCAACTGCCGGATAAAGATAGGAACTTGGCCCAGAGTAGACATTTTCCTGAGGTCGATTCTCGTCAAGATACAAAGCCACTATCGCACCAGACGGTGTGCCTGTAACTGTGGGGACAGACCCGGTTGGCTGCTGGGCATGGACAGATGACTGTAGTGGAGAATAAAACGCAAATCCAATGCCCCCAAACATGAGAAACATAAAGACAAAAAGTTTAAATTTATACATGAGTTTATGTAGTTATCAAAAACTAGCGGCGAATAAACACGGAAAGAAAAAATCCGATTACGCCTAATATCGCAAGAGCTGCAATAATAATTCCCAAAGGAACGGAATTATCACGATTTAAGGAAGGTGCTGGCGTATATACCGTAATGGCTAACGACGGAGGTGGAGTGAAGGTCGGCAAACGGGTATTTGTAGGGATAATATTAAATTGCGCAGCAAGGGTTGGGTCGATCGTGGCTGTTGGTGGCTGCGCAGGGGTAGGAGGCGGTTCTACTAATAACAATACTCCCGGAGAAACTTGCACGAGCGGAGAGTATACCCAACCTTTATTGTTTGGCGCGCCCGGATATTCGATCTGAATCCAATCTCCGCCTGAGGAGCGGCCCAAGGCAGGAGCAGTTGCGCCGCGTAACAATGTTCCTACGATCGGATAGATGGAAGAACTTGGTCCCAGGCGCACATTAATTTGCGGTTCATCGGTGACAACGGTAATGAACATCCCTGCACCAGCGGCGGGAGTCTCTGTCGGTTGCTGAGCCAGTACAACGGTCAGGGTGGATGCGGAAAATGTCCAAAGAGAAAGCAGGACAATCAGGGGGATAAAAATAATGGGGTGAAACCAGGGTCGCTTCATTTTCGTATAACTCTTAAGAGAATCGTAAAGACGATTATAATCTACTTATGGAACGACGGATCTTTCACGGAAAAATAAAACCTGTAGATGTTGCACAGACTTTACTGGGCGAATTCAATCAAGGGAATCTGCGCGCGCAAACACTTGGAAAAAGCGATAAGATGGTTGTGCAAATCGGCTCACGCCCCGAAGCGATGTCTGGCGGGCAAACCGCAATGACGGTGACCATCCAAAAAATTGAGGATGGAATTATGATCGAGCTGGGGCAACAAGCCTGGCTGGGGGTGGCAGCAAGCCTTGGCATGAGCGCGCTTGCTGCTTTACGCAATCCATTCAGCCTTTTGGGGCGATTGGATGATATCGCTCAGGATATTGAACATCTGCAAATGAGTGACCGCATCTGGCAGGTGATCGATCAGTCTGCGCGGGCGCTTGGGGCCTCCACTGATCTATCAGACAAACTCAAACGCTTGACTTGTGAATACTGCCATACGGCAAACCCTGTGGGAGAGCCTTCATGTCTGGCTTGCGGCGCACCCCTTGGAAACATGCAGCCTGTTACGTGTAGAAATTGTGGTTATGTAGTTAAGAGTAGTGATAAAAAGTGCCCGAATTGTAAGCAAGCCTTAAAATAGAGATAAAAAGATAACAGAGAATGAATCTAAAAGAACTTGAAGCACGTTTGCAATCGTTGGTTGAAGTGGATTTATTAAATGTTCTGCCGGGTAAAAAAGTTGAAGATGTGATCATCCAGAAACTGGCAGCGGCGATCCAGTAATACAATACCTCTGGAAGATGGCTCAATCGCAGCGCCGGATGTATATACGCTGATCATGCATCCGTTGACTGCCGCCAAGTGGCAGGATGCGCAATTGCTTACAGTACTATTGCATTCCATTACCACGGTTGCCCAGGAAGCAGGTTTTAGGTTTACAATAACGCCTACAGTTACCATCGCAACAGATGAAAAAATATCAACAAGTGATGCTGAAATTGTGGCATCACATAGGGTCGAATCAATGGCAGAAACAAACGCAACCCCACTTGACACTGGAAGTCTTGAAGACAATGGAAAATTACCCGAGAACGCTTTTTTAATTGTGGAAGGGGTAAAAGTATTCCCGCTCGTGCTTTCCGTGGTTAATATTGGCCGCAGACTGGATAATCAATTGATCATTGATGATCCGCGTGTATCTCGCAATCATGCACAACTACGCTCCATCAAAGGACGCTATGTGGTTTTTGACTTAAATTCAACCGGGGGCACATTTGTAAATGGACAACGCACCAGCCAAAGTGTGCTTTATCCCGGAGATGTAATTTCACTGGCAGGTGTTGCGCTTATTTTTGGACAGGACAATCCTCCGCCACGCCCAGACCTGAAAGACACTGCTCCGCTTCAGCACGCATCAGCAGACCGCCCAACTGCATCCTTACGAGATCCACATTCCACTGCCAAATTCAAGAGATAAATCAAGATGAGTGGTCCAATTGTATTGGCCTTGCGGCTGATAATGGCTCTTACTCTTTACGGGTTTCTTGGATGGGCCTTGTACATGCTTTGGCGTGAAGTGCAAAGGCAGGGACAATCACTTGCAAACCGCCGTGTTCCCGGCATCAGTTTGATGATTCGGCGCGAACGCGAAGCCCCAATCGTAAAACATTTTTTTCAATCAGAGATCATTCTTGGGCGTGACCCCGGCTGTGATATCCCACTCACTGACGATACCGTATCCACCCGTCATGCACAATTAACTTATCATCACGGGCAGTGGTGGCTCGAAGACCTTGCCTCTACAAATGGGACGATCCTCAATGAAGCGGTCGTAAACATGCCGACGGTCATTACTTCTGGGGATGAAATCGTATGCGGGGGAACGCGATTAATTGTCAGTCTTTCAGAAAATGTAGTGATAGAACCCACACAGCGCCTGGAGAAAAAAAAATGACAAAGAATATATCCATTGCAATCATTGGCGGTTCAGGCTTGTATCACATGTCTGGGGTGCAGGATGTAAAAGAACATCATATAGATACTCCTTTTGGAGAGCCGAGCGCACCGATCACAGTTGGCACGCTGGAAGGCGTGCGAATCGCTTTTCTGGCACGGCACGGAATCGGGCATCACCTCTCACCCACAGAGGTTCCCTACCGGGCAAATATTTACGCGCTAAAATCCCTCGGTGTGGAACGTGTAGTTAGCATTAGCGCCTGTGGCTCTCTACGTGAAGATTATGCTCCGGGGCATATCGTTATCCCGGATGATATTTTTGACCACACAAAAGACCGCGACCGAACATTCTTTAGCGATGGACTCGTAGCTCATATTGGAGCGGCCAATCCATTTTGCAGTGAGTTTTCAAATCAAGTGGAATCAGCTGTGCGTGCTACTGGCGCGATCACACATCGCGGCGGGTCATTGATCACCATTGAAGGACCGCGCTTTTCCACCAAAGCAGAATCAAATACATACCGAACATGGGGCATGTCCATTATCGGCATGACCGCCTCCCCGGAAGCATTCCTCGCACGTGAGGCTGAACTATGCTACGCCACCATGGCACATGTCACTGATTACGATGTCTGGCATGAAAATGAAGCCCCCGTCACCGTTGACATGGTGATTCAAACACTACATAAAAACACCCAAAAAGCACAAGACGCCATCCTTAACCTGATACGCGGATTAAAAGACGAACGCACCTGTGCCTGCGGACAATCACTCGCGGCTGCGCTGATCACAGACCCAAAAGTAGTCCCTGCTGAAACGCGTCAAAAACTTGACCTTTTGATCGGCAAATATTTTTAATCCTTTCTCCTCCCCTAACCTAAAAAATGATGTACCATTGAAACATGCATGATTTGATCCAAAGCCGCCTTTTACGTTGGGCGGATATTTCCTGTTCGTCAATTCAGTGATCCTCACACTCTCACCCGCTGTGCGCGAACGTTCCTGGGATGTGGATTATCGATTGTCACATTGGATCGGCTTCCTTGCATGGGTTGTGCTCACAACACTTGCAGATCGCGCAACCATTAAATATTTACCCGAACGCGACCCCTACCTATTGCCGCTGACAGCGCTTCAAGCGGCTGGGGATTGCTGACCATCTGGCGGCTTGACGAAGCCTTTGGCCTGCGTCAGACCATCTGGCTCGGCATCAGCATGATCGTTTTTATTCTTGCGCTTTACGTTCCACAAAACCTCGCTTTTCTTAGACGATACAAATATATTTTGTTAAAAGTGGATTGCTTATCACTGCGCTTACCTTATTATTCGGCACGAACCCGCTTGGGGTTGGGCCGCGCCTATGGCTTGGATGCGGCGTTTATTTTCAACCATCCGAACCGCTCAAACTTTTACTCGTCATTTATCTCTCCGCCTATCTCGCAGACAGAATTAGCATCCGGCTTTCCTCGCTGCCTCTGCTTGTACCCACCCTTGTCATCACCGGGCTGGCACTTTTGCTGCTGCTCGTTCAACGCGATCTCGGCACCGCTTCCATTTTTATCTCCATTTTCACAGTCATCATTTTTCTCGCAACAGGAAAGCGGCGTGTCTTATTGGGTGCTTTTGTATTTTTAATGACAGCCATGGTGGTTGGATATTTCTTTATCGACATCATCCACATTCGTGTTCAAGGATGGCTCAATCCGTGGGAAGACCCATCGGGGAATTCCTATCAGATCGTTCAATCCATACTTGCCATCGCCAATGGCGGCACTTTCGGTCGTGGACTTGGGATGGGAAGCCCGCTTCTTGTGCCGGTTGCCATCTCAGATTTTATTTTTGCAGCAATAGCGGAAGAAACGGGTCTGGTCGGGACTTTAGGCCTGCTCGCCACTATTTGGCTGATTCTAGCTCGAGGCTTAATCGTCTCCCTGCGTGCTGCTGATAGATTCCGCCGTTATCTTGCGGCGGGTGTTGTCACCTATCTTGGCATTCAAAGTCTGCTCATTATTGGCGGCAACCTGCGTATGTTCCCGCTTACCGGCGTTACCTTGCCATTCGTTTCCTATGGCGGCTCCTCATTACTAACCTCATACATCGCCTTATTTATTCTGCTTGTCATTAGCAATGTAGAAGATAGCGAACCCGCCGCGCTGGAAGACTCAAAATCATATTCAATACTGGCAGGCATGCTCGCCCTCGGACTTGCCGCCTGCGCCATTTCAGTCGGCTGGTGGGCCATCATCCGCGGACCAGATCTATTGAATCGCACCGACAATCCGCGCCGCGCCATCGCAGACCGCTATGTGCCGCGCGGTGAATTGCTCGACAGAAATAATCAGCCCATTAACATTACCGAAGGTGAAAGCGGAACGTTTACACGCGTATACCTTTACCCTAACCTTGGCCCAATCACCGGATATACACATCCCATATACGGTCAGGCCGGGTTGGAAGCCACACTGGATGATTATCTGCGCGGCTTACAGGAAACCCCGCCTCTCTGATGTGGTGGGAACATTTGATTTATGGCACACCTCCCCCTGGATTGGACGTACGCTTAAGTTTAAGCCTGCCGCTGCAATCCAAAGCAGATCAGTTATTAGGTGGACACACCGGCGCAATCATTCTCATGAATGCAGAAACAGGTGAGATTCTCGCAATGGCTTCACATCCAACTTATGACCCAAACAAACTGGATGATGAAGGTGAAGCGCTTTCTCAAAACGAATCTGCACCATTGGTTAACCGCGCCGCACAAGGGTTATATCCAATTGGCACAACCATGCTGCCGCTGATGCGCGCGCAATATGGAGAGATCACACCCAGTGAAGCGGAATTAAAAGCTTATTATGAAAGATTGGGTTTGTATCAGGCTCCCGCTCATAAACATGCCGGTTACATCCAGCGCAGAGAGCAACTCCACTCAAGACCTGCAAGTCAGTCCGCTGCAAATGAGTATTGCTGCCGCATCTTTAAGTAATCAGGGTATTGCACCTGCCCCACGGATTGCCACAGCGGTCAACACACCCGAGCAGGGATGGGTGGTGCTTTCAGCCGAGAATCAACCCAGAGAGGCGATTCAGGCATCGGCGGCGAATGAAGCGGCTCTTTCATTTATCGTCGAAGGAAAACCTTACTGGCAAAATGTCGGTCAAGCCAGCGCAGATGAAGACACGATCATCACCTGGCTGCTCGCTGGATCACTGCCTGACTGGGGCGGCACGCCATTGACGTTGGTTGTGATATTGGAAGAAAATAATACCTATCTTGCAAAATATATTGGAGATAGTCTGCTGGAAGCAGCATTAAGTCAATAAAAAAGGTCAGGCACATGTGCCTGACCTTTTTTATTGACTTGTAATTTATGAACCGGTATCGCTATCTTTCGCGGCGTAACCGGGGCCGCCCTTGAAGAAGTCGTAATTAGGCTTGATGTCGGGGGTAAGGTCGATGGTTTCACCGGCCGTGAGTTGACGAGTGGTCTCAACGACAACTGCCTTGCCATGATGATTGGTTCCTTCGTAGTGACCAGTGAGACCAACCTTGCTGATGTACTCACCGCCTTTGGCAGTGTAGGCAGCAGGTACTTCATCTTCCGGGAAGATCGCAGCGTACGGGCATTCAGGGACGCAAGCGCCGCAATCAATGCAGGTATCCGGGTCAATGTACAACCAAGGCCATTCTGTTCCGGCTTGTCCAGGAACGATACACTCAACTGGGCAGACTTCGACGCAACCACGATCACGAATGCACAAACTGGTAATAATGTGGGTCATTTTATTTACTCCTTATGGAATTGTGAATAAACTTAATACATGTATTATATCTTTGTTTATATTCGTGACAAGGGTCACATGCGATATTTCATCTAAAAATGATGATAACGCCCGATATTTCCCCAAAAAACCATCCTTTCATAATTGCAATTTTTTTTTCTGTTGTAATCATTCTGATAGTTTTCTTTTCAGACATACTCATTAGAATGAATATATGAAGATACTCTTTCTAGGCACCCATGGACAATTCAACCTCGGCGATGAGCTTTTGCTTGAAACGTTTCTTGCACAGCTTGGCCGTGAGCATCGTTACGCGGTCAACTCGTATGATCCCGTTTTCACACAAGGTATGATGACTCCGCAATTCGATATTGAATCTTTTCATACCACACGTGAGTTGCCACGTTTCCTGAAATATCTGATCACATCCAATCTGCTTTTCTTTGGCGGCGGAAGCATCATTAAGGAACTCTACGCCAGTGTGGGGCGCAATCCATACTCCACACTTTTTATGATCCTTGCAACAGTTACTTTTGCAAAACAAATTGCACGCAAACCGGTTGTGATGAGCAATATCGGTGTTGGGCCAATCATGACACCCACTGGAGAAAGACTCGCCCGCTGGATATTAAATCAAGTGGATGTTCTCTCTGTGCGGGATGACAAATCGCTTCAAACTGTACTGAAACTTGGTCTGGCCCCGAGCAAAGTGATTCGTGTCCCGGACGCTGTTTTTGCCAACGCGCCCGAAGTATTTTTACCAAACCCTCAGCCTTTACCACCATCAAACAAATTGCGAGTGGCGTTGAATCTTAACTACGACATTGAAAATCGCGATGCCTGGGAGGGGTTTGTCACCAGCCTTGCTGAATGTCTGCAACTGATGGACAAGCGTCAGAAACTTGAGATCCATGCCCTGCCGATGCAAAGCAAATTCAAAGCCAACGACGATCTCAGTGTGTTGAAAGCTTTCCGTGAAAGAATTCCTGAAATTGAATTTATCTTCCACGAGCCACAATCTGCGCAGGATGTTGCCTCAATCATCTCAGGCTGTGACCTTGTCCTCGCTGAGCGGCTGCACACATTGGTGATTTCGTCAGTGATCGGCAAACCTTTCTTTGGTTTGATCTATGATGTAAAAGTACGTGAATTGCTTGATTATTTAGGCATGTTGGAACACTCACTCGACATTAATCAGCCCTTCACCGCGCAAACCTTGTTTGAAGGAATCACGCGCGTAATAAACAACTCTGACTCGGTACGCACCTACCTGCTTGAGCGCAGCGCCTCATTAAGAAAAGAATTGATGGCTTATTTCAATGACCTCCGCAAAAGGTCATTGCCCGCTAAACCAGCGGACATGATCCTCTCTTACTTTCGCATTCCGCGAATCAGCACCGCAAATCCTGTGCGCAGAATTGCGTTAACGGTGGGACTGTTATATTTCCTGCTTTCTGTGGTTATGTTTAGAAATGTCATTCTGAACATTCCGATCATCTTAAGCGGGGATGCCGTCATCAACGGGGATGAGCTTGTTCCATTCTTTAATCCATACAGCCAATTACTGGATCAAGCCGCCGGGAAGTTTAACCAATTAACAAACGGCTATGAATTTCGTGTGCGTTACGCCTTCCATACAACCTGGGTGCGTTATTACAAGGTTTTACCTTTTGCCATTGTGATCGTTATCCCGATGGTAGCATATTGGAGTTACCTGGCTGTAGCATGGTTCTTAAGCAAAACTCTGCCGCAATTCAAAGCGGCAACGATCTACACCATCACGGCCGCGCCTGTTCTGGTCATATTTTTAATTATGACCTACGCAAAGATCACACACTTTTACACGTTAATTTTAGGTTTCTCACTCTACGCAGTCGCAATCGCACTGATGACCTATGGGTTGATCTTCCCGCAAAAAAATCCATACAAGCCGATCACTGCTGCTTGTTTAATTACATTATTCAATCCTGCTGTTCATTACCTAGTCTTATTCGCCTTATTCATGTCGTTGACCGTGGCCGTCCTCATGATCATGGATGCGATAAGTGTTGTTCGCTCAGGTAGTTGGCGCAACATCTACCGTCCGCGTGTATGGTGGGATGGGATAAAAACCTTCAGGCAGGATTGGAAGCGTCTTTTTGTGGAAGTCCGCTTCTGGCGCAGCATTGGCGCATTTGTGATGCTCGCTTTATTTACCCTCGCACCATACGGAGCATTCGTTAAATTTTATGCTTTGCGCGGCGTGGCAAACCTCTCTGAGACCGTTCCAGCAGACTACTACTTCATCGTGGATGCCTCGATCTCGCTCGGGCATCTGCTCGCCTTTGACATGGCCGGCATTATGGACAAAATGACCACCGGCGATTATCTATCCAAGGTGCCGCGTTGGGCCAATGCGATCTATACCGCGCTGATGTTCATGCCTTTATTTTACAAACGCGCACGCGATGAAATCTTTAACACTGAGCCGCTGCGTGCCTTCATGATCGTGGCGTATGCAAGCACATTCTTCTCCATGTGGGCTACGCTTGGATATACCGAACCGAGTTGGCTTCCAACTTTCCATCGTACGATGTTATTCATCAGCAATATCGCCTATAGCACGCGGACCACAGCGGGCGATCTTGTTGTCCGCTTGTTTGGGACGGTGGTGCAGGTATTACGGTTTCCCCATCGCTTTGAATTCATTATGTTCGTCACAGGCTGTTTGCTGGTGCCGATCTCATTGGTGTGGATCGAAGGCGAAATCGCCAAATGGGCAATGCCACATATTCAGCGTCGCCGGGAAAATGTCAACGGGCGGAACAAGTTAATTAACTGGAAACAGCTAACAGCACGTCTGACCCGCGCTGGTCATCTTCCGCTTGTTGTGACTCTTATGGCGCTTATCCCAATGTTTTCAAACACGGCCTATACAAAAGTATTTTTTTCGGGCGATTTCAATAATTTCTTACGCCCTATCCCGTGGGGCCTTTGAAAGAAGTGAAAGAGGCATTGCTTAAATTACCGCCCGGAAAAGTGGTGGTGCTGCCGCCGACTGAAACTGCAAAAGAGATCGTGGACATTAACGGCGTGGCGCATAAATTTATAGACAAGTTTCATATTTACTATCTTGACCTGCCAAGTTTTTATTACGGGCTGACAGGCGACTCGGATAATAAGCATGAATTCTTTTTACTGCTACGCGCTATGTATTACGAACAGCCGTGGTGGGTCAACATCGCGCGCGATATTGACTTGAAATATATTGTTGTAAACAAGGAGCTGGTGGCGAACACGATCGGCGGTCAGGAATATTTACGTGAGGTGGAGCGCTTCATTCTGCCCGAGTTGGACAGACGCAGTGAATATGTAAAAAAGATCATGGAGAATGAAAGTTACGCGTTGTATGAATTTACCGACCTGCCAAAAGCGGAGCGGGTTCCGCTTTACATTGACACAAGCTGGAACACTTTCATTCAGATCCTTTCACGCAATCTTGAATTAACCCGTTACTACGATCTGCGCTATTCCATGATCTCAAGCGATCTGAAAAGTTACGACCGGCTCTCAGTGGTCACAGATGACGAACGCAGCACCACGCTGGATTTGTATATCAAACAAAATCCAACTTCATATTTTCGCCCAAGCAGCACGATCATGGCCTTTAATCCTGATCTGATCTCAAGCTCTTATTATCTTTCGCCCATGTTCCGGCTCTTTCAATTCTTTTCAGACAGCAAGTGGAATCGTTTGAACATGATCACGCCCGGTTTATGGGGATCGATCAATGGCGGATTTATCGGTGTGCCGCGCGCCACCCAGTTTCGTATTGACGTGACTCTACCCGAGGATGGCACCTATTATCTGCTGATAGTGCGGCGCGGCCTCCTCCAATAATTTGGAAATGGACGCAAAATTCCTGCCTGAACCGCTCATGCTGCATCTCGCATCAGATCAGGAAAATCTTGTCTTTTTTGACAAGTCACAGGTTTTCTCAACCAAGCGCGAGCCAATGGACATCAGTATTTACACACAGTCTGAGCTCGACAAATTGATCCCTGCCGATGTGGTGGTTGTCAATTATCAATATCAATTTTTTGATCTGGCACAGGTGACTGGCACAAAAGGCAAGTACACCCTGTACTTTGACAAACTGGATAATTCCCCGCTGCTCGTGGAAGGTGTGGTGATTGTGCCAGAAGCGTTATATCAGAATTTAATCCTGCCAGAAGATGTACAACTTCTGCAAATAGACGATCTATGCTGCGGCTCATTAATTCAAGAAACAGAAACACTTCCTTAATCCATCACAATTTGTAATCATCTCATTTTCACAGGTATAAAATGACAACCATAAAAAAACCTTTTGAACGCCTCCAACCACTTCTAGATCGCATCAAACCGATTCTGATACGCTACAAAAAGTTATTACTCGCCGGCGGACTGGTGATCCTGGCCGGGGTTTTATTTTTGACAATTCAAGTTGTGCTCGGGCCGGATGAACCCGTCACCACCTACACCCTGCCATACACGCAAAATTTTGACGATATCAATTTACGCCGCTGGTATACCAACGGCGGCGTGTGGACTCTCCGCACACAAACCCTTGCCCAGACCATCGGTGGTGAAGAACCAGCTCAATTGCATATCCCGCTGAAATTACCAGAAGACGTTGCTTATCACGCCAGCACGTATCTAATTCTGAAGAAAGACACAAAAGCCGCAGGTTTTGTTTTTAACTCGCAATACCCCGAACTCTCACAAAAACAACACCGCGTTTATTTGCACCGGCCAGACAAAGACACGCTCGAACTTGTTGCCGGGTATCTTGATGAAACCGGAAGTTTTGTACCACAGGCGCAAATTCCAATCTCAATGAATACCGAGGAGTTTCGGCTCGACCTTTTTGTGTACGAAAATACTTATCTTGTGCAAGTGAACGGACAACGCATTATTGAAAAACGCCCGCTCTTTTATAAAAATGGAATGATCGGATTTTATTCCATTGGCGCGGTTTCATTTGACACCTTCAAATTAACCGCAGCAGAAAACGAAGACCCCGGCGATATGGTCTACGCCAGCGATTTTGAGCAGGAGCCGGGCGGCGCAGGCTGGGTTCCATTCAGCGGCGATTGGCGCATCACAGAGAAACAAATGACTCAGCATGATCCACTTGTTAATGATGCGGGCATCGGGTATGAAACCAGCACGTTCCAAAATTATGTTTTACAGGCCACCTTCGATCACAAGGAAGGCGCCGGCGCAGGGCTGCTCTTCAACATGCCGTCACCATATCAAGTCAACGGCGCGTACATGGTGCGTTACTCCGATGAAACCGACGCGCTGCTCTGGGGCTACTTCGACAACGAAGGCGTATTCAATCGTCAGGGATTTGTTGAGATCACGCCGCCAGACAATGAACTGCACAACCTTCAAATTTTTTCCGGCGAAACCAGTTACGATATTTATCTCGACGATCAGATCATCGCGCGCGATGTGCCGTTGCTCAACGAGACTCGCGGCCACATCGGATTGATCACTTCACTTTCCTCTGCCGGATTTTCAACCGTTGAAGCCTTCCCATTATTTGGAGCAAGTACGGAGTCAGAAACCGCACAACCACTGACTCCCATCGCTGCATCCACTGCGACTAAAATCCCGCTTCCAGCCACGCCCACACCTGCTCCTGTTTCGACAAACATACTCCCCGCCGCAACTTCCCTGCCGGATAATGGCAGCGCGCAAAACGGCACAGACGCAGCCTATCATGGCATCTTCAATGGAGACATCACCCAGTCAGGCTGGAAATCGATCCGCGGCAACTGGTCATTCACAGCCGGCAATCTTGTACAGCCTAATCCACAAGGCTCAGACTGGGCTATTGTTTACACACCAAATACTTATAAAAATTTCACCCTAACTGTTGGACTGACTCACACAGAAGGCTTCGGTGGCGGCGTTTTATTCAACATGCCATACACAGACAGACTCAACGGTGCGCATCTCGTCCGCTATTCAGATAACCGCCCCGATGCCATCTTCTGGGGCTACTATGATGAGACAGGCAAATTCATTGGTCAGGGATACGCCGATGTTACTGCTGCAAGCACAGATCGTCACATACTGCAAATCGTTAGCAAAAGCGCAACCTATGATATTTATCTGGACGAGACCCTGATCGTCAAAGACCTGCCCTTACAGCAAAATTTTGGAAACATCGGTCTGCTCACCTCAAAGAGTTCAGTGGAATACGATCAAGTGGATATTAGTGGAACACAAGCCGCTTCCTCCAGCACCACAACCACAGATGGATTTAGCAACCTTAAAATTTTAAGCGGTAAATGGAACACTGAAAATAATATCCTTCTTCAGCAAGCCACCGATGTTGGAGATTACATCATCAACTCGGGCATCTTCACTGACGAATTCACCATCGAAGCGAAGATCACCATCCCAAAGAATAGTGACATCGGCGGCGGATTCATCTTCCACATGCCAGATCGCGGATCACGCAAAGGCGCATACATCATGCGCTTGATCAATGGCGGTGAAGGCTTATTCTGGGGCTACTACGACGACGCAAACAAATTTCAAGGATTGGGATCCACTACCCTGGTCCAGGCTGATTCGTACGTCATCACAATGGCGGTCAGCGGCAACTTAATGGATGTCACCGTCAACGGGCTGCCTGTGGTCAATGACGCGAAATTAAATCGCACCTCGGGCTGGCTGGGCGTGATCGCCTACGGCGGTGAAGTGAAATTTGAAAACCTGCAAGTGACAGTCACTGGCATTTCAGGAGAACCCGAATAATGATCGCGCGCATTCGCACTTTCCTTGCCCCCTATCGCTGGCTCGCCGTCCCCATTCTTGCATTCATCCTTTCGCGTGGATTAATTTTCAGCGTGGGTTTTCTCGGCGATACCATGCTCCCCACCGAAGAAGGTCACTGGGTCGCCGACCCCGAGAGTCCCTTCCTTAGCATGTGGGCTAAATGGGACAGCCAATATTATGTGGATATTGCCAAAAATGGCTACTGGTTCAAACCTGAGCAGCAAAGCAATGTTGCATTCTTTCCGCTCTACCCAATGCTTATGCGCATAGTGTCGAATTTTACTGACGGTAATTTAATTCTTGCCGGCTTTATTATCAGCAACCTTGCTTTATTTGGCACACTCGCCTATTTCTATCTACTCGCCGAAGTAGAGCTGGATAAACCAGCCGCGCAACGCGCCGTCTTTTATCTGGCTCTGTTTCCTACAGCATTTTTCTTCAATAGTGTTTACACCGAAAGCCTGTTTCTGTTTCTAACAATTTCAGCCATGTACTATGCGCGCAAACATAATTGGGTCGTGGCTGCCGGCCTGGGCTTACTGGCCGCATCCACTCGTAATATTGGAATTCTGATCTGGCCATTAATCTTTTGGGAATGGCTGCGTGTGCAAGGCTGGCAGATCGGAAATATCTTCAAAAAAGAGATGTGGCTCAATTTATGGAAAAATGCGCGTGTCAACTGGATGGAAGCCGTGATTATTTGTGTTGTGCCGTTTGGGATGCTCATTTTTATTTTATTCCTTCAGCAAAACTTTGGCAGACCACTCGCCTTCATCGAAACTCAGGCCGCCTGGGGGCGCGAAAACGTTGGCACGATTGCCATTGTCAAGAGAAGCCTCTCTCAATTAATAAATGGTGAATTAAACAGAGGTTGGTTCACAGGATTTTGGAATACATTTTCCCTGTTGGCTTTTCTTGCATTTGTTCCATTTATCTGGATCAGATTTGGCGAAGGATACGCGATCTATGTATTAATCCAGCTAATTGTCCCCTCATCAAGCGCAACAGGGAGCATCATCCGCTATGTGCTCACAATGTTTCCCGCTTTTCTTTTACTGGCAGATTGGGGAAAGCATCACTGGCTTGACCGCACATTAACACTGGCGTTCACTGTGCTGTTAGGCGTATTTGTCACGATATTTGTTAATTGGGTTTTTGTGGCCTGACCTTCACACTTTGCATAATTGTTTGAAAGTCTGCAACCATCCTGTTATCCATTGTCAACTGCATATTGCATAGAATAAAGTTTAAAGCGAGGTAAATGATCATGTCCTACGAAAATTATAAGAACTGGAAAACAAAAGCGATCAGCGGAATTCCACATCTATCCATCGTAATCCCGGCGTATAACGAGCAGGAACGTATTGTCGCCACCATTGGAGCAATTGCGTCTCATGTTTCAGACCTTGGATTTGAATGGGAGTTATTGATCGCCGACGACGGCTCAAAAGATGACACCGTCAAGCTCGTGGAAGAACTGGGGCTTGTCAATCTGCGTCTATTGAAAACACCGAAGAACGGCGGAAAAGGCAATGCTGTTCAACGCGGTATGATCGCCTCAAAAGGCAGATATGTCTTATTTGCAGATGCCGATAATTCCACACCGATTGAAGAAATATCCAAATTACTCGCCAAGCTCGAAAAGGAAAATTACGATGTCGCCGTTGGATCCCGTGCTGTGGAAGGGGCCGAAGAATCAAACAAATCCTTTTTACGGCATTTGCTGAGCGGCGGTCTGCGCTGGATCGTAAAAAATGTTTTACGAATTAACGTCCGTGATACCCAGTGCGGATTCAAAATGTACACACAAAAAGCCGCAAAGGAATTACACGCCATGCAACCCATCATGGCGTTTTCCTTTGATCTTGAGATCCTATTTCTTGCATCCAAGTATGGATTTAGGATCGCGGAAGTTCCTGTCTCATGGGTGGATGCACCCGGTTCAAAAGTGGACACAAAAAGAGATACAACGGTTCCTGCGTGATCTGGTCAATATTCAAGTGAATAATTTCAAGGGTGTTTATAGGAGAATGTAAGATGCGCATTGCCATCGTTAACACATTTCCGCCTGGCAAAGGTTCGCTCAACGAATACGGATTTCACTTTGTTAAATTTTTACAAACCAAAACCGACATGGTATCGGAGATCGTGCTTTTCGTGGATGAACTGCCCGAGGGTGAAAATATTCCTTTGAACAGTCAGCAGGCCAGATACGGGTCAGAGCCGTTCCCTGCTGGAAATTCGGTGCCTGGGATAACGTCCTCCGCATCCGCAGGGAAGTTAAAAAAATTAATCCAGACATTGTGTTGTTTAATATTCAATTTGCCTCCTTTGCTGCGGGAAAAGTTCCAGCCACACTTGGTTTGCTTACTCCGTGGGCTGTACGTTTGACTGGAGTCAAAACGGCGGTGCTGCTGCACAACATCATGGAGACGGTGGATCTGAAACAGGCCGGTTTTGGTGGAAGCAAAATTATTGAGTCAGTGATCCGGCTATTTGGAAATATCGTTACACGTTTTATTTTGAAGGCCGATATTGTTGCGGTGACCATTCCAAAATATGTGGATATTCTGGTTGAGAAATATAAGGCAAAAAATGTATTGCTCGCGCCGCACGGTTCATTCGAAGAAGCAAGTGAAGATGTGCCGGCATCTGCGCCCACTGGCGCGCCAAACATTATGACCTTTGGAAAATTTGGCACTTATAAAAAAGTGGATATTTTAATGGAAGCCTTTGAAAGGCTCCAACCTTCACACCCAACTGCCAAACTTGTTATTGCAGGGACGGATAACCCCAACGTAAAAGGTTATTTAGATGGCGTGAAAAATAAATTCTCACATGTGCAAAATATTCATTTCACTGGATATGTTTCAGAGGAAGATGTGCCAAAAATTTTTAACGACTCGTGGGTGGTGGTGTTTCCCTATACCAGCACAACAGGCAGTTCAGGTGTGCTTCATCAAGCCGGCGGATTTGGCAGAGCGGTGGTTCTACCAAAACTTGGAGACCTTGAAGAGTTGGTGATCGAAGAAGGCTACGATGGTGAGTTCTTTGAGCCCGAAAGTGCGCAAAGTCTCGCTGATGCGATCTGCCGTGTGATCGATCATCCGCAGCGCATGTTGGAGATCGGCTCACGCAATTATCTGGCGGCAAATGGATTACCCATCAGTGAAGTAGTGGATTGGTATCTGATCCATTTTCAAGAATTACTAAACAGGAAAAACTAAAGGAATATTTTATGGACATCACACACAAAGTTTCCAATTCGATCAACATCATTCAACTTGGCGGTCGTTTTGACGCCCATGAAGTCGCACCGGTTGTGGCGTGGCTTAAAGGACACGCAGAGGCCGGAAAAGTTAACCTGGTTGTCAATTTGGCCGGTGTAAATTTCATCGACTCAACTGCGCTTTCGACTCTTGTGCAGGGTTTGAAACATTGCCGTGAAAAAAACGGAGAGTTACATCTTTGTTGTATGCAGCAGCCCGTACGGGTTATTTTCGAACTGACCAGACTTGATAAAGCCTTTAGTATTTACACATCTGAAGAAGAAGCAACCGCCTTTCAGGCTTGATTATGTTTGCCGACCTGATCCATCTTCATCAAAATGATTTTCAAACCATCGCCGAAGCATGGATCCGTGTTGGCGCACAGGCAATTCGTCTGGTGGAACATGGCGAGATGATCGCCTCCATGCCAAAGGATATTTCATTTTCAAAAAAAGAGATCATCGGACGCAACACCTCCGGCAGCCTGGAACTACATATTCACGGCATGAACGACGGCGCATGGCAATCCATCGCCGACGCGATGACTGAATTATTTTCACATGTGTTGACCACCGAAACAGAAATGGAAGAGCTCACCGCCAGCCTGGTTGAAACTCAGGACAAACTGGTGGCGTTATACGAGTTGACCCAATCTGCCCGCCGCGCATTAAAAATAGACGACCTGCTTGATCTATTGATCCAGGAGTCACGCCGCCTGCTTGATGCAGATGGCGCATTCACTGCCATTTATTTCAACAATCATCGTCCGCAAATCCGGCAATCTGCAATCGAGCCGCTGCCGGAAGCACATTTACATGCGGCCTCAACGATTTATCGCAAGGACACGCGCCGCCATAATTTCAAAGATAGCATGACACTTCCGCGCGGACTGAGCAATGTCATCATGTCCACGCTGCCGGTACGTGAAAATGTTTTTGCCTGCATTGGCGTTTTCAATAAAACAGGCGACTTCACCTCGCATGATATCAAACTCCTGCGTGCCATTGCAGAGCAATCTGGCGCGCAAATTGATAATGCCCTTTTATATCAAGAGGCCCTGGCGCGTACCCGCTTTGAAACAGAAATGGACCTTGCTCGCCAGGTGCAGATCGCGCTTTTGCCTCAGTCCATACCGACGCTGGATGGGCTGGATATTTACGGGGCATCTGCGCCTGCCTCGCAAGTGGGTGGAGATTTTTTTGACATTATCGCGCGCAAAGGTCAACCGCTGGTCTTCATGCTGGGGGATATAACGGGAAAAGGCATGCCCGCCGCACTCTTGATGACAATGACCCGCACCACAGCCCGCTCAGCCGCACGCAATATGCCATTCAGCCGGCCAGACCAGATCGTGAAACGCCTCAACACCGACCTGCTGGATGATTTCTCAACCGTTTCAATGTTCTCAACTGCATTTATCGGAACGTTCGACCCTGTTAACCGAAGCCTGCTTTTTTCCAATGCCGGACAAAGTCCAATTCTTTTCATGCCTGTTCAAGGTGAACCACAATTATTGGAAGCGCAGGATATTCCGATCGGTATTTTTGAAGATTACGAATATATCTCGCAGACATTATCCCTCGTTCCGGGGGATGTGCTTGTGGCGGCAACAGATGGCTTCAACGAATCGCGGAATAACGCAGGCGAAATGTTCGGCATGGAACGCATGCTGCTCGCACTAAAACATCTTCGCGGCCTCAGCGCCAGAGGAATTGCAGATGGCCTGTTCAAGGCAGTTAATAACTTTTCGGAAGATCATCCGCAGGATGATGACCGTACCATCATTGTTCTAAAGGTTAGTGAAAGAATGGAATCAGTATCGTTTCAAATCCCGGCAGGCTATGAAGATCTACGTATTGCAGCAAAAGCGCTGCGAGAATTGCTCATGCTCCATAAAGTTCAAGAGAGTGTCATTAATAATTGCGAGCTTGCAATGCAGGAACTGCTGTCCAATATTGTCGAGCACTCCTACAGCGGCAACAAAGACAAATGATCGAAGTCAGGCTTCAAGTGGATGGGAAACGCCTCATTATTGAAACCAGAGATTCCGGGATTCCGGCAAACATCAAACTTGAATCTGTGGCCATGCCCGATCCGCTTGAATTACAAGTTGGCGGATACGGCATGGCGATCATCCAGGCACTCATGGATGAAGTTCAGCACCAGTATAAAAACGAAAAGAATCTATGGACATTAACGAAAAAAATATAAGCTCCATCCACTGCATATAAAAGGAGATAAATCAACATGCCTATTGAAATAAAAACGACTGAATACACCTTGAAAATTGTTGTTATCGCACCGCAAGGCCGCGTGGATGCCTTTGAAGCACCCACGCTCCGAAAAATGTGCGAAGCATATTTCGAATCAGGCGTAACACATTTTGTCTTCGACCTAAGCGAGGTCACCATGCTAGACTCGGCAGGACTGGCTGTTTTGGTCAGTGTGCTAAAACGTACGCGTCAAAATGAAGGCGAAGTACGGGTGGTCTGGCCGAAGCATGAAGCGGCATCACGTATCTTAAAGCTGACAAAATTCGATCAGGTTTTTCAATCCATCGAGTCTTCACAAATCGTACCAAAGGGGTTTTAGCAAATGGCAAACATATTAGTCGTGGAAGACGACTCAAACAATCAACGCATGTTAAGTTATACCTTGCGAAAAGCAGGGCACGAGGTTCGCATTGCCGCCAACGGAGAACTGGGATTGCTCGAAATTGAAAAAAACAAACCCGACCTCATCATGCTGGATGTTGCCATGCCCGTCATGGACGGACTGACCATGCTCAGAAAATTACGCGCACATTCCGTCTTTAATGGCACGCCTGTCATTATTCTCACCGCGAGCGGCGATGATCAGGAACGATTGATCACGGAAGAAATGGGCGTCAGCGGCTTCCTCACAAAACCATCCAGTTCACGCGCGATCCTTGATCTGGTGCAGGAGATCGTACAAGCCGGAGTCAAATGAAGTATATAAAAACATTGCGCAGCAAATTTGGTGCGCTCGCATCGGCAAGCGCGCTGCTCATGATCAGCCAGACCATTGTCAACGCGGGCAATTATGTTTACAACTTAATCATGGGGCGCTGGCTGGGACCATCACTGTTCGCCGATATTTCATTGATCGTCACATTACTACTGGTAGTTACATTTATTACCGTCCCTTTGCAAATGACCGCCGCGCGTTACGCCGCAATCCATACGTCAGCAGATGACAATAAACATCTGGCTGAGATTCAAAAATTTCTTGCATGGCTGGGTATTGGCATTGGCATCGTATTCGCTTTATTTTTTATACTTGGCGCGCCCCTGCTTCAAAATATTTTTCACACATCCTCTTTTACTCCATTCATGATCTTTGGCGTGGCATTGCCATTCAGTTTACTGCAAGGTGTCAATCGCGGTATATTGCAAGGCCAAACCCGTTTCACCACACTCGCGCTCACCTATCAGACAGAAATGTGGTCGCGTCTATTGTTCGGCTTATTTTTTGTATGGATGGGATTTTCGGTCAATGGCGCTGTCCTCGGAATCAGTTTATCCTTCATCGCAACCTGGATCTCCACCCTGCCAGCCCGCATCGGACTTCCTCAAACCGGGTTCCCCAAAAAGGACATTCGTGGCGCTGTCGCATTGTTCGCCCTGCCGGTCATGGTTTCGCAGATCGGACAGATCCTGATCAACAATAGCGACATCCTGCTCGTACGCAGATTCTACGATTCAGAATCCGCCGGGCAATACGCTGCCCTGGCCTTGATCGGCCGCATTGTATTCTTTGCAACCTGGTCAGTTGTAACCACCATGTTCCCGATCGTTGCCAGAAAACACAAACTTGGTGAACCGCATCGTCACCTGCTCTGGGTTTCCATAGGCATAGTCTCAGGGATTTCCGTGCCGGTTGTGATCCTTACATTCTTCTTCCCGAAAGCCATTGTTGGATTTTTATTCGGCACACAATATCTTGGCATCGCAAATCTTTTGTGGGTATACGCGCTTGCCACAACCCTGTACGCGCTCGCCAATGTCATCGTCAACTATCGTCTGTCACTCGGCATGGGGCGTGAAACAGGGCTGGCAATCACCGCTGGCGTTGCACAGGTATTTGGAATCATCTTCTTCCATCGCACACTTGCCGAGGTGGTTTGGGTGCAGGTCAGCATCATGGCGGCACTATTTGTAACCTTGCTCATCAGAGATCTGATGCATGAAACCAATTGGAAATATCCTTTTGCAAAATGAAATTACACGAATTCTTTCTCTCTCAAAGTCCTGATGGCATCCTTCTTATTCAACCAGACGGTATGATTGTTGATGCCAATGACGAAGCCTGCCGATTGTTTGGGTATTCAAAAGAGGAAGTAAATAAAAAGCAAGTATCTGACTTGTTACCTGAACGTTTCCGCGCTGTCCACTTTAATTTGTTTAAGGAATTTCTCGACTCAGGCGAAAGCGCCCGAAAGATGGGTGAATTTCACGATCTGTGTGCAATGAAAAAGGACGGCAGCGAGTTTTCAGCAGAAATTGCCATTGGCCGCGGAGACCTGGAAGACAGAACCCTGCTTATCGCAATTGTGCGTGACCGCGCCGTAAAAATAACGCAGAAGCCCTGCTGCGCTCCATGTCATTATTCCCGCAGGAGAATCCAAACCCGATAATTCGCATTCACCTTGATGGCAGGGTTTTGTTTACCAATGCCGAAGGAAAAAAACTGCTTGAGACCGCCGGACAGGCAAACGCGGAGTCTGCTCCGCCTGAATGGATGGAAGCAGCAAGCCTGGCATTTAAATCCGCCCGCCAAATAGATATCATTTACCGGTACGAAAGTCGATCATATTCATTTGTATTTATACCGGTCATGGATATGTCATATATCAATATTTATGCTTTGGATATTACAGAGCGCGAAAAAGGCCACCAATGAACTCGAACTATCAGATCAGATATTAAAATCGATTGGAAATCTGGTGTTAGTTGCCAACGGAAATGGCGAGGTAATTTACATCAGTCAGTCTGTGAAGGATATTCTTGGATATGAAACCCATGAAGTTTTAGGTGGCGGCTGGTGGGAGATCGAACGCATATCGGGCGGAGATATCAAAGTCGAGCAGAATTACGTCAGTAAAGCGGCGCGCGGCGAAATAGTTGTAGACAATAGGCCTTATGAACATCGAATTATGCACAAGGATGGTTCATGGCGCTGGTTGATGCTTGCCGATGCAAAAGGGCCGCGCGATCTATTGATCGGGATCGGCACAGACATCACAGACCTAAAATCCATTGACATCGAATTAAAAACTCAGCGCGATTTTGCTTATACACTCACCCAGACCATGGGACAGGGAATCGCCGTTACCAATGCCAGCAATGACTTTGAATATATAAATCCGGCTTACGGGCGCATGCTCGGCTACCAGCCCGAGGAACTCATTGGCAAGACTCCGTTTGATATTACCTTTTAGAAGACCACGAAACCATACGTAATGCCAGGAGCAAACGGGAAAAGGGAGGGCGGACATCGTACGAAATCAGATTGCGCCATGCAAGCGGCAGGGAATTATTTGCACTGATCACCGGTGGTCCACGCATGATGGAAGGAAAATTCGGTGGAACGATAACTGTCATCACCGATTTGACCGAACGCCTTGCCATGGAAGCCGCCATCCGTCAGAGCGAAGAATCCATGCGGGCGCTTTATATTATTTCGTCATCACAGGAACATTTTTACAAAAGATCAGCAAGCTATTAAAGATGGGAGCAGAACGTTTCGGACTCGAAACCGGTATTCTTTCCAATATTGTGGATGAGATTTACACGATCATCGCGGTTGAAACTCCCAGCGAGCAAGTTTTTCCTGGAACTGTATATGATCTGGGGGAGACCTATTGCTCAAAGACCATGCAATTTGATGAGCCAACCGGTTTTGAACAGGCCACAATGAGTGCATGGGAAACTCACCCATGTTTTCAACGGACACATCTTGAAGCGTATATTGGAGTCCCCGTCACGGTCAACAGACGGATTTACGGCACATTAAATTTTTCAAGCGCAAAACCGCGAATCAAGAAATTTACCCCGGCGGATAAAGAGTTTCTCAAACTAATGTCGCAATGGGTTGGGACAGAACTGGAGCGCCTTGAATCCACGCATCAACTGGAGGAATACGCCAGTGAAATTGCGCAAAACAACCGGGAACTCGCCATTGCCCGTGACCGCGCACTGGAAGCATCGCGCGTTAAGAGCGGCTTTCTTGCAACCATGAGCCATGAAATACGCACACCGATGAATGCGATCATTGGCATGAATGAAATATTAATGGAAAGCGAACTGACCGAGGAACAACGGGAATTCGCCGGCATCGTGGGAAGTTCCGCTCAGGCATTACTGGCAATCATCAATGATATTTTGGATTTTTCAAAGATCGAAGCTGGCAAACTGGTGCTGCATCCCGAAGCATTTGAAGTGCAGAAACTCACACAAGAGATCGTGGACATGTTCACACCTCTGGCCGCAGAAAAAGGTCTGCTGCTTGAGGTGCAAATGGACGAACATCTTCCTCAAACTTTGTTTGGAGATGCGGGCCGTATCCGTCAGGTGCTCATCAATCTCGTGGGGAATGCATTGAAATTCACTGAAAGAGGTCTTATCTCACTACAGATTAACGGCACCATGATTCAGGGGATTGCACACGTAGTCACATTCTCTGTGCAAGACACAGGGATTGGAATTCCTGAATGGCTGCAACCACAATTATTTGAATCGTTCACTCAGGCAAACGAAAGCATGACGCGCAAACACGGCGGGACCGGGCTGGGGTTGGCCATTTCACGCCGGCTTGTGGAGTTGATGAATGGCGAGATCGGATTTGAATCAGTGGAAGGACGAGGTTCCACTTTTTGGTTTTCCCTGCCGCTCGGGCATAAACCGCTCGGCGCTCCTCAAATAAAAAAGGCTGCTCCCGCCTCATCCAATCCGTCCCCTACTTTCAATGTTTCAAAGCCAGTATTGATCGTTGAAGATGATGAGATCAATCGTACACTCTTAATTTTCCAACTGCGAAAACTCGGGTTGGCCTCTTTTGCAGTTTCTTCCGGCAAGGATGCCATAGAATTGCTGACCATTCGTCCGCACGATTTTTGTTTAACCCTGATGGATATTGGAATGCCAGACCTTGATGGCTTGAGTACCACGCGCATTATCCGTCAGCATGAAACAAAAACTGGGAAGCACTCGATCATTATTGCCAATACCGCCAGCGCCATGGCGGGACATCGTGAAACCTGCCTGGAAGCCGGCATGGACGATTTCATTACCAAGCCCGCCATGATTGAAACAATCCATGCTGTTTTTGAAAAATGGCTGTAATTTTCATTTTCAGGAACAACCCGTACCCATTAATTCTGTGGCTTAACCATATAGCGTTTTCCGCGCGCAGCAAGCAAATTACAATCTGACTGTGCGCCGCAGGTTGTGCAGCATTTTCCGTCAGGGCCGATCTCTATCAGTTTCCCTTTTTGAACCAATAAATCGATCATAGATAAGACCGCCGTAGGTTGAGCATTCATGGCACGACTGATCTCAGACAAGCTTAATCCATTTTCTTTATTTTCAAGCAGATCAACTAATTGTTTCAGCATGATCTTCCTACCCAAACCCCAACAACATTCCACCTTGATAAACAATAAGGGCAACAATCCAGGCTACTGATGTTTGATAAACAGCGGAGATAACAGCCCATGAAGTCCCAAATTCGTGTTTGATCGCGCCCAACGTAGCGCACACGGCACATACAACAAAACAAATACCAGCATAGACATGGCGCTCAATGGCGTAAATTGTCCCTGCAAGGCATTGCTCAAAGCGGTATCATCTGCCGCTTCATTAGCGGGGATTAAATCCACGCCTGGCAGGATGCTTAGCAAAATTTTCCCTGAATCAATTGATGCGGTAATAAATCCTTTTCCCATTCTGATCATTTCTTCGCCAAATGAAAGAGGTTCAGAAATTACCGTATCTTCTCCGCTAAGGTAAACCTGACTCATGGTGCTGACAACGATCTCTTTTGCCATAAAACCTGTCACCAGTGCTCCGCTAGTTTGCCAGTTGCCAAATCCCAGCGGAGCGAAGACCGGCGCGATCATCCCGCTGACTTTTCCAAAATACGAGTCACGTTGATTGGTCACACCCCACGGCATGTTGAGCAGCAGCCACATTACAAGCGAAGCAAACAGGATCGTCGTACCAGCCTTGCGGACAAATTCACGGGTGTTCTCCCACATGTGGATCAACACACTCTTCAACGCAGGCTGACGATACGGCGGCAGCTCCAATACAAATGCGGATGAGGCATCGGGTTTGAGAATTGTGCGAGTGAAGACCATCCCAGCCAGCATGGCGACAATAATCCCAAGCGCATACATGGCCCAGATGACCGTCCCTGCGCGTGCGCCGAAAAATGCCAACCCAAAGACAACATACACGGGCAGCCGCGCCGAACACGACATAAGCGGAACAAGCAGCGCAGTCAGCACACGATCGCGGCGGCTGGCGATTGTCCGCGTGGCATAAATGGCAGGGACAGCGCAGCCAAAGCCGAGAATCATCGGGATGAATGATTTTCCATGCAAGCCAACCACACGCATGAAGCGATCCATCACGAAAGCAGCACGAGACATATAGCCAGAGTCTTCGAGCAGGGCGAGGAAAAAATATAAGATCAACAGCCCGGGGACAAAGACCAGCACACCGCCCACGCCCGCGACGATTCCGTCAATGACGAGAGAATGTATCCACGCGGGAGCAGTTATCAGATTAAGAATGAACGAGAAAAGATGCGCGATGGGACCGTTGATCACAGCGTCGGTCCAATCTAAAAACGGGGCAGAGACGTCAATCACGAGTCTAAAGACCACATACATGATCATGAAGAAGAAAGGCAAGCCCAGCCATTTATGCGTGACAATATCGTCGATGCGATCTGTAAGTGTGATGCGATCCATAAGCGGACGTTGAAGCGACTGACGCACGATGCCGTTGATGTAACCATAGCGGCGGTCGGCGGTCAGCAGATCCACTTCATCGCCCAGCATGGATTTTAAGTGTTCGGCGTTTTGCTGCGCAAATGCAATAAGCTGCGCGCCCTGCGGCATGGTCTGCACCCGACTCAAAATATCAGCATCGCCTTCGAGTAATTTAATCGCCAACCAGCGCCGTGGATAACGACCGGTATCAAATTTATTTTCTTCAAACGCGGCGAGCATACGCTCAATGGCACGTTCCATTTTGCCGCCGTAATCAAGCCGAAATAAAGATTGCATGGATGATGTGGTCATATAACTTCCTGTTATTTTTGTGCTGCACGAACAGCCTTTTCGATCAGTTCAGAGATACCTTTTCCCTGATTCGCCGTGGTGGATACGATGGGAATATTGCCAAGCAATTGCGAGAGTTGATCGAGGTTGATCTTCGCCCCGTTCTTCTTTAGATCATCGGTCATGTTTAGCGCCAGCACCACGGGAACATCCAGCTCCAAAATTTGAACGGTTAAATATAAATTGCGTTCAAGATTGGTGGCATCAATTACATTGATAACCACATCGGGGCGTTCTTCAATGATGTAATCACGTGCAATAATTTCCTCGGGTGAATAAGCCGTCAGGCTGTATGTGCCGGGAAGGTCCACAATGTTGATCTTCATCTCACCATGCAAAACTTCCCCTTCTTTTTTTTCAACGGTCTTGCCGGGCCAGTTACCCGTGTGCTGATGCAAACCCGTCAACACATTGAAAATGGTTGTCTTGCCGGCATTTGGGTTACCCGCCAGCGCGATCGTCAGATCAGCCATTTTCACTCCCGATCAAAGTCACTTCAATGTTTGCAGATTCTTCCTTGCGCAATGCGAGGTGATAGCCCTTGATGAAATATTCCACGGGGTCACCCATTGGCGCGTTGCGCTCGATCAAAATCGTTTCGCCTTTAACAATACCCATCTCTGCAAATCGACGACGCAAGGCACTCTCGCCATTAATGCGTGTGATCGTTCCGCGTTGACCAGGTCGTAATAAATGTAATTGAATTGATTCAGGCATTTCGATGTTTCCTCATTGATTTGAATTTTCTTCCACAACCACAAACTCAGCCAGTGACAGCCCAAGCGCCACGTCTTTGTTTTTTCCGTCCAGGCGCAATGTCAGCGGACCTTGAAGCGGAGCAGCTTCCATAACTTTCACCACATGTCCCGGTAAAAGATTTCGTTCAAATAAATATTTCAACACATCGGTGGCTGTTGCATTCACCGCCAAGATGCGCACCGTCTGCCCTACTTCCACATCGCTTAATGGAATTCCATTCAAAGGCACAAACGAACCTTTTGCATCCGGAATTGGATTTCCACGCGGACAAGTTTTCGGATGCCCTAGAAACGTATCCAAAGCCTCGGTCACTTCTGGCGCGGTGGCATGTTCAAGGGAACAAGCCAGTTCATACAATTGCGACCACTCGATCTTCAAATGATCATATAAAAAACATTCCCACAACCGCTGACGGCGCACCACATTACAGGCCACCTCGCGCCCTTTCACGGTCAACGCCACACCTTTATACGGTGTATGTGTCACCAGTCCCTGCTCACCCAGGCGCCGCATCATTTCATTGGCAGAAACGGCTGTCACGCTTAAACGCTCTGCAAGACGCGCAATAGCTACTACATCGTCGTGATCGCTTAATTCAGCCATCGCTTTAAGATACATTTCCGTGCTTTCACTTAAGTGCTGCGCAATCATAAGGCTCACCTATTAATTTATGTATGGTTGACCTTATTATTCCCGAAACCCAATCTGTTGAACATTGACGGATGTCATTCTTATTTGTGACAGAAGTTACAACCGGTCTTTCCTCCCTGAAAACTGATTCTGCCCAAAGAATAAATTCTCCCTTTTGGTTTTCCCCTGCTCACCTGATAAAATAAAAGCCTTCCATAAAACGTGGATGATATTAATAGTCAACTCAAGGAGACAAAATGAAAACAGCAAGCGGATTGGAGTACGTGGAAGTTGAAGCAGGAACTGGCGCACAAGCCAAAGCTGGCGATGTCGTGCGCGTGCATTACACAGGTAAATTTCTTGATGGCAAAGTTTTTGACAGCTCCGTCAGCCGCGGCGAACCGCTCGAATTTCCGCTCGGCAAAGGCCGCGTCATCCGCGGTTGGGACGAAGGCATCGCCCTGATGAAAGTCGGCAGCAAAGCCACCCTCACCATCCCGCCGCAACTGGCCTACGGCGAAAGCGGCGCAGGCGGAGTCATTCCCCCAAACGCGACCCTGCTTTTGATGTGGAACTGGTCGGCATCAAATAAAACAAAACAGCCCGTCCAAAATTGGATGGGCTGTACTTTTTAACCGATCACGCTATCTGTTAATTGGATGGCTAACCCGATATAGGATTCTGGCGAGAGACTCAGCAAACGCCCGCGAGTTTCCTCATCCACATCAACCGCTTCGCACCACAACCTATAATCTGATTCGGCTACGATGCGGCCTCTGGTCTGCTCTTTGAGTGACTCATACGCGCCAGGCTTGCCGATAGCCCGCAAGATCGTCTGCGCACCTTCAGCGATGACTTCCCAATGAGCATTCAACTCGGCTTTGATCTTCACCTCGTCTGCGGCGATGCGCTTCATGCCGCGCTGCAAGTTGAGCCATGCCACCAGCGTATGCCCAAGCGCCGTCCCAAATGTACGGCGGACAGTTGAATCAGATAGGTCGCGCTGTAATCTTGAAACTGTCAATTTTTGGGCGTAATGTGTAAAGAGCGCATTCGCTACACCAAGATTGCCTTCTGCGTTTTCAAAATCAATCGGGTTCACTTTCTGCGGCATGGTCGAAGAACCGACTTCACCTTGAACGACAGCCTGTTTGAGAATTCCATCGCTGATATAACGCCAGACATCCTGCGAGAAATCTATCAAAATGGAATTGGTTAATCGCAATGCATCAAAGTAGCGTATCCAATTATCGTAGGGCAAAATTTGAGTCGTGATCGGGTTGGATACAAGATCATAACCGGCAATAAATTCTTTGCCAAAAGTCAGCCAGTCCACTTGCGGCATGGAAGCCTGTAATGCATTGAGGTTGCCCACCGCGCCGGTCAACTTGGCTTCAAAACGGTGCGCTGAGATTTCGTCACGAGCGGTTTTCAGGCGGGCAATATAAATGGCGAATTCTTTTCCTAAGGTAGTTGGTACGGCGAACTGTCCATGTGTGCGGGCGAGCATGGGCAGAGCGCGGTTTTGTTTTGCGAATTCAACCAGCGAATTGATCAGCGCATTTAACACCGGGAGAAGGACTGTATCACGCGAGTCTCGTAAAGCAATGACTTGCGCAATATTATTTACGTCTTCAGAGGTCAGGCCAAAATGAATCCACGGGAGTAAATCTTTGAGAGATGTATCTTGTAATTTATCCTGCAAAAAATATTCAATAGCTTTTACGTCATGACGAGTCTTGCGCTCATGGGCTTGAATCGACTCTGCATCCGCGATGGTGAAATTGGATTTTACAGACTCCAGTTGCGCAGACTCGGAAGATGTCAAAGGGCGGATCAGGCCGATTTTGGAAAGAGCAGCTAAAAAGTCGAGCTCGATGCGCACCCGATCGCGTAGAAAAGCGAACTCGGAGAAGTGTCCGCTCAAAGGGGCGGTTGAGTCTGCGTAGCGGCCATCCAAAGAAGAAAGAAGATTAAGCGGATGAGTCATTTAGTTATCCAGATATTTTGAAATCAGTGCATCATAATTCGCCGTGGACTTGAAGCCTTTGACTGCAAGTTTCTTTTTGATCGCAAAGGAATTTCACCATTTTGCAGCATGGATAACATTTCGGCATAATCAGCGGGATCGCAAACGAGAGTGACGCGTTCGTGATTTTGGCAGCAGCGCGAATCAGTGTGACACCGCCGATATCAATATTCTCAATCGCATCGGCGTATGTAACATTTGGCTTGGCGATCGTCTCTTCAAATGGATAAAGATTAACAGCGACGAGATCAATATAATCCCAGCCAAGATTAAGCAGTTCATTATGATCAGATTCAGTGGGGCGTGCGAGCAGACCGCCATGAATGGCAGGATGCAAAGTTTTTACACGTCCACCGAGAAGCTCAGGTGATTTTGTGTAATCAGCAACTTCGGTAACGTTGATGTTGTTGTCACGCAGGAGTTTGGCAGTGCCGCCGGAGGCAAGGAGATTCCAACCGAGGGCGGTGAGTTCCTGGGCGAATTCGAGAAGGCCGGTTTTATTGTGAACAGAGAGAATAGCTGTAGGCATTTGGTTTCCTTTTTACTGCGAAGGGTACGAAGTGACACAAAGGAAAACTTTAGTGCAATTCTGTGTTCTTCGCAGAGAGAATGGTTTTTAGAGTATTGGTCAACAACGAATGTTCAGTTTGATGAACACGGGTTTCAAGAGATTCTAATGTATCGTCTGCGAAGATGGGGACAATTTCGGTGGCGAGTATGGGGCCGTTATCTACGCCTTCATCGGGGACGAGATGCACCATGACGCCGGTGTGTTTTATTTGTCCGCGTTGCCAGGCTTCGTAGGCGCGTTCGATGGCGTGCGTGCCGGGGAATGTATCGGGTAAAGCGGGATGCAAATTAATGACGCGGTTTGGGAAGGACGAAAGAAAGAAAGAGGAAAGAATCTTCATCCAGCCGGCGAGGATGATGTAATCAGGTAAACAAGTAGACACGTAGGCGGCAAGGCGGGAATCGTATTCGTTGCGGGATTCATTTTCGAGTTTTGCAAAGTGAACAGACTCAATACCTGCATTCTTTGCGCGGATCAATCCATACGCATCGGCTTTGTTGCTGATGACCGACACAACAGTTGCATCAAGTTCGCCTGAAGCGCAGGCATCAAGGATGGCTTGCAGGTTTGTGCCGTTTCCAGAAATGAGCACAACGAGTCGCGCTGTCATTCTAATGATGAAAAAGGCGAACGCCGCTGAAGGCCATCATCATGCCATATTCGTCACAAGCAGCGATAACATCTTCGTCACGATTGGAGCCGCCAGGCTGCAGGACATATTTCACACCGCTTTTGGCTGCGCGGTAAATCGAATCGCGGAACGGGAAAAATGCATCGGAACCAAGCACAACATCAGACATGCCATCCAGCCATGCGCGTCTTTCTGTAACTGATAGTTGATCCGGTAATTCTGTAAAGACATTTGCCCAGTTGGATTTTTCGGCTTCGGTGACATCGGGTTGCAAAAATTGGTCAATGGCGTTATCGCGGTCAGGGCGTTTGATGCCTGATTTAAACGGAAGATTCAAAACAGATGGATGCTGACGCAGTCGCCACAAATCCGCTTTGGAGCCGGCGAGGCGGGCGCAATGCACACGCGATTGCTGACCTGCGCCGACACCAATCACCTGCCCATCCACGGTGTAGCAAACGGAATTCGACTGGGTGTACTTAAGTGTTATCCACGCGATCAACATATCGCGGATGGCGCTTTCAGGGAGGTCTTTGTTTTTTGTGACGATATTGGCAAAGTCCGCGGGGGTGACGAGACGATCATGGCGATGCTGTTCAAACGTGACGCCAAAGACATCGCGTGTTTCCAAATTGGATGGCTCGTAAGCCGGGTCAATCTGGACGACGGCGTATTTTCCCTGCTTTTTCTTTTTGAGAATATCCAACGCTTCGGGTTCATAAGCAGGAGCAATGACACCGTCTGAAACTTCACGGCTGATGAGTTTGGCGGTGGGAACGTCTACGGGCTCTGAGAGCGCAATCCAATCACCGAACGAGGACATACGGTCCACGCCACGGGCGCGGGCGTAGGCAGTGGCAAGCGGTGAAAGTTCAATGTCATCTACAAAGTAGATTTTCTTGAGCACATCTGAAAGCGGCATCGCCACCGCCGCCCCAGACGGACTGACATGCTTGAAAGATGCCGCCGCTGGCAGATTAATCGCCGATTTCAACTCGCGGACAAGCTGCCATGAATTCAGCGCATCAAGTAGATTAATATAACCGGGCGAGCCGCTAAGGACTGTGATGGGCATGTCAATATCAGATTTCATGAAAACGCGGGCGGGTGCCTGTTGAGGATTGGCGCCGTAGCGAAGAGGAAGAGAAGATGGCATGGATAATTTCCTTTGATCAGATTATGTAACGGATCGCCTTTAGCAAAGCGGATAAACGGATGAAATAGATTAGGGAATCAGGCGGACTTTCTTTTCACCATTAACAAGTTCACCGATGATGAAGGTTTGTTCGGGGATGAGGCTTTGGATTTTGACGACATCAGATTTATCGGCAATGATAATCATGCCAATGCCCATGTTGAAGACGCGGTACATTTCGTCGGTGGCGATATGCCCTTCGGACTGAATCAGTTTCCAGATAGTTGGAGGCGTCCATGAGGTGAGGTGAATCTGTGCGTCAAGATTCTCTGTCAAGACGCGCGGAATGTTCTCGATGAATCCTCCACCGGTAATATGCGCAAGAGCTTTGACATGCGCGAGCACAGGCTGGAGCGCGGAATAATAAGAACGATGCGGAGCGAGCAATGCATCAGCGAGGGCGGGGTCAAGCTGCGTATCGGCAAAAACTTTGCGGATGAGTGAATAGCCATTCGTATGCGGACCTGACGACGCGAGGCCGATCAGCACATCACCCGCCTGTAAATTATTACGCGGCAAAATCGCATCGCGCTCCACCACACCGACAATTGTTCCGGCGACGTCAAATTCGTTCGGCTGATAAACGCCCGGCATTTCGGCGGTCTCACCGCCGAGCAACGCCACGCCAGATTCTTTACAAGCCTCCGCCATGCCAGTCACCACTTCTGCGGTAATTTCCGGGTCAAGCTTTGAGGTGGCGAAGTAATCCATAAAGAAAAGCGGACGTGCGCCCTGTACAAGAATATCATTGATGCAGTGATTGACGATGTCGTGACCAATACCGCGATAGCGCCCGGCATAAGCCGCCAATTTTACTTTTGTGCCAACGCCATCTGTGGATGCAACAAGCACGGGTTTATCAAACTCTTTCAACGCAGACACATCATAAAGTCCGCCAAAGGAACCGAGACCAGAAAGAACGGATGAGGTGTATGTGGATTTGACTGCGTCTTTCATTAAGTCAACTGCGTGATTGCCCGCATCAATGGAGACACCCGAATCTGCATAAGATGATTTTTTCAAAGCACGATGTGCAATATCTTTACGAAACTGCATCCCATCAAAAGAAACCTTATCTATATTTTCATAAACCTGTTTCACAGCAGAATTAATATCACGAGCCCAAGAGGTTAGCCCAAAGACTCTTCCTCCTGAAGTAATAACCTCATCATTATTAAATTTCGTACCTGCATGAAAACAAATTGTATTTGCTGACAATGTTTCAAACTTTACGATCTTGCCGCTCTCCACTTTTTCAGGATAGCCCTTACTAGCCAGCACCACGCAAACCGCCGCGCCATCCTTCCAGCGGATATTTACATCCTTTAATTTTCCGTCCACACAGGCATCGGCGATATCAAGCAAATCCGTTTCAAGCAATGGAAGCACAGCTTGTGTCTCAGGATCGCCAAAGCGGCAGTTAAACTCCAGCGCATATATGCCGTTTTGGGTGAGCATCAACCCTGCATATAACACACCGACAAAAGGAATATTTTCATTTCGCAATCCGTCAACCGCAGGTCTCAAAATGGATTCAACAGCTTCGTGCATCAAATTCGCAGTGAATACAGGAGCAGGAGCATACGCGCCCATGCCGCCAGTATTAGGTCCATTATCGCCATCCAGCAAACGTTTGTGATCCTGCGCTGGCAGCATCGGGATAATCATCTCACCGTCCGTAAACGCCATCAACGATACTTCCTGTCCGCTCAGGCGCTCTTCAATAATCACTTCGCTTCCCGCCTCGCCAAATGTTTTATCAATCAAAATCGATTCAACAACAGCCTTGGCCTCATCCAGTGTCTCAGGCAAAATCACACCCTTTCCGGCCGCCAAACCGGAAGCCTTAATCACAACCGGATAATCCACGCTCTCAAGATAACCAATCGCATCGCGGACTTTATCGAACGTGGCATAACACGCCGTTGGAATATGATGCCGCGCCATGAAATCTTTTGCAAATGACTTCGACGCCTCTATCTGCGCCGCCGCCTGACTCGGCCCAAAACAGCGGATTCGCTCCGCTGATAGTGAATCTGCCAACCCATCTGCAAGTGGAATCTCCGGCCCGATCAGCACCAGGTCAATCTGCTTCTCCCTACAAAAGCGGATAACATCCGCATGACTCGCCACATCCAGCAAAACATTCTCACCACACTCACCTGTCCCCGCATTGCCAGGCGCAATATACAACTTCGTCAACCGCGGCGACTGAGCCACCTTCCACGCCATCGCATGTTCCCGCCCACCCGAACCAATGATCAATACATTCATAACTGTTTTCCTCAATCCGCTTATCCATTTTGCCGAAGGCAATCCGTTACTTGATCATTTAAGACTTCGCTCAAACCCGGTCTTCACCGTATCCACATCCACCTGTATCGGATACTGCCCCGTAAAGCAAGCCTGACAAAATCCATCCTTGCGTCCCACCGCGCGCATCATGCCATCCAACGACAAATAATACAAACTATCCGCATCAACGAATTGACGAATATCCTCAACCGTTCTTTTATGGGCGATCAAATTATCATGCTTGCCCATGTCCACCCCCATAAAACACGGATGAGCAATCGGTGGACAAGTAATCGCAACATGCACTTCCTTCGCGCCGGCACTACGCAGTAACTTGATCAACGGTCCCGTTGTATTCCCACGCACAATACTATCGTCAATCATAATCACACGCTTATCGCGCACATTCTCATTGATCACATTAAACTTCAATGCCACACCGCGCTTGCGTAAAGAATCGGTCGGCTCAATAAAAGTCCGCCCGACATAACGGTTTTTAATAAAGCCATCGTTATACGGAATCCCACTCACATGCGAAAACCCGATCGCCGCAGGCACCGAAGAATCAGGCACAGGAATCACCACATCCGCAATCAAATCATCCGTTTCGCGAAGCGATCCGTTGAGTACTTCCCGCGCCAACTCCTCCCCCAATCGTTGCCGCACAGTATGCACACCGATCCCATCCCACACCTGATCAGGCCGCGCAAAATAAATATGCTCAAAGACACACATCGCCGAAGGCTTCACTGACGGCAAAGCCTGCATTACTTTTAGCGCATTATCTGAAAGCTCCACGATCTCACCGGGTTTCACATCACGAATAGCTTCACAGCCTAGTGTTTGCAAAGCGCCTGTTTCAGAAGCCACAGCATGTCCGCCGCTCGGGAGCAGCCCAATACACAGCGGACGAAATCCCCACGGGTCGCGCACCGCATAAACACTGTCACGAGTCAAAATGACCAGCGAATAAGCACCGACCCATTTTTTCATCGCATACTTAATACGCTCCTCCCAGGTTTTGCCGCCATTACGTGCCAGCATCATCGTCATCACTTCGGTATCAGATGACGATGAAAGCCCAACACCCTGCTGCATCAACTCTTCACGCAACTCAGCCGAGTTCACCAAATTACCATTATGCGCCAACGCCAGCGGACCATGCATGGTCTCGATCATAAATGGCTGCGCGTTGCGTTCCGATGACGATCCTGTTGTTGAATAACGCGTATGCCCAATCGCATAATGCCCGCTCAACTTATCCATCACTGACGATGTAAATACCTGCGACACCAGCCAGACCCCTTTATGTATCGACATCGCGCGCCCATCTGCAACGGCCATACCTGCGGCTTCCTGTCCACGATGTTGCAGCGCATACAACCCAAAGAAAGTCATACGCGCCACATCTTCATCAGGAGCAAATACCCCGATCACACCACATTCTTCTTTTGGTGAATCATCTTCCATTTCAAACTTCATTCAAACCTCTGGATTAAAACCTGACTACCGATCATTACCAACCGAATACTGGACGCTCGCATCGTCTTCTATGATTTTATCTGCCGCCCGTTTCTGACTCACTTTTACCTGCTCCCGTACTGATTCATCCACCAACCCGATAATTTTTGCAGCGAACAACGCCGCGTTGATAGGTTCCAGAACAACCGCAGGCGCGATTCCCGAAGGCATTCGCAGTGACGAATAAACATCCGCGCCGCCAAATGCATCAGACGGCGGCGGGCAGGCAATGACCGGCGCGCTCACGGTGCCGTCTGTAAATCCGCTCAGGGCGTTGCTTCTTCCCGCAACGGTGATATAAACTATTGAACGCGCATCTGCTTCGTAGTCACGCAGTATTTTCAGCGCGTGTTCCGCAGTCTTGTGAGCTGACGCAATGCGCATGACCGATTCAACCCCAAACTGGTTACATGCATCGGCTATCTTCTTGCTATGCTCCATATCGGCTTTGGAACCCATCAAAATTACAACAAGTGCATTCGACATAATTAAATCACTCCGGCTTTTTTTAAATTTTCAACCAATCGTTCCTGAACAGGATACTCTCCGGGCACAAATGTTTCGCCTGTCAGCATCTCATAAATAGTAATGTAACGCTCACTGGCCGCCGCCCATAACTCAGCAGACATTGCAGGGATTTCGCCGTCGCCGCGATAGCCTTTGCCTGCATACGCAATGCGGACAAATTCTTTGTCAAAGTTTTCGGCGTCTTCACCTGCGGCAAATCTTGCTTCATAAGTATCCGCTTTCCAGAAGCGGGACGAATCTGGTGTGTGGACTTCGTCAATCAGCACCACACTTCCATCAGAAGCGATTCCAAATTCATATTTTGTATCCACGAGGATCAGGCCTGCTTTGTGCGCCAACTCCTGTCCGCGCTTGAAGATGGCTAATGCGGCAGTTTGCACTTGATTCCATGTCTTCTCGTCAAGCAAGCCTTTTTCAACAACTTCAGCACAGGTCAGGCGTTCGTCGTGACCTGTCTCGCCGCCTTTGGTGGTGGGAGTAATGATCGGCTCCGGCAAAGCGGAATTTTTCTGTAAGCCGTCAGGAAATGTGTAACCATAAATTTCGCGCTCGCCTAATGAATAGCGATACCACAAGGCTGTGGATGTAACGCCCGTGATATATCCACGCACGATGACTTCGACAAGGATAGGCTCAGCCACACGTACAATCGAAACATTCGGGTCAGGCATGGAAATCAGGTGATTGGGGATAATATCTTTCGTCTGCTCAAACCACCAGGCGGATAATTGATTGAGCACCTGTCCCTTATATGGAACTTGCGCCAGAACACGGTCAAACGCAGACAGACGGTCTGTTGTAACGATAAGCCGCTGCCCATCTGGAAGATCGTACCAATCACGCACCTTGCCTGATTGTTTGCCACCCAATGGCAGATTTGTTTCATTAAGCGCCTGCGGAATTCGTTGCAATAATTCATTTTTTGAGATCATATCTTTTCCTTATACTATTAAATTTATATTTGACTTGCGTACTTCACGCCGTTTTCAAATAACTTCAAGCCGCTGCCACCATGCTCACCACGTGTGTGACGTGGATGCTGCCAAAGGTGGATGTGATTCTCAGGATGCGGCATGAGTCCCAGCACATTGCCTTGCGGATTGCAAATCCCTGCGATATCCATAATCGAGCCGTTGGGGTTGATAGGATATTCGCCATTAGCAGGCGATCCATTTGCGTGGATATAAGTAAGAGCAATTTGATCGTTAGCGATGAAAGAGGAAAGGGGAAAGAGATCTGTAGTTTGGAAGTTGCCTTCGCCATGCGCTATAGGACAGGTGATATTTTCGCTTAAATCTTTTGTCCAGATGCATTTTTGTGAAACCGGTTTGAGGTCTACCCAACGACATTCAAAATGACCTTGAGCATTAAAAGTCAATGTCACCTCTGCATCGTTCTTTCCTCTTTCATCTTTCTTTCCAAACGGCAAGACTCCTGATTTCACCAGCGCTTGAAATCCATTGCAAATACCGATCACGGGTTTGCCTGACTCCACAAAAGCGGATATTTCATCAGCAAAATAAGATGAAAGATCAAGAGCCAGAAGTTTGCCGGCGCCCAATGCATCAGCGTAGGAAAAACCGCCGGGAACAACGAGCAGGTTGAAGTTACGAAAGAGCGTGTTGCTCATCCGCAATTCGTTTAATGGGATTCCTGTCGGGTCGGCACCGGCGAGGGAGAGAGCATCCATTACGTCGAAATCGCGGTTGGAGCCATGAGCTTGGAGGACGAGGGCTTTTGGTTTCATAAGCAGAAAGGATGAAGGATGAACGCTTCGCGTGAATTATGAAGGATGAATGTTAAAGGCATGGACAAGTTCCTCTACGGGAATTTCTATATCGGCAAATTTGAGAATGGGGTTGGTGGTGACTATGCCAATTTTCGTGATGGGCAGGTTTGAAAATTGGGCTTCAAACACCGGCATATTTGAAGGAGCGACTTCGACAAGCAGGCAGCCATTAACTTCGGCAAAAAGATTGGATATTGTGTTTACTTCCAATCCAAGACGACCGCCAATACACATCTCCGCAGCGCTGACAGCGAGACCACCTTCGCTTAGATCGTGCGCAGATTTGACCAAGCCATTTTGTATCGCTTGATGTAATGCGCGATAAACCTGCACTGTATCTTTGTGAATATCAGGAACCAACTGGTCACCATTTACCAAATCACTGCCGATCAAATAAATCACATTTCCCGCTGCTTTCAAATCCATTGTGATGGCGGTGTTGATATCGTGAATAATGCCGATGGCTGAGATCAACAACGTGGGCGGAATGGCATGCCGTTGACCGTCGGCGCCGAGGTATTCATTGTTGAGCGAGTCTTTGCCGCTGATGAAAGGTGTGCCATAAAACAGCGCCGCATCGTAGCAACCGCGGCAGGCTTCGACGAGTGAGCCCATCGTCTCAGGGCGGAGCGGATCGCCCCAGCAAAAATTGTCGAGAATGGCAATACGCTGCGGGTCGGCACCGACAGCGACTGCGTTGCGAATGGCCTCGTCTATCACTGACCATGCCATTTTGTAGGCATCGCGTTTACCGTATTCGGGATTAATTCCATTGGAGAGCACAATGCCTTTGACGCCGCTTGTGCCAATCGGTTTAATAACTGCCGCATCCGATGGCGCGTCAGCTGCGACACCTGTCAATGGTTTGACTACTGTACCGCCCTGCACTTCGTGATCATAGATTCGAATCACTGCTGATTTGCTGGCGATGTTTGGAGATGATAAAAGATTAAGCAAGGTTTCTTTGACATTGACAATGGACGATGGACGATGGACCGTATTACTGACCACTCGGTTTTTCGATTACTGCTCTCAGTTCTCTCTGCGGAATGCCATCGTGCAAAAATTCGTTGTTCATATTTACAACGATATTTTCGTTATAGCGGACAATAAGTCTGCCATCGCCTGTGAATTCGCCGATGTCGGTTAACTCAGTATCGAAGGTGTCGCATAATTTTTGCAAGTCAGAAATATTTTCGAAAGGAACCGACAGCACCATGCGTTCCTGTGCTTCTGAAAGCCAAATCTCCCACGGAGCGAGTCCCGCGTATTTGAGCCGCACATGCGAGAGTTCAATATCCGCGCCGATGGTGGAAGCCATTTCACCAGCCGCGGATGAAAGTCCACCGGCGCCGCAATCGGTGATGGCTGTGTATAAGCCCAAGTCACGTGCGCGGACAATCACATCGATCAAACCTTTTTCGGTGATGGGGTCGCCGATCTGCACTGAAGCGCCGGCCACCTCACCGGTCTGTGCATCCATGGTCATTGAAGAAAACGTCGCGCCGCGCAATCCATCACGACCTGTGCGGCCACCGAGCACGATCACACGGTCACCTTTGCGCGGTGTGCGGACGTGTTTGCCTTTTGGCGCGAGTCCCACACAGCCGCAAAAAACGAGCGGATTGGCTGTGTACCCTTCGTCATAAAGAATCGCGCCATTCACTGTTGGAATGCTGATCTTGTTGCCATAATCCTGCACGCCCGCGACCACACCCGATTGAATGCGACGCGGATGTAAAACACCTTCAGGTAAAGTATCTGGATTTAGATCCTGCGGACCGAAGCATAGGACATCTGTATTGGCGATGGGTTTTGCGCTGACCCCGATCACATCGCGTATGACTCCGCCGACGCCTGTGTTGGCTCCCCCAAACGGCTCAATGGCTGACGGATGGTTGTGCGTCTCGGCTTTGAATGAAATTTCGTATTCGTCGTCAAAGTCAATGATGCCGGCGTTATCCACAAAAGCAGAAATGACCCACGGCGCGTTTATTTTGTCGGTGGCAGATTTGAGGTAGGTTTTGATCAGACTATCGACCACGGACAATTGACCATCGGCAGACGCGGTCTGTCGTCTATCGTCTATCGTCACTTTGGCTTTGAATGTTTTATGTCCGCAGTGTTCGCTCCAGGTTTGGGCGATGGTTTCAAATTCGACATCGGTGGGGTCGCGTTGTTCTTTGGTGAAATAATTTTGAATCGCTTTCATCTCTGCCAGATCAAGCGCGGCGCGGCGATCTTTGGAGAGAGCGAGCAGTTCGTTATCGGTCAAACTGCGAACGGGAATAACTTCCACTGCCCCACTGGATTCTGTTTCCTGCGGAAAGGACGGAGTGATATCGCCAATTGTCCAATGGTGAATGACGGGATTGGCGAACAGAGACGCAATAGGCAACGGATCGCTTCGCGAATCGGATGAACGGATAAGGTCAACGGATGTATTGAACGTTAGAAGAAAGCGTTGACCGGTGGCGGCGTGATGGACGCCGTTGAATCCCAGCTCGTGCGCGGCGCGGACAATTTGCTCGGCCACCGGGTCGGTGACGCCCGGGCGCAGGGCTACTTCCAGAATAACCGTATCAGGCTGGGGCGCAGAAAGATGCGGGATCTCCATCCAGGAAGCGGTTTGAGTCACGGGGTCGGTTAAAAGTTTGAGGGTCAACTGTCTGCAATCCTCCTGAGACAATTGACCCTCGATGAAGTAGAGGTCTTGAACTGTGATCTGTTGCAGGGTGTGAAAGCCCAGCGCTTGAGCCTCCTTCATAAAAGAGGCTGATCGTGGGTCTTGATTAACAAAGTGAACGATGAATTTATAGGTGGGCATGGGTGATCCTTTTTGAAAACCGAGGCCATTTTACCCTTTGAAACTTGTCTAGTCAACATGCGAATTTTTTCAAATTCCGGTGAATGTTTCCATGCTACACTTGCCATATGGCGCAAACCGAAGTTCTACTTAAACGATTACAGACCTTTGAATTCTTGCGCGGGCTGGATGAAGAGACTCTCGAAAAAATGGCAAAGCATTCCACCTGGAAGGTGTTTGCGGCGGGCACAGTCATATTTTGGGAGGGCGATACCGAAAGTAATTTATATTATCTGCAATATGGCTCGTTGAAAGTTTTAAAATCTTCGGGCGATGGGCGCGAACAGGTGCTGAGATTTATTGGCGCCGGTGAAATATTTAATGAGGTGGGTGTGCTGGCGAACCGTCCAAACCCGGCAACGGCGGTTGCGCTTGAAGAATCGGGAATATGGTTGATTCCACGCAAGCTGCTTGAGGAGGTAATCCTTGCTCACCCGCAGGCGGCGATGCAGATCATCGAAAACATGGCGGATAAGATCATCGGGCTTGTGTCGCTTGCCGCTGACCTTACTTTGAAAAGCGTGGAAGCCAGATTTGCAAATCTTTTACTGGAGCAAGCCGAAGAAGGCGTGATCGAACGTCGCCGCTGGACAACGCAAACGGAAATGGCTTCGCATCTTGGCACGGTGCCGGATGTGTTAGGCCGCGTGATCCGCGAGTTAACCAAAGCAGGGTTGATCGAAATGGACAAAAATCACATCCGCATTCTGGATCGCGAGGGATTAACGAAGCGGGCAATGATTCAGGGCAAATAATAACCGGGGGCAAAAACCCGACAAAAGTCGGGGCGGGATGCGGGGGAAAGAGATAAAGTCAGATATATCCAAAAGGAGTTTTCAATGTCTGACACAAATTCACAATTCTATTTCGTAGACACAAAGGCAAAGGCTGTATTTTCAGAAGGCGGACCCAAGCCGCAATTTTTAATTGATACGCCAAAATTTAAGGCGCTGGTCGTTGGGCTTGAAGCCGGCGGACAAATCCCCGCTCACCCTGGTGAGGCGGCAATGTATCATTTTCTTGAAGGCACTGGCTTGATGACAGTCGGCGAAGATGCCTTTGAAATCAAACCCGGTGTGACAGTGGTTGTGCCGAGCGGTGTAAAGCGCGGGATGAACGCAAAGACGCGAATTATATTTCTTGGCTCAAAAGGCGAGTAATAAAACTGTGTTGTCATATTTCCCATCAAAGACCTGATGCATTGCAAGGAGTTCACTGTGAATACAAGATTGAATAAGATCGCGGCCGTTCTTGCCTTCATTGTCGGCGCTTTATCAATACTGGCCGGCGGAATGGCAATGCGGGGCTGGAGCCCGGGGTATTTTGTTCTCCACTGGCTGCCTGTTTACAATTTCATCATGGGCGTGCTGACAGTTTTTATCCCGGCCATTTTAATTTGGAAAAATAGTCAATACGCAATGCCAGTAGCGCTGACGACATTTGGAATCCACGCGGTTGTGACATTGCTGCTGCTCTCTGCATTTCGCGGCACACCCGCAGCACAAAGTATCTACGCCATGTTGTTTCGATTGATGGTCTGGCTCACCATTCTGGCACTGATATTTTTCGGAGCACGAAAGAAAAGCTCTCAATCATAGACACAAGAGGTTAATCATGTCAAAAATCGCACCTGTTCGTTATCACCCGTTACAAGTCAGCTTTCACTGGTTGGTTGTTGTTCTCGTGTTCATTGCTTTTATTCTTGGAAAGTACATAAGCAGCCTCCCCAACAACGAAGCGGGGAAAATTGCACCACTCGGTATACACATGCTATTGGGCGGAATCACACTGATGGTAATCATCGCCCGATTTATTACGCGTCTGCGCCTGCCCAAACCTGATTCAGCCACGACAGGCAATGCCTTTCTCGATCAGATCGGCAAACTGGTTCACTATGCACTTTACGTGTTCGTTTTTCTAATGACGATCAGCGGCATGGCGCTTTCATTTCAATCGGGGTTAATGCCCATTGTCTTTGGAAATTCAGGAGCAGCCCTGCCCGTGGATTTTCTTGCCTTTACCTCACGTATGCTGCACGGCTTTATCGCATCCGCACTGGTGTTGTTAATCCTCCTGCACGCCGGGGCGGCGCTGTATCACCAGTTTATGCTTAAGGATAATCTTTTGGCGCGGATGTGGTACGGAAAATAATTAAACCCGAATCAGAGTTTCACTCGTGAATTTCATTGACGAGTTTGGTAAGTTAGAAAAACAGCAAGGAGAAAAAATGAAAAACATAATTGGTAAATGGAATATCGGCATCGGACTTTGGGTAATGGCATCTTTCATGATCTATGGTTTTGTACTGATCTATCTGCGGGATTTTGCCCCCGGCAAAGAAGCATGGATCGCGGAGTACAACGTCAGCCCGCATTTTGAAGCACGGCTCGCGCACGTCCACGGAAATCTATTCTCTCTGCTGAACATCGTCTTTGGCTTTCTACTCATCAAACTGCAAGTAAAAGAGAACTACGCAAAATGGGTCTCCGGGCTGGCATTGGCTGGTCTGCTCATGCCCTTGGGAATCTTGAGTGAAATGTATCTTGGGCTGCCATTCTATACAGTACTGGTCGGCGGACTCTCCATGTTTCTTGCGACAGTTGTACTGGGCGTGGCGGTTGTCCAAATGAAACAGGCGAAGGATATTTAGAACCTGCCAAAAATCACCGGCCTGCCACAAACAAGATCTCCACTTAATTCAACCGTTGATTTTCATAGCCACAAACAAAAAGAGTCTCCGCAAAAATAGCGGAGACTCTTTTTGTAAAAACTGTATGTTAATTATTTTGCAGAATAGCGGGCAGCGACAGCATCCCAGTTGACTACATTCCAGAATGCGCTGATGTAATCAGGGCGGCGATTCTGGTAGTTGAGATAGTAAGCGTGCTCCCAAACATCGAGTCCCAGGATCGGGGTCAGGCCGTCGGAGAGAGGGCAATCCTGATTGGGGGTGGATACAACAGCCAACCCGTCGCCTTTTTTGACGAGCCAGGCCCAGCCTGAGCCAAAGCGAGTAGTGGCGGCTTTTTCAAACTCAGCCTTGAAAGCATCGAACGAAGTGAAGGAAGCATCAATGGCCTTGGCAAGCTCGCCCTTTGGCGCGCCGCCGGCGTTGGGTCCCATCACTTCCCAGAATAAGTTGTGATTGTATGTGCCACCGCCGTGATTGCGGACAACCATACGCACGCCTTCAGGAACAGCATTCAAGTCACCGAGCAATTCTTCGAGTGATTTGCCGGCGAGTTCGGGGGTCTTTTCGATCGCAGCATTCAAATTGGTGACGTAGGTGTTGTGGTGCTTGGTGTGATGAATTTCCATGGTGCGCGCATCAATGTGCGGCTCCAGAGCATCATAGGCATAAGCAAGTTTGGGTAATTCAAAAGCCATAGTATTTCTCCTTAGAGTTGATCCTGATAATTTATGAAATTACATTCTTTCCACGTATAATTCGATTTTACCTTGATATAACGTTCCCGACAAGAATTTGGACAATTTTTATACAAATATCATATAAATCAAGTCCGCGAAACCTGACTTTAGGAATAAAAATGACCGACACCCGCGCCCGCCTGCTGCTCCCCTTTGCCATCACCATCGCCATCCTTGCCGTTTCCACATCCAGTATTTTTATCCGCTTTGCGCAGAATGATGGCGCGCCGTCACTGGTGATCGCTGCGCTCAGAATGTCAATTGCAACTTTGATTCTGATGCCGCTTGCGCTCACGAAACATATCGACGAAATAAAACGCCTCACGCTTAACGAAATACTGCTCGGTGTTTTCTCGGGCATTTTCCTCGCCTTACATTTCGCCACATGGATATCATCCCTTGAGTACACCAGAGTGGCGAGTTCTGTGGTCTTTGTCAGCACGGGGCCGCTTTGGGTGGCGTTGCTATCTCCGTTTTTACTGAAGGAACATCTCGCGCGAACAGCCATCTTCGGGTTGATCCTGTCACTCGCAGGCGGAACAATTATCGGCTTGTCTGATGCGTGTGTCTGGGAGTCTGGGTTATCCTGTCCGGCGATGCAAGATATCCTGCAAGGCCGTGCAATGTGGGGCAACTTCCTCTCGCTGCTTGGTGCGTTTGCGTTAACCGGTTATCTCATCATCGGCAGAAAATTGCGCGACGGTATTACGCTCATCCCATATATTTTCATGGTGTATGGCGTTGCCGCGATTGCATTGATCGTCATTATGTTTGCAACCGGCAATTCGCCGCTCGGCTTTGCCCCCAAAACATACGGCTGGATATTTTTACTGGCTGTGCTGCCGCAGTTGATCGGTCACTCTACTTTTAATTGGAGTCTTAAATATATGCCCGCAGCTTTTGTGGCAATCACCATTCTTGGTGAACCGGTTGGCTCGGCTATTTTGGCATTCTTTATTTTGAACGAGATTCCCACACTCGTGACCATTATTGGCGGTGTGTTGATCCTCGCGGGGATTTATCTTGCATCACGGCAGTCCAAGCCATGATGATCGTTATCATGGGTGTGGCGGGCTCAGGAAAGACAACGATCGGTTCACTGTTCGCGAAAGAGCTTGATTGGAGTTTTTATGACGCAGATGATTTTCATTCTGAATCGAACCGCACAAAAATGTCACAAGGCATCGCGTTGACCGATGAAGACCGCGCAGACTGGCTGGCTTCCTTAAGAAAACTGATCGAAGAAAATTTACAGGAAAATAAATCGGCTGTTCTTGCATGCTCGGCGTTGAAAAATACATATCGCAGTAAACTACAAGTAAACGAGCATGTAAAATTTGTTTATCTACAGGGAAGCTACGAACAGATCAAAACACGCCTGCAAAACCGCCCCGGTCACTTCATGTCCGCGGGCATGTTGGACAGTCAGTTTGAAATTCTCGAAGAACCGGAAAACGCACTGATCGTTGATATTACAAACACCCCGCAAGATATTCTCACCATCATACGCAAAGGATTCAACTTATGAAACTCCCCTCGCACATTCACCTCGACAATTTAAATATTCCCTACGAAGCGCGTAGTTTTTCACCTGAGACAGAAAAAGGTGCAGCCAATGTAGCACATGCTTTGAATTTCTCTGAACGACAAGCCGTGAAGACTCTCATATTTCAAGTGGATACCGGCGAACGGGTGCTCGTGATGCTCGGCGGCGATCAGAATGCAGTCTCTGGAAATTTGAAGAAGGCCATCGGCTCACGCAATATTCAAATGGCTGCGCCGGAAGTGGTTAAGGAAACAACGGGATATATTATCGGATCCATTCCCGCTTTTGGCTGGCAGCCCGTTAATTTCAGATCCTTCCTTGAGGCGAGTCTACTCAACGAACCCATCCTCGGCACGGGCGGAGGTCAATGGGGCGAAGAGATCATGATCACGCCTGAAAATTTAATAAAAGCCAGCAATGCGATTGTGGTGAACTTGACCGAACGCGACAAACCAGTCCAGATTTAAGATGACAAATCCACGCATCACGATCAGCACCGAATTCGGCGGGATCATCCTTGAGCTTTTCCCAGAGCAGGCACCCGTCACCGTTGATAATTTTCTGCGCTATGTGGACGGAGATCGTTTTACAGACGCGGTCTTTTATCGCACAGTCCGCGCTGATAATCAGCCGAATAACAAAATAAAAATCGAAGTGATTCAAGGCGGTCTAAAGGCAGACGATCATCCGCTGGTGCTGGCGTTAATTCCGCACGAGACCACCGCTCAAACGGGAATCCAACACACAGACGGGACAATCTCGATGGCACGGAATGAACCGGGCACCGCATCTTCTGAATTCTTTATTTGCATCGGGGATCAATCGGCTCTGGACTTTGGCGGCATGCGCAATCCCGACGGTCAGGGATTTGCCGCTTTTGGAAGAGTAATCAGCGGCATGGATGTTGTGCGGAAAATACAAAGTCAACCCGCAATTGAACAGGCTCTTACGCCTGAGGTTAGGATATTAAAAATCAGCAGGGATTAATCTTTAATTCGCCTTACGCTGTTTTCTTCGAGAAATCTATTTTAGGGAATGATATGACACCCCTTCGGGGTTGGACAAATTTTTGCATTGATTCTAGAATCATTTCACTTCTTCGGAGTTATACGGCATAAGATGATGTAAATAAAAAAGACGCCTCTGAAAATGAGGCGTCTTTTAGTTATCTTAAGTACAACCAGTTCAATTCACGTAATCCGCCGGCAAGACCGTCATTCATATCTTCCTCCCTCATTCTCCATTCCCAGTTGCCACCCAATTTACTCGGGAAGTTCATGCGGGCTTCTCCACCGCAGTTTAGTAGATCCTGCATGGGAGTGATCGCAATGTCAGCAACTGATCCCCACACCGCGCGGATCAAGTCCCAGGCGAAGTCGCTTCCATCAACGCGCAAATAACGTTGAGCGAATTCACGTTCGTGCGGTTCAGCGGCAGCAAACCAACCACGCGCAGTGTCATTGTCATGTGTGCCGGTATAGGCCACGCAATTTGGAACATAATTATGAGGCAGGAAGGGATTATCCGGCCCGGAGAATCCAAACTGCAAAACTTTCATACCGGGTAGGTTAAAGGCTTCAAGCAATTCGATCACATCTGGTGTGACCAATCCCAGATCTTCGGCGATAAATGGCAGACCGGTACCCGGAGTAAGCAATCCATCACCAAGGTGCTTATCGATGGCGCGGAACAAATCCTTGCCGGGACCTGTAACCCAACGTCCAAATTCGGCAGTCTTATGATCAGCTGGGATTTCATAATAACCAGCGAAACCACGGAAGTGGTCAAAGCGTAAAATATCAAATATCTGCAAAGAGGAACGTACACGGGTCAGCCACCAGGCATAACCATCTTTTTATGGACTTCCCAATTGTAGAGCGGATTACCCCATAACTGTCCGGTAGCGGAAAAACCATCAGGCGGGACGCCCGCCACAACGGTCAGGTTTCCGGCTTTGTCCATGTAAAATAATTCAGGATGAGCCCAAACATCTGCAGAGTCGTTGGCAACAAAAATTGGAAGGTCACCAATGATCTGAATGCTGCGTTCATTTGCATAGGCACGCAATTTATTCCACTGGCGGAAGAAGATAAATTGATAGAAAGCATAACGCATGATTGTTTCAGCAAGTTCACTTTGTGCTTTGCGAAGAGCGGTCTTCTTGCGGGAACGCAATGGTTCAGGCCATCCGCTCCATGAGCCGCCACCGTTGGATTCTTTGAGGGCCATGAAGAGAGTGTAATCATCAAGCCAGGAAGCATTCTCAGCGCAGAAATAATCAAAGGCTGGACGTAACTGTTCGGGTTGGGATTGGTAGGTGGAAAATGCCTTTTGTAAAAGATCCAGCTTGCGGGGAATGAGCAGGCCAAAGTCCACGTGAGATGCGGGCAGGTCTTTCATCCCGTTTAGATCTTCCTGAGTCAATAATCCATCAGCAAAAAGATCATCGAGGCTGATTAGATATGGATTCCCAGCGAAGGCGGAAAAACATTGATAAGGCGAATCGCCATAGCCGGTGGGGCCAAGCGGAAGCACCTGCCAGAGTTTGCAGCCAGTGGATGAGAGCCAGTCTACAAAACGAAATGCCTGCGGGCCGAGGTCACCGATACCATAGGGGCTTGGCAGGCTGGAGGGATGAAGGAGAATTCCAGAGGAGCGTTTGAAGGTCATGATTTAATAATGGATTGATAGAGTTCGAGATATTTTTTCGCGGAGCTTTCCCAGGAAAGATCCTGAGCCATGCCTGCGCGTTGAATGGTCTGCCATTGTTCGCGTTCTGCATACACTTTGAATGCGGAATTAATGGCTGCCACTAAAGACATATGATGAATTTTTTCGAAAACGAAACCGGTCTTGTTGTGAATCACTGTATCGTTCAACCCGCCTGCTGCGCGAACAATCGGAACGCAGCCGTAACGCATAGAGATCATTTGTGAAAGTCCGCAGGGCTCATAGCGTGAAGGCATCAAGAACATATCTGAACCGGCGTAAATTTGACGAGCGAGGCCGGCATCATAACGAGTTTCCACTTTGACCCGCTCAGGAAACAGTTCCTGTAATTTCATGGCGGCTTCTTCCAATTTGGGATCGCCCGTTCCCAGGATGATCGCCTGCCAATTGGATTTTTTCATGTTCTTCAGCGCGGCGAAAACAAGATCCACACCTTTTTGCACATCCATGCGGGAAACCATTGCCAGCAAAGGTGTTTCAGGTTCGCGCGGCAAACCGAGTCTTTCCTGTAACAGACCTTTGTTTGCAGCGCGTTTCTCCAAAGTGTTGATATCAAAATTAACGCCCAAGGCTGTGTCATCTGCGGGATTAAAAGAAGTTGTATCCAACCCATTCAAAATACCGCTGACAGACTCGCCACGAGAGCGCAGGAATTCATCCAGTCCGCAGCCGTATTCTTGTGTGAGGATTTCCTTGCCGTAGGTCGGCGAGACAGCCACGATCGCATCAGATGCCCAAAGCCCCAAAGGCAGAGGCATGACACGTGCCCAATCAGGCAAATCTGTCTGCGCGAGTTTTAGTCCGTAACTCTCTACGATCTCACTAACATTCGGTCCCATAAAAGGAAGGTTGTGCAGTGTAAGTACAGATGCAACGTGACGGGAACCTTCCTCCCAGCGTTTTGTCAGCGAGGCGTACATACTTAAAGCGGTATGCCAGTCATTGCCGTGAATGACATCAGGCTCCCAATTTATCTGTCTTGATAGTTCCAGCGCAGCAAAGGAGAAGAAAGCATATTTTTCTGCGTCGAGGTTCGCATCGAGCGAATAGACCGAACCATTCGCGCGGATCGGCTCTCCGCCGATAAAGTAAACCGGCATACCATGCAGCACGGTTTCAAACGCTTCCACTTGAATCTCGGCCGCGCCGCGCACAAGCGAAAACATCCCCAACGGCTTGAGGTTGTCCGCTTTTACAGCGGGGTGATACGGCAAAACAAGCCGCACATCGAGTTTTATATCTTCATTGGAAAGGGCGCGCAATGCGCGAGGGAGAGAACCAGCCACATCACCTAATCCCCCCACTTTGATAAAAGGCTCAGCTTCCGCTGCAAGGAAAAGAACATTGATGGTTTTAGGCATATTTTTATTTTACTACCATAAGACCCTAAAGGTTTTGAAGCCTTTAGGGTCTGGGGATTGGGGAGCCTGAAGGGTTTCGAACCCTCAACATCTACAGCCACAGTGTAGCGCTCTGCCGTTGAGCTACAGGCTCCATAGCGAGCAGTATTTTATCATAGAATGATTTTTTTGTTCAAGAAACTTTAGCGCAGTTTCAAAATTGCCAAAGTCTCGCCGTCCATCAGTTCACCCGGTTCAACAAACCCCAAACTGGCATACAAAGCCTGGGCGGCCTTATTATGCGGCTCGTAGCTAATCCCTACCTGAAGAATTCTTTCATCGGCACGGAATATTTCAAGCGCCTGCTCCATCGCAGTCCGCCCATAACCTTTGCCTTGAAAACGTTCATCCACCATTAAACGTATAACAAATCCCTGAAAACGGGAATGTGCAAAATTCAAACAATACATGAGGAAGCCAACCGGCTCTCCATCTGCATAAACACCAAAAGGATAAAAATCCCAATGGCCTTCATCTTCAAAACCAAATTGTGCTTCAGCAATTGAGTAGACGTTGGAGGCTACAAATCCACGTTGATCTTCGCGAACTTGCAGTTTGATCAACGCCTCCCAATTTTCAGCAGTAACAGGACGTAATTCAACAGACATGGACTCACCCAATAATTTTGCGGATGACTTCAGCCGCCGCTTCGCGCTTAACTGTAACTTGCTCGCCATTAATCAAATTTTTCACCGCCACCTGAGCATTCGCCGCCTCATCCGGCCCGACAGTGACCACCACACTGACTTTCATCTTGTCTGCAAATTTGAACTGCTTTTGCAGTTTGGCGGGTTCGGGGTAGCACAAAACTTTCAAGCCGGCAGCACGCAACTCACTTGCCAAAGCATAGGATTCGCGCAAAAGACTCTCGTCAAAAATCGTAACAAGCACAGGCGCGGGGCTGGGAATGAATTCGGGCAATAGTCCTCTTTCTCTCAAGACAATTCCCATCACCACATCGCCCATGGCAAAACCAACGCCAGAGAGAGGCTGTCCACCGACATCTGCGAGCAGATTATCGTACCGTCCGCCGCCGAGGATGGCGCGTTTGACAGAACCGCTGGTATCGAAGGCTTCAAAAACCGTGCCGGTGTAATACAAAAGTCCGCGCATGATGTTGGGATCAAACTTAACATAGTCTTTGACACCCAGAGCTTCGAGTGCGGCAAATAAACGCACAAGCTCGTCACTGTTTTTCCACAGGTCAAAATTACCGAGGATATTTTTCAAACCATCGAGTTGAGTTTGATTCAAGCCAAGTTCAAGCGCATATGTGTCCCATTTGGCGGGTTCCATCTTGGAGCGGCGATCTACTAAATTAGAAACATCCATGCGCTTTTCGACAGCGATACCTAATGCATCAAATTCAGAATCCATCAGCCGCCGATTATTCACATAAATGGTAGCCTGCTCGGGATTAAGTCCGACCGAGCGCAGGAATGTAGCACCGACTGCGATTAATTCCGCATCCGCTTCCGGCGAGCTGACTCCGAGCATGTCAATATTCCACTGGAAAAATTCGCGGGTACGTCCCTTTTGGGGCTGCTCGTAACGCCAGAACGGGCCAAACGACCACCAGCGCACAGGGAAAGTCAACTCACCCTGTTTGGCCGCGATCATACGCGCCAGGCTTGGCGTGAGCTCGGGCCGTAATGTGACAAAATCTCCGCCGCGGTCGGTGAAAGTAAATGATTGCTTCTTAACAAGTTCCTCACCGGATTTCGCCGCATAAAGATCAATCGTTTCAATGAAAGGGGCATCCCATTCCTGATAACCGAAGGAACGCGCAGCCGCGCCGACCTTTTCGTAAATGAAATTACGCAAAGCCATTTCTTCGGGATAAAATTCTCTTGTGCCTTTTACAGATTGTATTTTGCTCGCCATAGTGACTCCAATGCGCGAATTCTATCATGAGATTTCAAGGAGAAATAAAAATGAACGACTGCCCGTTTTGCGAAAACCAGATTGACCGAAACGAAGTGATCCTTGAGAATGACCTTTGTATATTTTTGCGCCGTGAGAATACGATCTTGATCGGCTCGGGGCTGATCATTCCGCGCGCGCATCGTGAAACGGTTTTCGACCTCACCCCTGAAGAGTGGAGTGCCACCCACAGCATGATTCATCAAGCAAAAAAATTACTGGATGAAACCCACCAACCCGATGGATACAACCTGGGCTGGAACTGCGGCGCAGTCGGCGGACAGCACATCTTCCACGCGCATCTGCACATCATTCCGCGCTATAAAGATGAGCCGTTCGCCGGGAAGGGTATTCGCTACTGGCTGAGTCGTGAAGAAAACAGACGTTAATTGGCTTCAAAATTCAGCGGTTGAATTTTGAAGCGCTTTTGGTATAATCCTTTTATTACTTTCAAGGAGAGACAAATGAAAATTGATTATCAGGAACCAAGCAAAGACCTGCTCATGCGCATCGACATTCACGAAAAATATGGCTCCGCCAATATTGACGTGTGGACAAATGAACTGCTCAAGCCTCAAGCCGGAATGAAAATTCTCGATGTAGGCTGCGGTGCAGGAAAACTATCCTTTCTTTTTAACGAATACACCAAAGGCGAAGCAAAGATCACCGGCGGCGATTTCTCTGAAGAACTGCTCGACAAGGCACGCGAGAAAAACAAGAAAGTCGGCGCAAGTATTGATTTTCAATTTTTGGATTTTAACCAGCCCTTCAAATTTGAAGACAATACATTTGACCTTTGCACCAGCGCCTTCGCCATCTACTACGCCTCAGATCTGGACTTTACATTTGGTGAGGCTCATCGGGTGCTGCGTAATGCTGTTTCGGGGAACTCTGGCGGACGACTCTTTGTCTCCGGGCCATTGCCTGAGAACAAGCAAATGTTCTATGACATCATCAAAGAAGCCACTGGCGCGGCCATTCCGCCCATGCCCGGTTCTTCACGCTTCAAGGGTGATATCTTCAACACCATCAGCAATATCTTCGCCAAGACCGAATTGCATAAATTTGAGAATCACCTCACCTTCCCTGAAGTCGCACCGTTCATTGATTATGTCCGCGCTTCATTAAGTGAAGACCGCAAACTGTGGACATCCATGTTCAACGGTAAAGATGAATACGAAGCATTGATCGGCAAGATCGAAGCCGTTGCCAAGATGTGGTTTGAACGCGATGGCAAACTGGTGATGACCAAGGTCGTTGGCGGTATTCTGGCAACAAAATAAAAACGGATGTTTCAACGGATCGCTGCGCGGAACAGATGAACGGATTTTGCAATGGATTGCTGCAGCAAAACGGAAAACACAACGGACTGCAAACGGATAGATTGAACAACGGATAGGAAACGGATGAATTTTTTTGGTAAACGTGTTCTCTTTTTAGGTGCGCACCCTGATGATATTGAGTTGGGATGCGGCGCTTTGTTACATCACATCGTGAAAGAAACGGATGTGTTATGCGTCACACTTTCGGACAATCAAAAAAATCCGGATCTGAAACAAGTCAGGAATGAGCATATACGCTCGATGAAAATACTGGGCGTGCCGGAAGAAAAGGTGGTATTTGGAACTTTTCAAACCCGCGTCTTTCCAGACGCACGACAGGAAATTTTGGAGTACTTTCTAAAACTCCGCAAAGAATTCCAGCCTGATTTGATCTTCACTCACAGCAAACAGGATGTGCATCAGGATCACAACACCATGACCGATGAAGCTCTGCGCGCTTTTCGTGGCATCACCGTGCTGGGCTTTGACGTTGTCCGCTCTTCGTATGGATTCTTCCCAAATTTTCTTGCCCAAGTAACTGAAGAGGATGTGAATAAGAAGATCGAAGCGTTGGCAGAGTATGAAACATACCGCGACCGATATTACTTCAACAACGAACTGACCCGCTCCATTATGGTGCGTCACGGTGCGCTGGCGGAATGTCCATTTGCAGAGGGGTTCGATATTTTGAGGATCGTGGGCACATTCGAAAAGTAAATATTCAAATTTGAAAATTCCCAGCGAAAAACACGCTGGGAATTTTTTATTGACAAACCACGCCAGGAAACCATATAATAATTCATCATAATGATTGTTGAACGGGGAAATTGGTAAATTTACAGTAGCAGGCTTATTTTTATAAACAAGAATACTCAGAGCAAGAGGTCAATGTGGCAAATGTATCCATCGGCGGTAATGTAACAGACAGCGTAATGGTGTTCGGAAACGATAATTATGTCGTCAAAATCGGGGATGTTAACGGCGGTATCGTTAATATCATCAAACCCTCTGACAAGCCAAAATATTCAGCACGCATCGCGCCAGTGACAATAAAACCGCGCGACTTCCCGTCGCTGATTGACCGCGAATACGAATTTGAAGCCATCAAAAAGGCGACGCAGTTTTCCAGTCCCGTTTCCATTTGGGGGCAGGACGGTATCGGGAAGACGTCTTTTATCCGCCATTTAATACATTCTCTGGACTCAGCTAATTTCACAAGCGGCACGATTTACATCAACACATCCGGGCTTGGGTATGAAGACCTGTTACAAGCCTTGTTTGATTCCTTTTTTGATAGTGACTCGTCCTACAAACCTTCAACGACAGAAATCCTCCGTGAACTGCAAAGCATAAAAGCGCTTGTAATTCTGGATGATCTACAAATCGGGCGGGATGAAGCCATTTCCGTTTTGAACGCAGCACCCAACTCCCTTTTTATCTTTTCCTCCATCGAGCGCAGTCTATGGGGTGAAGGCGAAATTATTCCATTGCGCGGATTGCCCGAAAAAGATGCGCTCAAACTTTTTGAAAAGGAATTGTCGCGTGCATTGAATGAACAGGAAAAAGTAACTGCCGCAACACTCTGCACTGTTCTGCAGGGACATCCACTTCAGATTTTACAAGCCGCATCGCTCGCCAGAGACAGCGGAAAGCCTCTTGAAAGCCTTCTCAACGAAGTAAAGAGTGAGAAGGAAGAAAACAGGTCCATGGTCTATATGGGTATGGCAAACCTGAGCGACTCGGAGAAACAAATCCTCGCACTGCTGGCAGCAGCCGGCGGAAATATCGTTCCATTGCAACATGTAACGGGGATTCTCAAGAGTGGAAAAGAACAGGAGAATCTACAAAAGCTGATCAAGCTCGGGCTTGTCCAGTCACACAGTCCACGCTACAGCATAAACGATGCGCTTGTGTCCTCAATTACCAGTGCGTGGGAAATTACCTCCTGGCAGGACGTCCTGCTAAACTACGCGATTAATTGGCTAAATCAGCAACCAGCTTCAGCTTTAGTGGAAGAATCGAGCGGGCTTTTAATCCACACGATCAAGAACGCCGGTGAAAGAAAGAAATGGCGCGAAGTGATCCAGCTTGGCCGTGCGCTTGAGAAGTTCATGATTCTTTACAAACGCTGGCAAACATGGTCTGATATTTTAAATTTGATCCTCACTGCTGCAAAAGCATTGAACAACAGCCAAGTGCAAGCATGGGCACTTCACCAACTGGGAAGCCGCGCCTTATATCTAGGATACGCCAGTGAAGCAAAAACTCTTTTGTCGCAGGCCTTAAATATCCGCCAAGCCATTGGCGACAAGGCGGGACTGGCCCTCACCCAACATAACATCAACACGCTGAACGGAATTATCGCGCCTTTGAAAGGAGATGCTTCCGGCTGTAAAAAAATATGCATCCTGGGGATGCGGCACAGCAGTTGTGGTGACGGCTGCGCTCACACTGGCCTGGCTGGTCTTTACTTTTATTATTCCGCAAAATATTACACCCACAAAAATTCCCACACCATCGGAAACTCCATCTCCGACCATAACGCCAACATCCACGCCAACCGCATCGGTCACGCCAAGCCCCACCAACACACCTATACCGGTATTACTTTATGATTTTATTGACCACGCGGACGAAGCGTATTGGTTCAATTACACAAAAAACAGCGATGGTGAATTCGAAAACGATCTGACATTTTTTTTCGAGCCAGTCTCTCCTGACCCGGAAACCTACATGGCCAAAAGCGAGAATAATTATGTAGGCTGGGAACCAAATGTAACCTTAATGAACGGAAACATTCAAAAACGGGTGCTATTGACCTATCCATATTTTGATTACTTCAAAGTATTCGGCAACTACGAAAAGGTCAGCATTGACCAGTCCGCGCCCAACGGATATTTGGAACTACAAGCTGGATACAAGGATATTTTTATTGAATCGACAGAAGGCGCTGTATTCAGGATATACATCAACGACAGGTTGATGCTTGAGGAGTTTTACAAGTTTGGAGACAAGCCAATAAACACCATTAAACAAGTCAGTGTCCAAAAAGGTGTATACCAATTCAGGCTCGAAGTGGAATCACTAGACCCATCTCCATATGATTACGCTGTTTGGGCAGTTGTTAAACTATGGGACAGAAACCCGCGATGATCTATATATAAATAAAAATGCTCCCGGACGGGAGCATTTTTTGTGATCTATTCCTTTAATATGCCAACAAAAATAGTCCCTCCCGTATCTGCACGGGATATGCAGGGATATCTATCACAGCGGGCATGGCCATGGCTTTCCCTGTCTTTATATCAAACTCAGCCCGTGGCGTGGACAAACGATATTGTCACCTTCGAGTACCCCATCACCCAACGGACCGTCGTCATGCGTGCAAATATCACCAATTGCAAAATACTGTCCTGCAATATTGAAGATGACAACCGGTTTATCGCCAAGCTCAACAAATAAGCGTTCTCCGTTAGGGAGCTCTGAAGCCGGGGCAATTTCCACGAAATCGATCTTTGATTCATCAACAACTTTATAGTTAAACATATTCCTCACTCCACCAGATCATCGCCGGCTTCTCCCAACCCGTACACGCCGGCTTTCAAAACCTTTAACGAAAGCAGCGCACACTTCAAGCGGACAGGGCCAAGTTCAATGCCAAGTAATTCCAAAATAGATTCCTTATTAAGTTTCTTCACTTCTTCAAGCGGCTTGCCTATAACAAACTCCATTAATAGATCAGCCGAAGCCTGCGAGATGGCGCATCCGTGACCATCAAAGCGGGCGTCAGTCACAACCCCGTCAGCGCCTACGCGCAAATCAATCTGGATGTGATCGCCGCAGAGTGGATTATTATCTGCAAAGGAAATATCATACGGATCTAATTTTCCGCGATACGAGGGATTCTTGTAGTGTTCAATGATTACTTCACGATAGAGATCGTCCATAATTTACCCAAACATCTTTTTAACTTTATAGATTCCGTTCACCAGCATATCCACTTCTTCTTTTGTATTATACAAATAGAAAGAAGCACGACTGGTGGCAGGAATTCCAAACTTTTCATGTAAAGGTTGCGCACAATGATGCCCCGCCCGCACGGCGATCCCATCCTGATCCAAGATCTGCGCCACATCATGCGGATGAACACCATCCAGTGTAAAAGCAGCCACCCCGCCTTTTTTATCCGCAGAAGGGCCAAATAATTTCACACCGGGAATCTCTTCCAGGCGTTCCAGGGCGTATTCAGTAACCTCATGTTCGTGCGCAGCAATATTTTCCATACCAAGAGTTGCCAGATAATCCACTGCTGCACCAAAGCCGATCGCCTCAGCAATGGCGGGCGTCCCTGCTTCAAATTTATGAGGAAGTGAATTTGCGCGAAACGAGCGTAATTTCACTTCTCTGATCATATCGCCGCCGCCCAAAAACGGGGGCATGGATTCAAGCAGTGCAGCCTTGCCATACAACACACCAATGCCAGTTGGACCGCACATCTTGTGTGCTGAAAAAGCAAAAAAGTCTGCGTCAAGATCCTGCACATCCACCTGCAAGTGCGGAGCAGACTGTGCGCCATCCACCAGCGTAATGGCACCTGCTGCATGAGCGAGTCGAATGATCTCAGCAGCGGGGTTGATCGTGCCCAGGACGTTGGACATGTGTGTAAACGAGACCAGTTTCGGGGTTCCGGGAAAGAAGCGTTTTATACGTCTCCATATCCAGCAAACCGTCTTCTGTCACAGGGACAAAATCCAATTCAATCCCACGCTCGGCCTGAAGCATGTGCCACGGAACAAGATTGCTGTGGTGTTCCATCTCGGTCAAAATGACAAGGTCGCCTTGTTTTAGATTTGCGCGCGCCCAACTATACGCGACCAAATTAATGGACTCGGTTGTATTGCGCGTGTAGATCACCTGCCGCGCCGAAGCCGAGTTGATAAATTTTGCAATTCTTTCGCGCGCACCTTCATACAACGTAGTCGATTCTTCTGCAAGTGAATGCACACCGCGATGAATATTTGCATTGGACATGCGATAAAAATCATCCATCGCCTGAATCACAGACAAAGGCTTCTGTGAAGTGGCCGTGGAATCCAAATATGTCAATCGTACTCCCGGGCGCACTTCACGCTCAAGAATGGGAAAATCTTTTCGGGTTTCGTTATATTTAGTTTCATGGGGTTTACACAGAAAACAGAGTACACAGGCAGACAAATGTCTGCCTGTGTATACTGTCAACTAATAATCTGGGATAAAATCTATTTTATCCTTGACAACTTTCTTACCGGCCACTGCGCGAATATGTTCAGAATTTACCGGATAGCAAAGAATACGATCAGGAACCATCCAGCCGTCGGTCAGATAAACATTGGAACGGAATTGTACAGCAACCATTTTGTGATCCACCTGCACCACAATTCCCTTGATCCAGCCGCGAATACGTTCCTTATTTTTATCGTGATCGCAAAACACTTCCACGGTATCGCCTACTTCAAAGGCGCTTTCAAGCTCCGGCGCTTTCATGAAGTTAAATTGATTGCCACGCGTAGAACGTTTTGCCGGGCGGCGTCGTTCAACAAGGGATTAACCGGGCGTTTCACAAGCGGAACCACAGCCTTGCAGGCCAACCAGTTTTGTTTTTACAGCAACAGGCGCTTCAACAATAGCCTCCGGCTTTACAATTAATGCAGAGGAAGGTCTTTCTTTTACAGCTGGGTTTTGTCATTAATTTCCTTGTTGGTTTTGCTTTTTTAGCAGGTTTTAAGATTATTTTTTTTGCAACTTTAACTTTTACCGCCACTTTGGATTTGCCAGTTGACTTTGGTCTCGCCTTGATCTTCGCCTTCAATTTGACTTTCGGTTTCACTGCCATGACTCACATCCTATCTTGGATTATAGAGACGCCCTCCGCCTCTTTCTTAACTGGTAGTTGCTGCAACCCTTCAGCTTAATCCTCGCTGGCGGTTAATGACCATCCTGCAAATTGATGATTTACAGGATGGTCTTGCATTTCTATCCTGCTATTTATCTACAGACAATTTATCCTGAATTGCCTGTTGAAATCTTTCACGCACACCTTCAAACGGGATACGCTGCATAATCGGATCGAAAAAACCTTCAACGACCAAACGCTCTGCTTCTGCCTGCGCAATACCAAGACTCTTGAGATAAAACAGCGGCTCTTTTTCAAATTTACCTACTGTTGCGCCATGTGTACAGCGGACATCGTCCGCGAGAATCTCAAGGCCGGGAATCGAATCTGCGCGAGCCTGCTCATCGAGAATCAAATTGCGATTCGCCTGATATCCATCAGTCTTTTGTGCGCCGGGAGCCACATAGATCATGCCCTGCCACACAGAGCGACTCTTGCCCTTCAACGCACCTTTGAACAATAAGTCACTGGTGGTGTGAGGAGCAAGATGATTCTGTTGTGTATCATGGTCAAGGTGCTGGGTGCCATCAGTAAAATAAAAACCTGACATACGCCCTACCGAGCCTTCGCCAGCCAGATCCAGGTCTGAGAAGTTCTTGGTGAGACGTGAACCCACTGCACCGAATATCCAATCCAGATTGCCGCCGCGTTCAACACGGGCACGCTCGTGAGAAAAATTCCACACGTGACGTCCCCATGATTGCAATTCTACAAAACGTAAATTTGCATCTTTGCCGACATGAATTTCAACAATACCGGCATGCATGGCATGACCAGTCTCATTGGGTGAAGCGGCTTCGTGAACATACGTCACCGAAGCGCCATCTTCAACATAGACGATCAAATGTGAGAAATGCGCCAGATCAGTGCCGGGTCCCCAAAGCACAGAGTGAAGCGGAGTTTCCACTTGCACGTTCTTTGGAACATACAACAACACGCCATTTCCTGCCAGGGCAGAAGCCAGCGCGGCAAATTTTCCATCTTCAGGTTTGACAATGGTGCCGATCAATTTATTGAGTAACTCAGTATGTTCGCGCTCTGCGGTGCGGATATCAGTGAAGATCACACCCTTCGAGACCAGATCAGGATCAAGGTCCACACGTGAACCGCCGGGCAGGAGGGTGATCTGTCCGCCGTGTTGTTCGCCAGTCAGCGGCTTGAGCAGACTCTCAGGCACGACCGGCAAATCTTCAAACGCACCTTCTTTCGGAATTTTGAAATCAGACGCAGGCAATAATCTTAAGTCGGTACGGCGCCAGGCTTCATCAGTAGTGATGGGCATGGAAAATTTTGTAAACGCATCCCAAGCCTTCGCGCGGACATCCTTCAGGCCGCCAGCGGGAATGGAATCAGCCGTAAAGGAAAATTCCTTCGCGGCCGAATCACGTCGAGTTCGAGTAACAGATACTTTTGGTTTCTCTTGCATTAAAAGACAAGCGTCAAAGGTCGAAAGTCGAAGGTCAAAGATCACGGACTTGTGACCTTTGACTTTTGACATCTCTATCCGATTGACCCCTCCATTTGTAGTTGAATTAATCTATTCATTTCAACCGCATATTCCATCGGCAATTCTTTGACCAGTGGCTCAATGAAACCGGAGACAACCATACCCGTGGCTTCTTCTTCGCTCAAGCCGCGAGACATAAGATAGAAAAGCTGCTCTTCGCCAACCTTGGAGACCGAAGCCTCGTGACCGATGGTAACATCATCTTCGTCAATTTCAATCGATGGATATGTATCGGAGCGGGATTTGGGATCAAGCAAAAGCGCATCACACACCACATTCGATTTGACACCTTTGGAGCCTTTATAAACTTTCACCAAACCACGATAAGAAGCACGTCCGCCGCCTTTGCTGATCGACTTGGATGTGATCTTGCTGGTTGTATTTGGCGCGAAATGCACCATCTTCGAGCCTGCATCCTGCACCTGTCCCGGGCCTGCGAATGCCATTGAAAGCATTTCGCCGCGTGCGCCAGGTTCCATCAAATAGCAGGAAGGGTATTTCATAGTGAGTTTCGAGCCGAGGTTCGCATCGACCCATTCATGAGAGGCATCCGCAAAAACCACGGCGCGTTGAGTAACGAGGTTGAACACATTGGTCGACCAGTTTTGAATGGTCGAGTAACGTGAACGAGCGCCTTTCTTCACCACGATCTCGATCACACCTGAGTGGAAAGAGTTGGTTGTATATTGCGGAGCAGTACAGCCTTCAACATAATGCACTGAAGCGCCTTCATCCACAATAATAAGCGTGCGTTCAAACTGACCAACATTGGCAGTGTTCAAACGGAAATATGCCTGAAGCGGAAGGTCAACTTTCACGCCTTTCGGAATATAAACAAATGAACCGCCGGACCAAACAGCACTGTTCAACGCGGCAAATTTATTATCTTCAATCGGAACCACTGTGCCGAAATATTCCTTGAACAGATCAGGATATTGTTTGAGGCCATCTTCAATCGAAAGGAAGATCACACCTTGTTTTTCAAGATGTTCCAAAATCGAGTGATAAACCATTTCTGATTCATATTGAGCACCCACGCCCGCCAGAAATTTCTGCTCGGCTTCGGGAATGCCTAACTTGTTGAAAGTATTCTTAATATCATCGGGAACATCGTCCCAATTCTTTTCGCTTTTCTCGGTCGGCTTGACGTAGTAAAAAATATTGTCAAGATCAAGGTTTGAAACGTCAGGTCCCCAGGTCGGCATGGGGCGTGAAAGATAATGTTCCAACGCCTTTAAACGAAAATCGAGCATCCACTGCGGCTCTTTTTTCATGCGTGAAATATTTTCTACAACTTCACGGCTCAAACCTCTTTCAGATTTGAACACATAGTTATCGTCGCGGTCATGAAAACCATATTTATAATCACCAATTTCATCGAGGATCTTGGTGTCTTCATTCAACTTGGTATCTTCAGCCATTGGGTTCACCATTTTTTATATCTGATGAAGACCCGCTTCAAGCGGACCTTCAAACTGCTACCGTTTAATAAGAGAGTCTAGGCCTCAGCCGTTTCTTCGTACTTCTCGCGCACCCAGTCATAACCCTGCTCTTCGAGATGTAACGCAAGGTCGGCGCCGCCAGATTCAACAATGCGGCCATCCAACATGATGTGAACGAAATTGGGCTTGATGTAATTCAACAGGCGCTGATAATGTGTGATGACGAGCACGCCCAGTTCAGGTCCAGCAAGAGCGTTGACGCCTTCGGAAACAATGCGCAGCGCATCAATATCCAAACCTGAGTCGGTTTCATCCAAAATAGCGAATTCGGGCTTGAGGGTTGCCATCTGCAAAATTTCGGCGCGCTTCTTTTCGCCGCCAGAGAAACCGTCATTGAGATAACGGCCAGCAAAGGCATGATCCATCTTAAGCGTATCCATTCTTTCCTTGAGCATCTTGCGGAATTCAAGAATGGAAATACCCTTATCTTCAGGGTTTACAGCGCGACGGCGGGCGTTCAACGCAGTGCGCAGGAAGTTAGCCACGGTCACACCTGGAATTGCGACCGGGTACTGAAACGCGAGGAAAATTCCAGCGCGGGAGCGTTCATCGGGCTCAAGTTCCAAAACATTCTGGCCCTTCAAAATGATCTCACCTTCAGTAACTGTAGTTGGGGTGTCCCATCAATGTATAAGCCAGGGTAGATTTTCCTGTGCCGTTTGGCCCCATAATGGCGTGAATTTCGCCTTGATTAATGGTCAACGAAAGACCTTTGAGAATTTCCTTACCTTCAATACTTACATGCAAGTTCTTAATTTCAAGTTGCGACATACCTTGGGCTCCTGAGAATTCACCGCTCGCGCGGTACTTTGTAAGCCATTACTGGCGTTTTTATCAATATTCAAGCATTATAGCAGGGTTGGGCAAATACGTCAATATTTATGATATTTTTCTAGTATATTCTGTCTACGCGCAACAAGAATACATACATTTATCGCAAATCGCATCAGAATGACAAAAAGAAATTAATCCGGTATCGCAATGCCATGAAAACATACCTGTAATACACTGAAGCCATTCTTAAGGACAAAAGCAAGCGTATGAAAAATTCTCTTACACAGCACAGATTACCATACTTGATCCTGATGATTTTGATATTGACTGTGAGCGCATTCGCGCCCACTTCCGTGCATAATGTCTCCGCCTCTAATAATGACAATTTATTTATAGACGCTAACAATACGATCCATCAGCAACAGACAGAAAATATTGTTTTTGCTGTTATTGGAGATTACGGTCTCGCCAGTCAAAACGAAGAGGATGTAGCGAATCTTGTCAAAAGTTGGAATCCAAACTTTATTGTGACCGTCGGAGATAATAATTACGAAAAGGGACTGGCTGAAACCATAGATCAAAATATCGGCCAGTACTACCACGATTATATATTTCGCTACACCGGTAAGTACGGAAACGGCTCCAGCACCAATCGATTTTTCCCGGCACTGGGAAACCACGATTGGGGAAACAATGGGATCAAACCCTATCTTGACTACTTCACACTGCCTGGCAATGAAAGATATTATGATTTTGTTGGCGGCTCAATTCATTTTTTATTTTAGACAGTGACCGCAACGAACCAGATGAAACCTCAGCCACAGGTAAACAAGCCCGATGGTTAAAGAATGGACTTGCCGCATCCACCTCTCCATTTAATATTGTTATCCTGCACCATGCTCCCTACTCATCCGGCACACATGGTTCCACAAGTTACATGCAATGGCCTTTCAAAGACTGGGGCGCACAAGCAGTCTTAAGCGGGCATGATCATTTGTATGAAAGACTCTTAATCAACGATATCCCCTACTTTGTAAATGGACTGGGAGGAGATTCTCTTTACACCCTCGGGTCTCCTCTTGCGGAAAGCCGGGTTCTTTTCAATCAAGATTATGGTGCAATGCGTGTCGAAGCAAATAACACATCTGTAAAATTTCAATTTTTCACCCGAGCCAATCTTCTAATAGACGAATATACGATCAGCAAGATCATTCCAAGTGGCACATCCATTGTCCGCGCTGGCTCGAACCCTGCAAACGCAGTAAGCGTGGATTACATGGTTCGCTTTTCTGAATCTGTAACCGGCGTGGATATTTCAGACTTTCTCTTAACCCCGATCGGCATCAGCGGCGCATCCATAATGAATGTAAACGGATCCGGCGCAGACTACACCGTCACGGTCAACACCGGCACAGGCGATGGAACGCTCGACCTTGATCTGATAGACAACGACAGCATCGTCAATAATTATCAGAACAAGCTCGGCGGCACCGGTATCGGCAATGGAAATTTTATGAATGGCGAAACCTACACCATAGATAAAATTACGCCGCGCATAACAAGCATCATCCGCGCTGACACCTCCCCTTCCGGTGCGGCAAGCGTGAATTTCATTGTCAATTTTTCAGAACCCGTTCTCGGGTTGGATATTTCCGACTTCACACTAAGCACAACCAATATCAACAATGCGAGCATCAACAGCATAAACGGTATAAATTCTTCATACGTTGTAACCGTTAATACCGGAAACGGCGCGGGTACGATCCGCCTTGACCCGACACTCAACAATAGCATTACTGACTTTGCAGGAAACATGCTGGATGCATCCAGCATGCCTAATAATGAAATTTATATTATTGAAGAATCCATCCCGCGTGTCATTTCCATTGTTCGTGCCAACTCCAACCCATCCAACACTGCCAGTGTGGACTTTATCGTTAAATTTTCTGAATCAGTAACCGGAGTGGATATTTCCGATTTTGCAATATCTGCCCTTGACGTTAATACCGTTTCACTCCAAGCTGTAAGCAAGTCAGACGACACTTACACAATCTCCGTCCAAACAGGTTTTGGAGACGGAGATATTCGTCTTGACCTGATCAACAACGACAGCATCATTAATAAAATTGACTGCCCACTGGGCGATGCCGGTATAAGTAACGGGAATTTTACAAACGGAGAAGCTTACGCAATTGACAAAACTGCGCCGATCGTTACATCTGTAATTCGCGCTGGCGTAACTCCATCCACATTTTCCAGCGTAGATTACATTGTCACTTTTTCAGAATCAGTTACCGGCGTGGAAGGAACCGACTTCAGTCTAAACACTGTAAATATCAATGATGCATCCGTCAATTCCATAAACACATCCGACCCATTCTATATTGTTAATGTCAACACAGGAAACGGAATAGGCAGCATCCGCCTGGATCTGTTGGATGATGACAGTATTGCAGACCCCGCAGGAAACAAGCTGGGAGGGACGGGCGCTGGAAACGGGAATTTTACAAACGGAGAAAGTTACGCCATTGAGAAATCCATTCCAAGTGTAACGTCCATCACTCGCGCAAGTTCCAGCCCGTCAAGCGCATCCAGCGTGGACTTTATCGTTACATTCTCAGAATCAGTAACAGGTGTTGACGCTTCAGATTTTAGTTTAAGCACAGTCAATATCATCAATGCTTCGATTAAATCTGTTAATAATTTTGACCCGTTCTATATCGTCACAGTAAACAGCGGGGCCGGCACTGGAACGATCCGCCTTGATCTATTAGACAACGACAGCATCGTAAATTCTTCGATAAATACATTGGGCGGCAGCGGCCTTGGAAATGGAAGTTTCATGAATGGCGATACGATTATGATTTCAAAAACTCCAGTTAATTTTTCGCCCCCCACTTTGCGCGAACCACAACGTAATTTTTTAACCAATAATTCAGGACTTGTTTTTTCATGGGCAAAGGTCCGTGACGCGGTTGCCTACGAGATCGTGATCGCAGCAGATGATAATTTTTCGCAAATCATCAACAGACAGACTGTGAGCGGATTATCCTACACCAGCAATGTTCTATTGACTGATGGAATTTATTATTGGCGTGTGTGTGCGTACAACTCAAATCTCCAACCCGGGAAGTTCTCTTTAAGTAATTCATTTATCGTGGATACAATTCCGCCTACGCCGCCTGACCTGCTCAGCCCAACGAATAATACCAAGGCAAATGCCAGATTAAAATTCATTTGGGAAAAAATTAGCACCGCCACCAGGTATCAAATTGAAATTGATAATAATGCTGATTTTTCAAGCCCCGAATGGAGCTCACTGAGACAAGACACCACCTATCAAATCTTTACTGTTCGTGCAGGGATTTATTTTTGGCACGTTCGAGCAAAAGACATGGCAAATAATTGGAGCAGCTGGTCGACACCCAATACCATCACAATTCCTTAAAGACCGTTTAATAACTTACCTTACGATGCTGCATGAAATAGGCCTTAAGCGAATAAAACACAAACACCATTCGGAAGGTTTATATTGAGTAATTTTGTCGCCTGATGGCAACCTTTGGGATATTTTTCCTATTATTGATAAAGTCTAATTTATAAAACGCAGCAAATTTCTACCCATCTGAAAGTTTAAAAAACGGGACGCGCATGAAACGCTCAGCGTCCAAAAAGAAAAGTGTCGGAGGGCTAGGCCAATTTTAGGGAAAGTATTTGGCAAAAGAACATTTGTAAAGCGCAAAAAACAAGAAACGGGCGGGATATTTATGATATTTATCTAATATATTGACAATCCCTGTTGACTTGGTTATACTGACATTATGAAATCAACGCGTGATAAGATTTTACAAACTTTACTACAGAAACCACGTTCCACCATTAATACTCTGGCTGAAGCTGTTGGCATTAATCCCATTTCTGTGCGTCATCACCTCACAAACCTCCAAATGGAAGGGCTTGTGGAGGGACAGGAAGAACGCCACGGTGTGGGACGTCCGCGCTTGGTTTACATACTGACAGACGAAGGTATGGAACGCTTCCCCACGCGCTACATGCAGCTCACCACACGCTTGCTTTCTCAGATAAAAGACACCATGCCTGGGCCGGTTATAACCAAATTGTTTAACCAGATCGCTGAAGACCTTGCTGGTCAATATTCCAAAGATATGCAAGGCCTGAGTATGGAGGAACGGCTCGATTTCGTCAAAGCGATGCTGGCACGTGAAGGTTTCACCGTGGAATGGGAAAAGAAAGGCACGCAGTATGAAATTCATGAAATTTCCTGCCCCTATTATCAAATTGGCATAGCCCATCCTGAAGTATGCACTGTTGACCAAACCCTAATTTCAAAGATGCTGGCTTTGCCCGCCAATAAAGTTCAGTGTATTTTGAGCGGAGCCGCTCATTGCACGTACGTTATTCAACCAGCTGAAGTAAAAAACTAAACAATAAGGAGCCAAAATGGCAGACTCTGAAGTAAAAGAAATCCAGTGGACACTCCACCAGACACACCCGGAACGCGTGCAGGAAGTCCGCGCCCGCCTTTCCGAGGTCATTGATCCGGAAATCGGCATGAACATCATTCAGCTTGGTTTGATCCGTGATGTTGAAATCACAACAGACGGTATCGGGCATGTCAAGATGATCCTGACCACGCCTTTCTGTCCTTACGGCCCGGCGATGATCGAAATGACCAAAGCCAAGGCCGTTGAAGGTCTTAATATGCCTGTCAACATTGAAATGGGCATGGACATGTGGGACTTTTCAATGATGGAAGACCCCTCTGCGCTGGACTGGGGAATGTACGCGTAAGAAAAAGCTGCAAGTCAAAATAAGTTAAAAACCGAAAGTCAAATATCAAAATACGCCTATCCAAATGGATAGGCGTATTTTTTAACTGCACGCTGGCGGTGCAGGGCAAGAGTCTTTCGCCCTTCACAATTTATCCTTGTATTTTCACTCCCCTTTTCTCCAGTGCATAGAATGCAATTGCTCGCCTTCTGCAAACCCTGAAATTATGATCAACGCATTGACTACATTCTTTGAAGGGTTTTTCCAACGATGCTCCAGTTTTGAAGCGAATAATAAACTATCTCCTGCTGAAAGCAAAAAATACCTGCTTCTCTACATAGTATTCCAGTTGACCTCGTAAACAAAAGACAAACTCGTGCCCTGTATGCGCAATCGTATTGGGTCCGCTGGACGCACCGCTCTCCAGCGTAAGCATAAACGGTTCCACTCGGCCGGCAAACTGTTCTCCACCCAAAGCTTCAAATACCCCGCGTGTAAAAGGTACGCGCGTACGTATATCTGCTTTTAAAAAACAACCTGTTTCTTCTCAGTCTCCGGGCCGAAAAATGCCGTGATCGAAACTCCCAACGCATCTGCCAATTTATAGAGCGTGCTGACCGAAGGCGAAGTCTTGCCGCGTTCGATCATGCTTAACGCATTTGCAGAAAGTCCGCTTTTTGTAGCCAGCGTACGCATCGATATGCCACGTGCCTCACGCAGCTCACGCAAACTTGAAGCGACATCCACTGAAGCTGCTTCGCGCACAAATGATTCCATCCGTTACTCCTTCCTATCATCTTTTTTTACTTAACCGCTTGCAATAAGTAAAGCGCTGTAAACCACAAAGTCACTAAGCTTTTTCCCTTGAGTCTCACCTCACTGAACCGCAGCGCGGTGTAAGTGTTGAGACTTTGTGCCGTATTACCCTGCGGGCTGTGGGAAAAAATGGACTTTTGCAAGAGGTCTGCTGTAATAAATTTGCCTGAATATTGCCGCATTATACACTAACAATATATGACATTAAACGAAACTTAATATGACACAATCCACTATTGTGCAAATCGTCACAAGAGTATGATGTGGGAGGTAATATTCGTTTATTCACATATAAGCAGGTTCTCATGGTCACCCCTACTTTACAACAAGAAATCACCCAACTTGAAGCTAATTTTTGCGCGGCACTCTCCGACCCCAACCGCCTTCTTATTTTATATGCTCTCAATGAGGGGGCACGTAATGTTACCGAGTTAGCCAACGAGCTTGGATTAAATCAACCCACAACTTCGCGGCATCTCAAAGTCTTGCGTGAACGGGGTTTGGTACAAACTGTCCGCACGGGCACTACCGTCACCTATCACCTTTCAGATCAAAGACTCATTCAGGCGCTGGACTTGTTACGGACGGTCATGCGTGAACGGCTTACATATCAAGCAGGTTTAATGGAAGAAACAATAAATTCCTAAAAACTTCTATTGAGGAGAAACCATGCAATACAAGAACACCGCACTCTCTTTTCTTTTTACCGGACTGGCAATTGTCATCGCTGTAGGTTTTTATTTGACAACAGCCACACCGGTCAGCGCGCAATGTGGATCGCAGGCTTCCTCCTGCAAGAATTGTCATGAGGCGCAAGCTGAAATGCCAGTGAATGCGGATGGAACGGGCTGGCATCAATCTCATGCGTTCGGTGATTTTTGCTATATCTGTCACGCGGGCAATAATCAAGCGACTGATAAAGCCGCTGCACACGAAGGGATGGTTGCTCCTCTTTCAGACGTAGCAGCCTCCTGCCAGCAGTGCCACGTTGCGGATTTGGATGCGCGCGCGCAGGTCTACGCCACCACTTTGGGCGTGGAAATAGGTTCGGGTTCTTTGCCACCAGTTTCCGGCGGGGAAACCGAAGCGGTTGTTGTCAGCGCAGAATCTGCTCCTGTTGCGGCATCCGATCAAAGCTGTAATGAAGTCGTGGTTGATGATCCCAATACGATTAATTATGCTCAAAATTATGAAGAGATCGTATTGGGCAAGAAACCGACCAATTGGGGCAACATGATTTTGATGGGCATGATCGGCATGTTGTTGGTGGGCGGCGGCGGATTTGTTGTGACCCGTGAGAAATTGGTCAATGTGAAGTTTGGCGATACCAAGGCTGTGGACGCTGAATATCCTGCCGATGTGGTAGAGATGCTGCCGCAGATCGCGGGACTTAAAGCGGGCGCGCGCAAGTCTTTGAAGAATGTTTTGGAAAATAAAAAAGCGGACAAGGTGCTCGACCTGATGGACGCTGTTATCAAAAAAGATGAGGAGTAAATCATGAATTTTATTTTGAATTACATCCGCAAGGAAACCTGGTCGCCATACGTGGCTGGTGTTTTGCTCGGACTGGTGGGGATTGCCGCAGTTTGGATCAGCAATAGCCTACTGGGTGCTTCCGGTGCATTTGAAAATTTGGCCGGACTGATCGGCAAAGCCGCTGCACCAAAATTGTTTGACAATTTGTATTTCAACTTCATCATGCCGCCCGGCATTACTGTCGGCGTTATTTTGCTGGTGGGTGTATTTTTCGGCGGTTTGATCGGTGCGGCGACCAGCGGCACGCTCAAATGGGGCAAGAAAGATGCTGTGAATTCTGACCTGCAATGGAAGCGCATCTTTGGCGCACAGACCTGGAAGCGCTGGGTACTGGCTTTCTTGGCGCGATCATTTTGGAATACGCTGCGGGCATCGCCGGCGGCTGCACCAGCGGATTAGCAATCTCAGGCGGCATGTTACTGGCCCCGGCCGCATTCCTGTTCATCGCCGGAATGTTTGCATCTGGCATTGTGACCGCTCTGATTATTTATCGCAAGAACTATTAGGAGGCTGATATGACAAACTTTATCACTGCTCTTGTTCTTGGTGTGTTCTTCGGCTTTTCACTCAATAAAGCCGGACTTACCAAATACAACAAGATCGTAAATGTATTCAGCTTTACCGATATGGCTGTGCTTCAATTCATGATGACCGCGCTTGTCGTTGCCATGAGCGGACTCTTCGCCTTGCGCGGTTTGGGCCTGGTCACCTTCCCCGCTGTCCCTGCGACATACGTGGTAGGAAACATCATCGGGGGTTTGATATTCGGTATAGGCATGGCTCTCACCGGATTCTGACCGGGTACTTGCGCTGCCGGTGGCGGCGAAGGCAAATTAGATTACATTGTCCCTGGTTTATTCGGTTTTCTCGTTGGCGCCGTACTTTACGGCTTGACCTATCAACAAGTTTTTCCCGCGATCTCTGCGATTGCAAATTATGGCAACGTGACCATGCCTGATCTGTGGAATTTGAATCCTTTCCTGACAGTTTTGGTCTTTGCACTGATGTCACTTCTGCTTTTCTATTTGATCGATCGTGCAGGATGGAAACGCGCTGAAAAAGGCGAGTAAGCAGTGGATAGTGCCAGTTATCAGGAAGAACAAAACTATCCATCATAAACTTCCCACTGACTTCGGAGAATTCTATGACAAAAACAATCTCAAGACGAGATTTTCTAAAAATAAGCGCGGCATCAGTTGGAGCGTTGGCTGTCGGCCAAATGCTTCCGCCAATGGTGGCGAAAGCCGCCAAAGAAAGCGGAGTATTAAATGCTGCTGGTGATGGTGTTATCTCGACCATGTGCGAGATGTGCGTTTGGCGCTGCGGTGTATTGGCAAAAATCAAAGATGGCCGTGTCGTCAAATTGGATGGCAACCCTGAGCATCCACATTCAAACGGAAATCTTTGTCCGCGCGGGCAATCTGGATTAATGAACACGTACGATCCTGACCGTGTGTTGACTCCGCTCATTCGTGTGGGCAAACGCGGCGAAGGAAAATTCCGCGAGGCGTCGTGGGAAGAGGCACTCGATCTGGTCGCGAGCAAGATGACCGAGATCAAGAACAAGTATGGCGCAGAAGCGATGGTCTTTTCATCCACGCACAATTTGAGTCAACCGTTGTTTGAAAATCTATTGTATGCATTCGGTTCGCCAAACTACGGCACCCAGCGCTCACTGTGTTTCAACGCGATGATCGTCGCCAACACGATGACCTACGGCATGGAAGAACCCGCACGCATCTACGATGACAAACTCAAATACATTTTGTTGACGGGACGCAATCTGCTCGAAGCGATTTCCACCTCTGAGACATCTGACTTAAGTCACGCAATTGACCGTGGTGCGAAGGTGGTTTATCTCGATCCGCGCTACACCAAGACCGCCTCAAAAGCGACCGAGTGGCTGCCCATCAAACCCGGAAATGATCTCGCCTTTCATTTGGCTTTGCTGCACATCATCATCGGTGAAAAGTTATACAACCGCTCTTTCGTTGAAAAGAACACAGTTGGCTTTGACGAACTGAAAAAAGAAGTCAGCCGCTACACCCCTGAATGGGCTGCTGCATTGACTGGTATTCCTGCCGAAACCATCACACGCATCGCACATGAATTTGCAGACGCCGCGCCTCACGCATTGGCGCACAACGGCTGGCGTACATCCAACTTTGTCAATTCATTCCACACCCAACGCGCCATTTCGATCTTGAACGCATTGATTGGAAACTGGGATATCGTATTAACCGAAGGCGGCGGCGAAGAAAGCGGTACATTAGGCGCACCTCCGCAGCCTGCCTACCCGCGTGTCTCTGCACTACGTCTTGACGGCGTGCCGTGGAAATATCCCGTTGTGCCGTTCAAGATCGGTGTATTTCAGGAACTGCGCGACAACATCGTCAGCGGCGACCCATATCAGGCGCATGGCTGGTTTATCTCACGCCAGAATCCGATCATGTCAATACCCGATCGCAGCAAGACACTCGAAGCCTTTGGTAAATTGGATTTCATCGTCACCGTGGATATTGTCCTAAACGATACCGCCTGGTTCTCCGATGTAGTTCTACCCGAAGCATCCTACCTTGAACGCTACGATCCACTCCTTCCATTTGGCGACAAAGTATTTTTACGCCAACCTGTGATCGAACCACAAGGCCAAGCCAAATCTGCATTGTGGATTTACAAGCAGTTGGGTGAACGCCTCGGACTCAGCGATTACTTCCAGTACGAAGATGAAGAAGATTACATCCGCCAGCAGCTCAAACCGCTCGGCGTTACCCTGGAAGAAGTCAAAGCCAAAGGCTATGCCGAAGCGCCCGAAACTCCACACGCTGGAGAATCCGCCGAGAAACGCTGGAACACTCCCAGTGGAAAAATTGAACTCTTCTCCGACACACTTGCCAAAGTAGGTTTCTCTGGCGTGCCTACATGGGATGAACCACCCCAACCCGCCGAAGGTCAATTCTATTTATTGACAGGGAAAGTAGCACAATCAACCCAGTTTGGTACGCAGAATAATCAATTGCTTAATAAATATTCAGACGAGCCGCGTATGTGGATAAACGCTCAAGTCGCAGCCAAACTTGACCTTGCTACCGATGATTGGGTTGAAGTAACAAGTGAGGTCGGCCAAATCCATATTCCGGTGCTGGTGACACAAGCTATTCGTTCAGATTGTGTATTTATGACGCCAGGCTACGGACATCTCTCCAAAGGGTTGACAACGGCCTACGGTGTTGGCGCAAGTGACTCGGTTTTACATGTCACCTACACCGATCCGATCAGCGGTGGACAAGCGCTCAGCCAGACATTTGTAACGGTAAAAAAGGTTGAAGACGCATCAAACGCAGAGACACTCAAACCACTTTATTTAGGAGAGTAGAAAATGGCTAAATACGGTTTTTAATTGACGCATCACGCTGTATTGATTGCCGCGCCTGTCTTGTGGCTTGCAGTGTAGAAAACAATGTCCCAATGAAGAGCACGCGTATCTGGATCAAGGATAGCGGTGTTACCGGTGAGTTTCCAAATTTGGAGCGCCATACAGCGCCCTTTCATTGTATGCATTGCATAGATCCATCTTGTGTATCTGCCTGTACAGTTGGCGCTTTACAAAAAAATGAAGACGGCATTATTACATACGACAATGAAGCTTGTATTGGCTGCCGTTATTGCATGTATGCCTGCCCCTTTGAAGTTCCTCATTTTGAATGGGACCAGCAATTTGCTTTGATTACCAAATGCGACTTGTGCGTCTCCCGTCTTGGAGAAGGCGAGGCGGAACCCGCCTGTGCTGCAACCTGTCCAACAGATGCTATTCAGTTCGGAAAACGGGAAGATATGTTGGCAATGGCACATAATCGCATCAAGGACGAGTCTTCGCGTTACGTTGATCATGTCTTTGGTGAACATGAGAACGGCGGCACATCCACCTTCTATATATCCCCCGTTCCATTCGAGCAACTTGGCTTCCCCTCCACTGAAACCATGGAATCCCCGGCTCACTTCAATCGCATCGCTACTGAAGAAGGTACTCCTATTATTGCCGCAGGCGCGGCGATTGGTATGACGGGTATTTATCTGGCTATTGAACATAACCAAAAGAAAAACGGCACAGATAAAATTGAACATGTTGAGACAAAACATGACAGCGCAGGCAAGGAGTAAGCCATGGGTATCAATATCAAAATTAAAAGTTTTAATGCACTGAAAGGTCTGCCGCGCTTTGTTTATGTTCTGGCCGTGATTGCCGCATTGGGGATGAGCGCAGGTTTATACCGTTTATACGCAGGGCTTGCCGACACTACAAACCTAAGCACTGTCTTCCCCTGGGGATTATGGATTAGTTTTGACTTGACAAATGTTGCATTTTCCGGCGCGGCGTTTACTTTATCCATGCTGGTTTATATCTTCCACATGCATGACTTGCACGCTGCAGTTCGTCCCACGGTACTCTTTGGCCTGCTGGGATACAGTTCGGTTTTGGTTATTCTATTCTTTGATCTTGGACGTTGGGATCGCTTCTGGCACTTTTTAGTCTACCCCAATCTTTCTTCAGCTCTCTTTGAAGTCAGTTGGTGTATCGCCATCTACAGCGCAATTCTGACCTTTGAATTCAGTCCGGTGATTTTGGATAAATTCAAGAACGAGAAGATTTCAAAAATTGTCCAAAAAATGACCATTGGGATGGTCATTGCGGGCATCACGCTTTCCTCCATGCATCAATCGTCGCTCGGTTCCCTGTTCGTAATTCAAATTCACCGCCTGCATCCACTATGGTATTCTCTCGCACAGCCAGAGTTCTTCCTCGTATCATCCATGGCTGCGGGCATCTCTACCATTATTATCGGCTCTTATGTCAGCATTTGGATGTTCAAGCAGACTCTCAGTGAAAAAATTATTGAGAAACTGGGAAGTTTTGTCCCGTGGATATTTGGTCTCTATCTGTTGATGAAAATTGGCGACCTGATTCTCGGTAATAAACTGGGCCTGCTTTTCACAAGTGGAATACTCAGCGTCCTGTATATTGCAGAACTGCTTTTGACTTTGGCTGCGATCATCTGGTTCTCCGTCAAAAAATTGCGAGCCACTCGCAAAAACGCATTGAATGGCGCATTAATTATTGCAGCGGGTATTGTGCTCAATCGTTTTGATGTCACCTGGTTTGCCATGAAGTCAATCGATGGCGCAACCTATTTCCCCTCATTTATAGAAATTGCTCTGCTTGTGGGCGTAACTTCTGGTTTGATCGTGTTTTTCTCCTTGGCGGCGCATTTCTTCCCGGTATTTTCAGAAACCCTGCCCGTCAAAGACCTCCCGCAATCTGAACTCGTTGCACTTAAACTTGTTCCATCTTCTGCGGCAGATTAATGATATAGAGAACTAACTTATAAACTCGCAGCTTGCTTTCTTAATTTACATATCAACCTACATACGGAGTAAGTAAAACTTCCCCGTCTTCGAGGATTAACATCTCACAGCAGCCTGAGCAGGCGATTAAGAGAAGCGCTTCTGTCTTAATCTGAAACCTGATTCTGTTTCGTCAGGCATTTACTCACACTGAGAAACCTCCCGCTCGAACATCCAGCGGGAGGTGTTTGTCTCTACAAACTATGTCAACCCTACGGGTTTTGAAAACATACCGTTGCTTTAATCATTTCACTCTTCGGGGTTACAATCCCCACTCACGATTTACCAATTACTAACTACTCTTTTATCCTTCATCATTTATCATTCATCCTTTCCCACATGCGCCCCTCCTTCTTCCATCACCTTCACCCCCCAACCATCCCAACCGAACAAGCACGCTGGCGGCACACATTAGGCGCAGGCGGGACAGCCGTCTTCCTCATGCTCATTCTCGGCGTCACCGGCATCTTGGAAATGTTCTACTACGTTCCCAATCCAGCCGAAGCCGCGCTTTCAGTTCAATCCCTCACATATCACGTTCCCTTCGGTGGATTTATCCGCAACTTGCATTACTGGTCGGCGCAATTATTATTGATAGTTTCAGCCGTTCATCTTCTGCGCGTTGTCTTTACCGCTTCATACAGCCACCCGCGCCGCTTCAACTATCTGCTTGGGCTGGCTCTCTTCGTCATCTCCATTCTGCTGGATTTCACAGGCTACATCCTGCGCTGGGACGTGGACATTTGCTATCCGCTGTTGACAGGCACGAACCTGCTCAAAACCATTCCGCTCATTGGAGACTCTCTGCATGTCATCGCCATCGGCGGAGGCGAAGCCTGCTCCACAGGATTGCTGCGCATGTACGTCTGGCATATCTTCGGCTTGACTCTGCCCGTCATCATCCTCGGCATCTGGCACGCCTTCCGCGTCCGTAGAGATGGCGGCATTGCTGTCCCACCGCCGCAAGTCCGCACCGATAATGCCCGCATCTCCCGCAACGAACTCGTCCGCCGCGAAGTGCTGGCAATGTTCATCGTTGGCATTGCGCTTATTCTGCTATCCATTTTTATTCCCGCACCCATTGCCGCAGCAATGACACAAGGCACCACCGTCACAGGCGAAGCCCAAGCTCCGTGGTTCTTCCTCTGGATTCAACAAATGCTCAAATGGGGCGACCCGTTTATCTTTGGTATTCTTGTCCCGCTTGGCATTCTCACCCTCGTCGCCCTTATCCCATACATTTTCCCCAAACCCGCTGACTCTGACATCGGCACCTGGTTCCCAAAATCAAATCGAGTGGCACAAGTAACCATTGGATTTATTGCCTTGTTCATTTTTGTTCTCACAGTTATAAACAGGTAGACAGATAGACAGGTATTCATCCTTTCCTCCATGCGCCGCCTCCTACTTCTTTCCTCTTTCTTCTTACTTCTCGCCATCTTATTTGTATGGTGGAACGACTCCCGCCAACCCAACCCTATCGCCCTTACCCCAACCCTCTCAGGCGAAACCGAATATTGCACTACCTGCCATGCAGACTTGCCAGAGATCAGCGCCTCACATCCTGTCGAAACATTTGGCTGCGTCAGTTGTCATGGCGGCGAACGACTCGCGCTTAACGCCGACCTCGCGCACAGCCCCATGCGCGGCGGAGCGAACCCATCCGATCTCAGCGTAGTAGAAACTTCCTGCGGCGGAAGCAACTGTCACAGCGGCAGCGAAGCGGATGATCGTCATCATATCCAGCGTGTGATGACCAGTGTCCAATCCACGTATGCGGGCGCAATTGCAAACATCCGCTACACGTTTGGCGCACAGACTGATCTGACATCCCGCTTTGGCATCAACGCCATTACGGATGAACACACGCAAACGGGCATCACATCTTTGGATGTATTTGACCCTGCGTTGGAAACCAATCCAATGATTCAAAAATTTGGCGAAGAATGTTTGACATGCCATATCAACGCCGTGCCGCGTGAAGGCGAATCGTTTGCACGCCAAACGGGCTGCGCCGCGTGTCATTCCACTGAGCAGCATAAACTCACAACCGCCATTCCATACACCCAATGCAATGCCTGCCACAATCGCGGCAACTACGACCTGCGGACAATGACATTTATTGAACGAACCGATACCCCGACAAAACGTATTGAAGATTACTACCAGCCGATCGCACAATTTACGCAATGCGAATATACACTTGATTGCGTAGATTGCCACACGCGTTCTGAGGTGATGGGCGATGGTGACTTGCACAACAATCAAAAAGATATTCAATACGTGCAATGCCAAACATGCCACGGTACGCTGACAGAATTACCGCTGACCAAAACATTGAACGACCCAAACGATGTTGCTTTCCGTATGTCATTCCTCAACCCCGTGGTTGATCTAAAAATTGGCGATACGATCCTTGTCACTGAACAAGGCGAACCGCTTTGGAATACCCATGTCTTATCAGACGGAACGTATGAAATGATCGGCAAAGTTACGAATCAGAAATTTAATTTCCGCCCTGTAATGGGCACAGCCTGTGAGCAAAAACCCGATGAACAGAGCTCGCAATATTGTCACGAATGCCATGCCGTGGAAAAATAAGATGACCAACCTATCCCGCCGTGATTTTCTAAAACTAACCCGTGATGGATTTCTCTATTTAAGCGGCGCACTCACACTGGGCGGCTTGCTTCGTTTTCTCAGTTTCCAAACTGAACCTGCCCGTCAAACAGAATTTAACCTTGGCCCTGTAGAAAAGTATCCATTGAATTCACGCACGGTGCTTGAAGAAATCCCTGCCATTCTGCTGCACACCGAAAGCGGATTTTCAGTCTTGAGTCTGGTTTGCACACATCTCGGCTGTGCCGTCGAGCCGCAAACAGATGGCTTTACCTGTCCATGCCACGGATCAAAGTTTGACGCGGACGGGAAGGTGAAACAGGGGCCAGCCAATAAAAAACTTCAATCATTGCGGGTCGAAAAAACACCCGATGGACATTTATATTTATTCACAAGTTAATGGGGTTTATCAATAGATACACATCAAACTTTATAGATCACATCCAAATACTTCTTAAGCAAATCACTCACCATGCCGCGCAAAGGCAATGTTGCAGCCATTCCATAAACAGGCGCCATGGTCCCTTTTTCAGACGGGTTTGCTTTGACGTGCTCAACTGCCTCACGCAAATCAGAGAGGAAGCGTTCTGCAACGCCGGGCTGTGTGTGCCTTAAAGTGATGCAAATATGCACACAAGTCGGCTTGTGCAAACCATTCAAGCTCCATTTTTTATGAGACATATAATCGAGCACTTTGTTTTGACGCAAATGCCACAACAAAGAGCGGATCACCCAGGATGTGCAGTTCGGGAATCTCACGAATTCCCTGCTTGATCATGGCTGCTGTTTCCATAATCTTTTTGGTCGCAGATAAATATCCTTCCGCGCCGATGGTGGTCAGCGCAGCCCAACAGGCGGCGCTCAATGCACCGGGGCGGCTGCCGGCAAAGGTTGGCGAAAAGTACAAACCGCCGGGCCACTCTGTGGTGGTGTAATACTGAAAATGCCTTAATTCCTGTCCGCGATACAAAATGACCGAGGTGCCTTTTGCTGCATATCCATACTTGTGCGTATCCGCAGACATGGAAGTCACACCTGGCAGACGGAAATCAAACGAAGGTACAGGGTAGCCTAATTTCTCAGCCCACGGCAGGATAAATCCGCCGAGGCAGGCATCCACATGAAAGCCGATCTTATTCTGAGCGCAAGCGCGGATAACTCCTCAATCGGATCAATTGCTCCGTGCGGAAAGGACGGCGCGGAACCGACAATGACAATCGTATTCGATGTGATCGCCTTTCGCACTGCATTCACATCCGCACGAAAGTTTTCGTCCACGAGCACATGGATGGTCTTGATATTAAAGTATTGACTGGCTTTATCGAACGCCGCGTGTGCAGTGATCGGAACGATCATCTCGGGTCTGGTGATTCCCTTTGTTTCCAACGCCCAATCACGATAAGTTTTCATCGCCAGCATAATACTTTCCGTGCCGCCCGATGAAAGCGTACCGCAGACATCCTGTCCTGCGCCGCCGAGCATATCACCGGTCATCGCCACGATCTCGGCTTCGAATTTGGTCGCACTCGGCCAGACATCTGCGTGGAGTGGATTGCTCTGTGAGTTAATGGCATAGACTTGGTTTAGAAAATCAATATGCTCCTGATCGCCATGATAGACCGCGCCTGAAATAAACCCGTCTTTCCAGTGGGATTCTTCCATTTCACGCATCGATTCCATTTCACGCAAAATATCAGAGTGGTCACGTCCTTTTTGCGGGATTTGCGCAAAGGTTGTAAATTTATTTCTGTATGGCTTGGCCGAATTTTCCAACTCAACCATGATCTCTGCGTATTCACCGTCTATTCTTTGGCTAATGCCGGGAATAGCTTTCATGCTTTTTTCAATCGAAGCCAAAAAGCGCGGATTAAGTTTCCCCAGTTGTTTAAAGATGCTGTCTTTCCAACTCATGAATGATCCTCCAATATAACGCGGACTTTGAAGTCCGCGCTGTAAATAATTAATGCTGCCGATTCAATCGTGCGTGAATTTTGCGGTTGCTTTCATAGATCGCAATAAACTCGGCAAATAATTCATCATAAATTTTGCGGTGATCGGGATTAGGCGTATATGTGTTTGCAATCTTGACGTGTGTACCGATCTCATCGTACTTCAAATATCCAAGTCCGGCCGACGCAAGCAGTGCCGCGCCGCGCACATTGGTTTCAATCGGATCTTTCATCTGCTGAATGGACCGGTTCAATACATCCGCATGGATCTGGCACCAGATATTTGATTTCGCCCCGCCGCCAACCATATTAAGAGAAGTCACCGGCCGTTTGTTGAATTGCTCCACATACTTCAATAACCAGCGCATATTATAAGCAACCCCTTCAAAAACAGCGCGCACCATATGCGCACGGGTTGTATTTAAGGATTGGTTATGAAATCCGCCGCGCACGAGATGATCGTCAACGGGAGTGCGTTCACCATAAAGCCAGGGTGTGAAAATTAATTTATCACTGCCTGCGGACGTGCGTTCGGCAATTTGGTCGAGTAATTGATAAGCATTTGCGGGCATCTCTCCTGAGATAATTCATCTTGTGGAAAAAGAATATTATTACGCAAATATTGCAGGCATCCGCCGGCACATTCCTGTTCATTTGTGAGAAGATAGCGGCCGGGAATAGCGGAAGGCAGAGCGGCCAGATTATGAAACAGGTCTGTCTTTTAAACGGGACGTGACAAGTCATCCAGCCATCGTGATAAGTCACATTTTCAATGTTGCGGTTGTCTGTCATCCAATTTAAAGTAATTGAATTAAACGATGCAGCAAATTGACCGGTAAGCCGCAACCCGATGTAATCAATAGGTTCAAGGAATTTATATGCACGTTGATAGATTTCAGGGTGAACATCTTGAAGATATAAAATGTGCGCGAGCGGATCCTTGCCGGAATTCCCCGGTGCGCCGCCCGTTAGACGAATCCACTTGATAAGTTTGGTGAGCGCATATCCTTCTACTTTGAGCGGACCATCCATCAGTTTGTGGATGTAAGGTGCGCCGCGTGAGTCCATCCAGATGATGGCGTTACCGATTGCGTCACCCTCCCGATCGACAGCTACCGTGCCCGACCACTGCGACGTAGATGCAATGGCTACAATATCATCATTGGAGATAAGCCCTTTCGCAAGCAGACGTTTGCCCGCGGTTTCAATCGCATCCCACCAAACCTGCGGCGACTGTTCGGCTCCTCCGCCAGGTGGAAGTAAAACCGGCGTTTCTTCAAACTCACTCCCAATCAATTCACCTTGTACAGAAAGCAGGGCAACTTTGGGACCGGACGTACCAAGATCAATTGCAAGAATGAATTTATCTGCGGATGACATTTTGCACACCTCAATTGGGGATTTTTAAATACGGCGATGATACTCCAACATGAATTAAAGCCAAATATAATCACCGATCAAAAAAGTTCTTGAGATTGCCTCAAGAACTTTTTTGATCGGTATGTTTTTTTAATTTCCTTTGAAGAGATGATCGGCGGGACTATGGGTTTCAGTTCCCATTGACGTAATCCATTACGGAAGAAGAACATCAGTGAAGCGCCGGTAATGAGGCACAAAGCATTGAGCAAGATCGCATTTTGCGTACCCAGAGTTTCTGCAGAGTAACCAATAATGATGGAGGAAATGGGCTGTAAGCCAAAGGTTAACATGGTGAAGAGGCTGATGATGCGCGCGATGTCACCGGGGGCCATAAGCTGCATCACACCCAATCCTGTGGTTAATACCAATGGTGCGCCAAGGCTGACGAAGAATATGGAAACCATCGAAAGCGAAATAAATGAGGACTGTGACAATAGCAGGAAGAAAGTTCCCATCCATGCGGCGGCGGCAGTGATGATGAGGCCGATGCGTTTCGCGGCTTGCGAAAGCGGAAGCAGGAACAGCGTGGACATCAATGCCCCTGCGCCTGATGCGCCGAATAAAAGCCCGTAAGTTTGCGAATCTCCGTGCAGCACGTGGTCTGCCACAGCGGGGAGAATGTTGAAGATGGAGAGCCCGAAAAAGGTCACGAGCGAAGCGAAGATCATTAAGTCGATCATGCGCGGCTGCGAGCGGAGAAAATCCACGGTCTCGCGAAATTGTCCGCGTGAACTTCCGCCTTTGTGCTCGGCTTGATGTGAGCGGACAAACATCAAGCTAATAATGACCACCAGAAAACTAAAGCCATTGATCCAAAAAGAAATGGAATTGCCCACAGCTTTAAGCAGGAAACCGCCGAGAGCCGGGCCCAGCATACGGGCGAGTTGCAGCGCCATAATGTTGAGAGTCACCGCCTGACGCACCTGCCCCATACCAGACATATCACCGATGAATGCCTGTTGTGCGGGGAAATCCAGTGCGGAGATAATACCGAGGACAAGAGCTGAAACGTAAATATGCCAGATCTCGATCAGACCGGTCTGGATCAGAATTGCGAGGGTAAAAGCCGAAAGCATGGCAATGATCTGTGTGGCGATCAGAATAAAGCGGCGGTTGAAGCGGTCAGCAATTCCGCCGGCCCAGGGAGCAAGCAGTAACAACGGCAGGCTGTTTAACATGACCACAATGCCAAGCGCTTTTTCAGATTTGGTAAGTTCCCAGATGACCCAACTTTGCGCGGCAGTTTGCATCCATGTGCCTAATAGGGAAATCGCTTGTCCGCCAAGGTAAATGCGTAAGTTGCGATTCTTGAGCGGACTAAAACTACGTGTATAGGTTTGTAACAAGGACGGGCGTTCGATGTTTTCGTTCAAATCAGGGGTTTCCTTTTGTGCAAGATAAATATTGAGACTGTCAGGTATGTGATTTTCTTACAAATTAAGGTGATCAGCCCGAATCAAATAACACCTCCCGAACTGGAAGGTGTTATTTGGGGATTAAAAACTGCGGGAAATTAAGGAACTGGAGTAAGGGTTGGCACAGGTGTTGGTGTATATGTTGGCGGTTTGGTGGGAGTGGCAGTGGGCGGCGGATTAAATATCTTTAAGTTCGTCAGGTCAGTTCCGGCATCAATCTGCAACTCACCTTCTGCAACCCAGCACGGATCTTTATAGATGGGATTCTCTATTACAAACCAGCCAGAAATACTGCCGCGACCGAGTAGTTTTACCCGTTCATTTTGCTTCAATGCGCTGACCACATCATATATCGGACCTGGACCCTGCCAGCACAGAGTAGCACGCAGCACCAGCGGATCCTGCGGCGGCGGCACCGGCGAAGCGGTATCTGTAGACACTACCAAAGCCTCAGGTGTTGATGTAGATGTTTCAACGAAGAGCGCGGCGGTCGGCGTGGACGTATCTGCCAGAACAGACGGGGCTTCTGTAACCGGCGCGCCACTGGGTAAATTACATGCACCAAGCACCAGAGACAGAAAAACCAACGCAGCTCCAAAGATTCTATTTTTCATTCTAAACCTCCAGTCATAATAATATATATAGCCATTTTAATATAATCCGTCTCTTAAATGACTGTCAATCTTCATCGTCCTCTTTTTGCAGACCATACGCACGCGACACGGCAAGCTCGACCTGCTCATCTGGATGAGTATCACACGCAACCAGTGGACGCTGCGAATGAGGCACAAGTTTTCCACCCGCGCTCATTACTTTTGCATCCACATATTTTCCGTTTGCATCTGTGATCACATAAAGTTGGTACAACTTTCCGCAGACAACGCAGCCATGCATTTCGCCTTTGGTGTATTTCTCAGTCATTGGGGCACCTCCGTTATTTTATACATACTATACAACACTTTACAACACTTTTTCAGATATGGAGTATCGCACAAAGGGGAATAAAACAATTTACGCAACAAGCGGTAAAATAAAAATATGGATACCCACAAACCCTTCGAGAAAATCGCTTCGCGATTTCAAATTTCACAGGAAAGCGCAAAATTCTTTCTTGGCCGCGTTCAAAAAAGCTTCAAAACGGAAAAACCGCCTCACAAACTGATCGTGGACTTTCTTGAAGCGCAGGAGTTGGAATATCTACTCACACCCTACGAACTGGCTGCCATGTTAAATGAAAGCGGAGCCTGGCCTCATGCGCTGGTCACCGAGCCGCCCGCCATTGTAGACGATGAAGATTTATATTGATCTCGGATTGATAATCACGTTTCAAAAAAAGGAAACTTATGAAATTATTTTCGTACACAGTACGCTATGATGGCGGAGCCGCCCCCAATCCATTCTGGGGCATTTGCACACTTGTGATCTGTAAACCCGCCATCCGCCGCGCCGCTGAAGTGGATGATTGGGTCGTCGGCCTCGGGTCAGCGACATCTCCCATCGGTGATATTTCAGACCATTTAGTGTATGCCATGAAAGTCACCAGCAAAATGACAATGGAAGAGTATGACCAGTTCTGCAAGACCTTTGTGCCAAAGAAAAAACCAGACTGGCGCAATATCGATTATCGTATGCGCATGGGCGATTGCATCTATAACTATACAGGCGGCTCAGATCCCAAAATGCGCACCGGCGTCCACAAGGAAGAAAATAAGGAAAAAGACCTGAGCGGGCTATACGCGCTTGCCTCCAAGCAATTCTATTATTTCGGCAATGAGCCTGAAAAACTTCCGGATGAGCTCCGCCCAATCATGCATTCAACACAAGGACACAAATCAGACGAAAATCAACCTTATCTGGAATCATTTGTAAACTGGATCGAAAATTTAGATGTGATCCCAAATAAAGTCCTTGCTGATCCATTGCTCAAAAAACAATACGCACGCGAAAAAGAACTGCAATCCCTTTGCTCCATGCGCGATCTGGAAGAAGACGATTAACCAGTAAAACTGGAGCGCGGACTTCAGTCCGCAAAAAGAGAGAAAAAGAGAGGATGAAGCGATAAAACTTCATCCTCTCTTTTTATTTTATGGAGTCCATCAGCTCGCTGATGGCTGTCTCACAAACAGCACCCACAAGTCACATGAGCTGCCTGACTCCGTATAAACTGCTTATTCTTCAGTGATTGTGATCGTCTTGATCGCATCACCAGGTGTGGACGGGTTTTGATCGGGATCACGGCGCGTGATGCCATTGACCACATCCATGCCTTCGACCACCTGACCAAAGATGGTGTAACCGCCATTCAGAAAATCAGCTGCATCAAACGTGATAAAGAACTGACTGCCATTCGTATCGGGGCCGGCGTTGGCCATCGCCAACACACCGGGCTTATCGAAGACCAGGTCACTGTTTTCATTTACGAATTCATAACCGGGGCCGCCCTGACCCGTACCCGTCGGGTCGCCGCCTTGCGCCATAAAGCCATCAAGCACACGATGGAAAGTCACACCATCATAAAATCCTTCACGCGCAAGAAACACAAAACTATTCACAGTGATCGGCGCCTTATCGGCGTACAACTCAAGCACAAACTGCCCGCCTTTTTCCATTTCTACAGTAGCCATATAAGTCTTGTTCACATCAATGGTCATGGGCGGTGCAGCTGTATATTGCTTCGGCCCCGAAGTGCCAGAGGAGTTTACCCACACAACCATAGCCACAACAACCAGCATTAAGCCAGAGCCGCGTATTGAATCGTCTTATTCGCCTTCTGAGTCTGTGTCTGATTTACCTTTTCTTTTTTGCCATGCGTATCTCTCCTTAAATGATTTACAGATATTATAACAACCTTGCACACATCGGGGTTTTCTTTATGCTTGTTAAACAATGCTTGCAAATTTCAAAAAGCAGATTGCTCTTCCGCAAGACCACGGCTCGTGGGTATTCATCCTCACCCCTCTACTGGTTGGGATCTTTGCAAGCGGCACATTCAATTATGCAACATTTAATTTGATCATCGCGGCCATGTCTGCGTTCATGATTCGTCAACCGATCACAGTGATCGTCAAAGTGATCTCTGGCAGACGCCCAAACACGGATCTACCCCCCGCCCGTTTCTGGGCGCTGGTCTATGGCATCATCTCAGCCCTGGCATTGACCGCCTTAATCCTCGCAGGCTTTGGCTATATTCTCTATCTGGCAATTCCCGCCGCGCCGGTCTTTGCCTGGCATCTCTGGCTGGTGAGTCAACGTTCTGAACGAAAGCAGGCCGGCATTGAGATCGTCGCCACCGGTGTCTTGTCACTTGCAGCACCCGCCGCCTATTGGGTCGGGCTCGGAGAGTACAATCCGCTTGGCTGGTGGCTCCTCGTGTGGACATGGCTGCAAGCCGCGGCGAGCATCGTCTATGCATATCTCAGGCTGGAACAACGCGAATTGAAACAGGATCAGGCTACAGGTCAGGAAAGAAGCGTTTTGTGGAAGATGGGCAGACGCGCGCTCGTCTACACGTCATTCAATTTATGCGCGTCGCTTTTATTGGGTTGGGCAAATTTAATTCCGCAGTTGATCTTCATCCCGTTTTTAATTCAATGGCTTGAAACACTTTGGGGCATCACCCATCCATCCATTGGCTGGAAACCCGTCCGCATTGGAATGCGTCAGTTTGTGGTCAGCACCTTGTGGACGATCCTGTTCATCATTTGCTGGAGGACATCATGGACGAATTAAAGTACGAACTTCTAACCGAAGTGCTGGGACAAATGGAAGCTGAATTGTTGAAACTCTATTTCCAGTCTAATGAGATCGAAGTGGAATTGTTTCAGGAAGCAACCTCGTTGAACGTCATGCCGGTCACTTTTGGCAGAGTGGAAATTTACGTTGAAAAGAAGGATGCAAAAAGGCGCGTAGTCTTCTTGCAGAATACGACAAAAAAATAGATTCGGAATAAATCAAAGGAGATAAATATGAAAGACACAGTCATACTCGTCACCAATAACGGCATGGGCAAGGCAGACCTTGCGTTACAACAAAAACTGGCCGCTAAATATTTTGAATTGCTTTTACAAAATACAAATCCGCCGGCCGCAATTTGTTTCTACACCGAAGGTGTAATGTTGACCGTAGCAGATTCTCCAGTATTGGAGCAGCTTAAGGCGCTGGAAGCCAAAGGCGTGCGGTTGATCATCTGCTCCACCTGTCTTGATTTTTACAATCTCAGCGGGCAGAATCAGGTTGGGATCGTGGGCGGTATGCCGGATATTATCGAGGCGCAAACAAAAGCCGCCAAAGTGATTACAATATAGAAAACACTATGGAGTCGGACAGCTTGCTGTCCGCGTGGGTGCTACCCGTGTATCGCTTTGTGGGTTTCTTTACCTGCAGAAATTAACCCATCAGCAAGCTGATGGACTCCATCGCAAACTGAATAAATCAACGCAGGAGAAGTATTATGGATTTTGATCTAAACGACGAACAAAAAGCATGGAAGAAATCTGTCCACGAGTTTGTGGCAAAGGTTGTAAAACCAAAAGCACGTGAAATGGATGAAAACGAAACCTTCAACTGGGACGCTGTCCGCAAGGGCGGGCCGCTCGGTCTGCTCGGCATGAGCATTCCCGAAGCCTACGGCGGCTCAAACGTGGACATGATCTCATCGGCCATTGCCATGGAAGAATTGGGCTGGGGCTGCGGTTCCACTGCTTTGGCTTTCACCGCCCACAACGGGCTGGGCACCGCGCCCATCGCTTTGTATGGCTCGGAAGAGTTGAAAGCAAAATGGCTGCCATTGGTTTCAGAAGGCAAGAACAAACTCGGCGCACTCGCATTGACCGAACCCGGGGCCGGCTCTGATATTCAAGGCGGAGTCATTACCAAAGCCGAAAAACAGGGCGATGAATGGGTAATCAATGGCGCGAAGATGTGGTGTACCAACGCCGGCATTGCCGAATATGTGATTACTTTAGTCCGCACAGACCCGAAGGGCGGATCAAAGTCTTTGAGCATGATCCTTGTCCCAACTGATACGAAGGGAATGAAAGTTGGTCCCGCTGAAAAAAAGATGGGACTGCGCGGCTCCCCCGCTCACGGCATCACCTATGACAATGTCCGCGTGCCGTTGGGGAATTTGGTGGGCGTGGAAGGACGCGGATTACAGCAAACCCTCGCCACACTCGATGCAGGCCGCATCAGCATTGGCGGAATCTCCATCGGGCTGGCACAAGCCGCACTCGAAGCCGCTGTAGACTATGCGCGGGAGCGCAAGGCGTTCGGCCAGTCTATTTCGGAGTTTCAGGCTATTCAGTTTAAATTAGCTAACATGGCAACAGAGATCGAACTCGCGCGAACCATTCTGCATAAAGCTGCGTGGCTCAAAGATCAGGGACGCCCCTACAATAAAGAAGCCGCGATGGCGAAGTTGTACGCCACCGAAATGGCAGAACGCGTCTGTTATGAGTCGATCCAGATCCACGGTGGAAATGGATACAGCCGCGAATACAATGTAGAAAGAATGTACCGCGATGCGCGCCTGATGACCATCGGCGAAGGCACCAGCGAAATTCAGCGTTTGGTCATTGCAAGGCATGTACTGGCGAGTGAGTAAAAAAGGGCTAGATTGCCGTCCGTGTTGGGTGTTGTCCGTGTAAACCATCAGCACCCACAGGGCACATGAGCTGATGGACTCCATAATTGCAAGTTGCTGATACTCTGTAATTAAGAAAACATCCCGAAGGTTGTCTGATGACAATTTTTGGGATGTTTTTTATATTTTATTAAAAAAGCGTGATTTTATTTTTTGATGATGATCCAGGCTGTCCCATCTTCTACGCGGATATTTGTCTCTTGATCTGGAAATAATTTTACGATCTGATCTGGCGCAAGAAAGTGACTGCGCATTAAAAGAAGTTTCTCTGCAATCGCAATTAACTTCACGCCAAAGGTGCGGATATCGGGTTCTTCGATCACGAGCAGTCCGCCGGGTTTGAGCACGCGCAGCATTTCACGCGCGCTATCAACTTGATCGATCACGTGATGCAGTGCGTCCACCATGATGACACGCTCGAAGGAATTATCAGCGAAGGGTAATGATTCAGAACCGCCGCAGACAGGCTTGAACGCGGAGCGATCCGCTTTGTCCAGCATTCCGAAAGATACATCCGTAATGATCACTTCGTCCACAAGATCACGGATCGCGGATGCGACACGTCCCGTGCCGCCGCCCACATCCAGCAGTTTTCCAGAAATAGGCAGTGCGCCAACTTCGCGTATAAGATTTGCTTTTGAATATGTTACGCGGGCATAGATCGAAGCGATGGCTGAAAAATGATCGAAAGCAGGCATTAGATTTTTATCAGTCCTTTAATATTATCAAATGTAGATACACCAATTCCAGAAACTTTCATAATATCTTCTATGCTTGCGAATGGTCCATTTTCGGTGCGATAGTCGATTATTTTTTGCGCGGTGGTCGGTCCAATTCCGGGAAGCGTATCCAATTCGTCAACACCGGCAGTGTTGATATTAATGAGTTCCGTTCCTGAATTATTGGCTGGCTCTTCAGTGGAAGATGGAAGATCAACCGATGGTACTTCAGAAGGTACGCTGCCATCCTGATATGGAATCACCAACTGCTGACCATCTTCAAGCAGCGCGGCCAAATTGACCGCATCCACATTGGCTTCGGCCAGAATTCCACCGGCGGCATCAATCGCATTCTGCACGCGTGCGCCCTGAGCAAACTCATACAAACCCGGGCGCGGCACTGCGCCAATCACATGCACAGCAACTGGTGCCTTGGTGGGCGCAGGAAGTAAAACGACCGGTTCTCCAGCCGGCGCACGCGCCACAAAAACAAGCACACCCGCCAGCACAAAGCCCGCCATCACTCCAAGCAAAACATATAAAGCATTCTTCATACGAATGATTTTACTCCAACTTCATGACAAGCAATTCTTGACCTGATCTTCTAAATACATCGGAAAGTTTAAACAACTTTTTAATTCGCGCAAAATAGCGCGGCATGGCCTTATCTGCGATCACTTGAAAGCCAAACTTTTCATACATCGGCCCATTATGCGAAACACACATTAGATATAACGGTCTCGGGTTTTCATGCAAAAGCATCTCAATCACAACACGCGCTAATCCCTGCCCGCGATATTCAGGGTTAACTGCAATCGAAGCCAGTTCGCGGATGTCTTCTCCATGAGGCTTGATCTGCCCGCAGGCAATGACCTGCCCCTTTTCATTGACCACAACGATAAAACGCTTCCAATCCAGTCCTGTGGGATTGATCCCGACCAAATTGATCAAGCCTTTAATTTGAGAGGATTCTGACTCCAAAGCCGGACGAACAGGATAAGTATTCATATCTACTCTTTATATCACGCCAGCAGCAACCAGAATGACAAACGTAGCAATAAACCAATGAATCAGAAAGGGCCAGACAAACGACCTTGTGCGGTATGCCACCCAGCCAAATGCGAATCCGCCAAAGATGGTGGAGAGTGTTTCAATATCTGGTTTGCCAATATGTGCCAGCGCAAATGGAACAGCGTGCAGCCACAATCCGTCATGCCCGAATTTACGTGTATAGGCAAAAAGAATCCAACCGCGAAAGAAGAACTCCCAACCAAGCAGATCAATAAAAGTTGTCCACGGCAGGCCGGGCAAAAATCTTTCGTAATATGTCTTCATGGCCGCGTTGCCGCTTCCCAGATAATAAATGACAGGAGCCATGACAAGAATCCCGAGCACGGTGTAGGTTAATCCCAGTTTCCAGTCGCCAAAGGAGAAGCCATATTCTTTCGGGTTTTCACGAAACAGAATCAATATCAGCAATAGCGGAATGGCAAAATAAAGAATTAAACGATCCCAGTATTTATAGTCAGTAAACGTATAGTAATGGTCAATGATCAACAACGAAGTGCTGACGATGGTGACAATCGCAACTTTCCAGTCAATATTTAGTTTTTCACCGAGTAAATATTTCATTTCAATGTCTTATAGTGCGGACTAAATTCCGCGCTCCACGGGGGTATTGGCACGCAACGATTTAATCCGCCGCTCGAGATAGGGACAACAATAACCTCTATACTCCTACCACAATTCAGGAAGTTTCCAATCGTTGCACGTCCCTCTTTTTCGACACTTCACCGCGCCTCAATAACATTCAAACTCCTCGTATCTTCCGCCCTCAGACATCGCGTAATCAAACATCAATTCTTCGCCTGTCTTAATATCGCGTAAAGCCACCAAACCGATCTGTCCGAAGAATCCCAAATTGGGGTTACAGGAATGATTGAAACAATCATTGGGCTCCTTCTCTTCCGCGGTCAGCAAATACAGATCTTCGTCCATTTAAGGACGCGCTGCGTGAAGCGCGGCATGGATGGATCAAGCTCATCTTTGCGGACAATCCGCCCGCCCCAGAGAGAGACGAGTTCACCTTTGGTAATATTTGCAACCGCGAAGACTCACATCCGCCTTCGGCATGGTCACGAGCTTCGCACTTGGAGTTAAGATAGGAAAAGATCATATAGCCTCTATATTGGGCACGCTTAACGCGTGAATAAGATCAAAGAAAAATAAAAACGCGCCTTGTAGAATAATACCCCAGCCCGTGCCAATCCAAAACGCTTCAGCATAATTTTGGATAATAAAAAATCCAGCGAGGATATACAACACGTCCAGACCAAAGTTGACCCACAGGATTTTGCGGATGCTTTGCGCTTCACGCATCGGGTCGGCTGTGGATTTGCGTCGAGCGGCAGATTTTGCGCCGAGGAAAGCAATGGCAAAATCAATGAGTCCCCAGGCGACGCCCTGAATGCCGAAGCCGCGCAAAAAGTTATCGGAGGCGAAGCAGGCTGCAAGTCCGAAGAGAACGCTGAGAATGCTCCAGACGAGAAGGCGGTTTGTTAATATAGTTTCAAATTGCCAGATGCGAGAGTTCATATAAGAGATTATAAAATAGTTTCAAACCGCCTTTGCATAAGCCATCTTAATCACGTAATTATATTGGACGATGGAGAGAAGTCAATTGCCATTTTCCGATTATTACAACGCGCCAGCTTACACGCCCAAAGCGGTATAATCTTGAAAACTATTTTCTTCCGGAGAGATAACAAATGACCGATCTTCCCATCCACCCACTTACAGCCGAACACAAAATGATCCGCGATGCGGCGCGCGATTTTGCCCAAAAAGAAATCTCCCCAATCGCAGCCGAACATGATGAAAGCGGAGAATTTCCGCACGCGACGATGAAAAAAATGGGAGAAATGGGATTTATGGGAATCGAAGTTCCCGAGCAATATGGCGGCGCGGGTATGGATGCACTCGCCTATGTTCTGGCTCTTGAAGAAATCTGCAAAGTGGATGCAGCACACGGCGTTATCATGTCGGTAAACAATTCCTTATACTGTCACGGCATATTAAAATTTGGCACAGAAGAACAGAAGAAAAAATTTATCACACCCATTGCATCGGGCAAGGCTATTGGCGCATATTCCCTGACCGAAGCTCAAAGCGGTTCAGATGCGGGCACAATGAAAAGCCGCGCCACCCGCGACGGTGATTCTTATATTTTGAATGGCTCCAAATCCTGGGTTACCAGCGGCCCAGTAGCCGATTATTTCGTGGTCTTTATGATGACCGATCCTGAGAAAAAACAAAAAGGGGTCAGCGCTTTTTTGGTGGATGGAAAAACAAACGGATTAAAACGCGGCAAGAAGGAACCGAAACTTGGAATCCGCGCCTCGGCTACCAGTGAGTTGATCTTCGACAATTGCAGGGTCCCAGCTGACAACAGACTCGGCGCGGAAGGCGAAGGTTTCAAGATCGCCATGACCGTGTTGGATGCGGGCCGTATCGGCATTGCAACTCAGGCGCTCGAATTGCAGAAGCGGCATACGAAGCTTCCCGCCAGTATGTGGGTCAGCGTGAATCGTTTGGTCAGCCAATCGGCGCGTTTCAGGGAACAGGATTCAAGATCGCAGATATGAAAACACGCATTGAGGCATCGCGTCTGCTGATCTACAATGCGGCGATTGCAAAAGAAAATTCCAAACAAACGGATGGAAGATATTCCCTTGAAGCATCCATGGCGAAGTTGTTTGCATCTGAAACCGCCATGTTCGTTACACATCAAGCAGTACAGATCCACGGCGGCATGGGATATAGCAAGGAATTGCCAATCGAAAGATATTTCCGTGATGCAAAGATCACAGAGATTTATGAGGGCACAAGCGAAATTCAACGCCTTGTCATTTCGCGCATGGAAACCGGTCTTCGCTAAAGGTGTTTTAATGTCTTCCGGTTACCTGGTATTGATCCTCGCGCTTCTCACGGCTGTATATTTGGATTGGCTTTTAATCAGGCGGAGAAAGCCCCATGCTCATATCCTCACATGGGCTCGAATTGCAAATTTTTCTGCCTGGATAAAGAATTACAAATTTGAACTCTTCATAATTACATTGTGGACGGTTTGGGCTGGACATTTATATTTTGTCTTTTACAAGCACATACCTTTCTGGAGTCTGATCCCAACTCTTTTGGCGCTGGCTGGAACACTGTTGCTTTTTGTCGCGGCACATCGTCAAAGATGGGTTGATGTACCGGTGACAGAAACAACTCCTCACGTCGAAAAAGAAGCGGAGACTCATGTTAATAGGCAGATCCTAAAACAACGTCTCACTTTTTATGTTTCACAATTCCGTTGGGAAATTCTGCTGGCTGGTGTGGTAACAATGCTGGCAGCTTATTTTTTGATATTTGCACCTGCACAAATGGCGGGTGGAATTCCGATCAATCCAATGGAACCTGGCCGCCCGTTTTATTTCCTGCATTGGCAGCGCGGCTCGCTGAATTTTCTCTACTATGAAGCTGCAATTGCAAGCACAGTCCTAACAGGATTGCTGGCATTATCCATTGTAATTCTGGCCCTGGTTCGCCGTTCACCAAGCCGCATAAAAACCGCCCTGCTCTGGACTTCACTGAGTCTGGCCATGTGTGCGCAGTGGTGTCTTGGCAGAGAACCTGAACACAGAATGGGGATTGAGTTATATCTGGCGGCGGCTCTTGGGTTTTTCATTTGGGCACAATTGGCAAAGCAACAAATCGTATTCAGCTTGAATCAGCCTATTTATGTGAAGCGCGGTCTTGAGATCACCCTGGTCGTAGCCGTTATTGCACTCGCATCCTTTGGGCGTCTTTTTGAGTTGGATTCCATTCCATACGGCATTGAAGGGGACGAAGCCAAATGGACGGGCGAAGTGGTCTGGTTGGGAATTCGCGGTCTACCTGATTATTCAGGGCTGTATCATCGCGACGCGCTGCCTGTCAGTTTTTTTATGCAAACTCCGTTCCATCAATTATTGGGGCCGTCAATTTTTTCAGCACGTTTTGAAGTGGCCTTCTTTAGTATTCTGGCAACTTTTCTTTTCTATCTGCTGCTGCGCCGCCTCACGAATATTCCGCTGGCCCTGCTTTCAGCCTGGCTATTAAGTGCTTCCATTTTTGATATCAGCGCCAGCCGCCTCGCAAATGTGGAAAGTCACGTTAAGCTGTGGCCGATCCTTACACTGTTGCTTTTGGCCTGGGCAATTCGTGCGCGCCGTTGGCATCTCTATGCGGTCAGTGGTATCGCGCTGGCGCTCGGACTGCTCACGTATGACACAGTCTGGCCTTTGCTGCTGGCGGCAGTTAGCATTTGTATGATTGAGATCAATCGTCAGGATGTTACTCGAACAGAAAAGGCTCGCTTCGTCACAGCCCTGCTTGCGCCTTCCATCTTTGCACTGCCCATTCTGCTTCCATACCTTGCAAGCCGCCTGGGTTATTACGATTTCAACGCGAAGGGCTGGGAAGAAGGATTCTCAACGCTTTGGTTATATTTTTCCAAAGTACTTAAAAGCTGGTATATCTACGCCAATGTAGATTTTCTATACAACCGCATGGGACCGCTCGTTAACGCATTCCTGCTTCCCTGGATCACAATGGGGTTTTTCGTTTCCCTGGCAACCCTCCGCCAGCGATTCTCCTACTGGACATTGATCTGGCTCGCTGTATTTATTTTTCCTGTGCCCATCGCAGCACACTCCCCGCTTGGACGTGTGTACTATCCCGGGCTTCCGGCTGTCTATGCGCTGGCGGCGCTGGGATTATTCCTGTTCGCGTATGACAGTCTGAGCTTTATCGGGAAAATACTCCAGCCTTTATCGGTCACCATTGCGCTCGTTGTATTGATCTGGCTGCCGCTGATGAACCTTTATATTTATTTCAATGAAACTGGCGATGAGCAGAATCGTCAAGTACGGCGCGAGATCGGCGAGATCGCCGGCAGTGCAGCAGACATGGATACACTCATTGTTCTACCGAACATTCCACACGGTAACGAACCATTAAATAATGAATATCAAATGATCGAGCTTTTCATGCTCGCCAAAATACCCACGGAGGAAATTCAAAATTCCTATCAATACGTGGCACTGGACGACCTGATGCCAGCCCTGCCCGATGACCTGACAGACCGCCCCAACCTTGAGATCATTCTCGACAAGGTCACTGACAGCGATCGCATAAAACGGGATGAAATTGCCCAAACATTAAAGCATTGCTACCCGAAAGGCATCTTGATCGAAGGGATTTTCTTTGACCGTTTTAGCCTGCCCGCTTCAGCATTGGCAGAACCAGCCTGCTTGAGCGCGAACTTAACACTTCATCAAACCAACTCAAGCCAACAATTAAGTTGGGAGTTGTCAAAAAGCACAGTGACAAGCCTTTCACTTCAGTGCGGAGTGCAAACCACAGAACATGTCTGGCTTGAAGCAGAGACACTTCCACCACCGTCAGGTTGGCAGGCAGATACTGCATTTGTACAAGGCTGGAACGCCAGCGGGTATCTGGCTGATAATTATTTAAGTGAACCAGTGCTTTATGAATTTGAAACCTCCACCGCCGGACAAATTTATATTTGGGCGCGCACCTTGAAAAGAGAAGCGGATCATTCGCCTCTGCAATTACAAGTCAACGGGCAGGCAGGGACTGTCAGCCAGACGGTTGAAGATAATCTCAACAAATGGGTCTGGGAACGGGTCGGCCCATTTGATATCTCTGAAAACAAGAACACACTGATAATCACACGGCCCTACATGGATGATCCATCTGGATTTATGGCGATCTTCCTTGATACACTTGTCTTTACCCCCGATGTGAATCTAATGCCGGAACAAAATTATTATGCGCCGATTCCGGCACAACACTTCTTATTTCCCGGCGGACAAAGCGCAGGACAGATAGCGCTTGATCTGGAACCTGGCATTTATCAATGCCAGGTCAGCGTGGACGGAGAACAGAATCTCGTGGACAATCTCGGGCACGCTCCTGTGATGTCGAATTTTGTTGTGATCGAAATCAAACCGTAGTGATATGAAAACTGTCCTCTTTTATAAGCACGGCGGCCCGGAAGTTCTTGAATACACTGAGTTTTCTATGCCTGCACCCAAAGCAGGTGAAGTCCTCGTACGTTTGCACGCTGCGGCACTTAACCGCATGGATATCTTCGTCCGCAACGGTTGGCCGGGACTAAAGCTGGAATTACCCCACATCAATGGCGCAGACGGTGCAGGAGAAGTAGCAGGCCTGGGGACAGATACAAACGATTTTGAAATCGGCGACAGAGTCGTCATCAATGCCAATATTGGCTGTGGAGAATGTGAGTACTGCTTAAGTCAGCGGGATAATCTGTGCTCCAATTGGCATTTGCTGGGCGAAACGATCCGCGGAACATATGCTGAATATATTTGTGTGCCTGAGCGTCAACTCTTCAAATTGCCGGAAGATTTTGATTTCCATGCCGAGGCGGCCAGCGCATTGGTCTATCAAACCGCATGGCATTCAATGGTCAAGCGCGGGGAGATAAAAGCCGGAGAAACAGTGGCAATTGTCGGCGCGGGAGGAGGGCGTAAATTCCGCCAGTATCCAAATCGCCAAATATCTTGGCGCGCGCGTCGCTGTGATCGGGTCAAGCGTTAAAAAATTAAAAAATGCAGAAGCGCTCGGCGCAGACATCTTAATCGACCGCTCGCAAAACGAAGATTGGGCAAAGGCTTTATTTATCGCAAATAAAAACGCGGCATGGATGTAATTGTGGATAATGTGGGAACTACTTTTCCGCTCAGTTTACGAGCGCTCAAAAAAGGCGGACGCCTGCTGACCGTTGGAAATAGCGGCGCACCGCGTTTTGAAATTGACAATCGTTTTATATTCGCCAAACATCTTTCGATCATCGGCTCCACCATGAGCACACTTGCAGATTTTAGTGAAGTGATGAGTTTGGTGATCTCAGGTAAACTCAAGCCTGTCGTGGACAGCACATTTCCGCTTGAAGAAGCCGCCGCTGCTCAGGAAAGATTATGGAACGGCGAAAACTTCGGTAAAATCACACTCCATATTTAATAGGAACCGGTAACGGGCTTTCTCGAATGCCTGTGCATAAAAAATAAAAATGAATTTCTTAAAACGATTCTCTCTTTTTGAAAGCCTATTGATCGCGGTAATTCTTGGCACTCATCTTTATGCCGCTTTTTCAGACGCATATAACTTTCCAAACAATTGGTTTACGCGCGACGATGCGTATTATTATTTTAAGGTCGCTCAAAATATTACGCAGGGACTCGGCAGCACCTTCGACGGTATCAACTTATCCAATGGGTATCATCCGTTATGGATGATCGTTTGCATTCCGATCTTTGCCCTTGCCCGTTTTGACCTGATCCTGCCGCTGCGTGTTCTGCTGGTAGTCATGGCGCTCTTCAATGCCGCAACTGCGGTATTGATTTACAGGTTGGTCAAGGAAAACCTGTCACTTTCGGCGGCTTATCTCGCCGCTTCATTCTGGGCATTTAATTTAAATATTCACGCCACAGTTTACGAAACCGGCCTTGAAACTCCACTCGCCGCTTTTACGATCGTACTTTTCATTTACAAACTTTCACAATTTGAAAAAGAATGGCAGCCCAAAGGAGCAAAACCAGTCACTGCACATCAAATCAGTCTGCTGGCGCTGATTGCGGTCATGGTTATGTTTAGCCGCCTGGACCTTGTTTTTATCGCAATTCTAGGCGGGCTTTGGATCATCCTGCGTGGCAGCCCGGTCCGTTTTCTTGCACCGCTCGATATGGTCATTATTTTCATCTCAATGACCTTCTCTGTCGCGATTCGCACAGGACTGGACACCTACAACAGCACCTATGCCGCATCAGCCGTGGAAGTTACCCTCATCGCGATGGGAATTAAACTCAGTGTTCTCTATTTTTTGGGAGCATACCAACATCCACGTACAAACCCGATCTGGAAAATCATTCGGCAAACTTTATCCGCGCTTACGATAAGTACCGTGTTGATCGCCGGCATATATCTCATTCTTTCCCGGTTTGGAATTGGAGAAAGTTTTCCGCGCAGCGCCTTTCTCCTTGATTGGGGAATCAGCGTCATACTCATCCTTGCCGTTCGTCTCGCCGCGCATTGGTTTGGCAATGAGAAAATAAAAATTGAATTGCAACAACCAACACCCATGACAGAATTTCGATCCAATTGGAAAAACTGGTTCTCAGAAGCGCTGATCTATTACGGAATCGTCGGCGGCGCGCTTGCCTTATACATGCTGTACAACAAACTCACATTCGGCACAAGCAGTCCGGTCAGCGGGCAGATCAAACGCTGGTGGGGCTTGCTCAAAAACACAGTCTACGACTACCCCGCATCAAACTGGCCTTCCTTCTTTGGCATCAACTATCAGTGGGTATACGACGCCTGGAAACCTGCATCAAATCTATTAATACCGGTTGCCAAACTACTGCGTCCGATCTACCCTGGCGCTGACACACTTGACGAACGCTACTACATCGCCATGCTGTTTTTTTCAATCGTGATCCTCATCCTTTTATTTGCCAACGCCCGTCAAACCCTGCGCGCATTTTCAAATATGGCGCTCATTCCATTAATAGCAGGCTGTGGATTGCAAATTTTCTCATACACCACCACCGCGTATGGCGGCGCAAAAGAATGGTACTGGGCAAGCGAAATGATATTGATCGTACTGATCGGCAGCCTTCTGTTTCACCTTGTTCTACGACCGATAACAAAGAAAATAAAAAACACCCGCCGTATATTTGAATTTGCATCACTTGCGCTTTGCGTTTCTCTAGCCTACACCCACACAACTTACATTGCTGCCATCATGCGCCACAACTATTACCCCGAAAGTCAATCTTATATGGAAGTCGCCACTTACATTGAAGAGAATACACCGCCCGGCGCAATTATCGGCATGACAGGCGGTGGAAATGTAGGGTACTTTATTCGAGACCGCACCATCGTCAACATGGACGGACTGATCAACAGCCATGAATATTTCCAGGCACTGCAAAACGGAGAAGCCTCTCAATTCCTCAGCGAACGCGGCATGACCATCGTCTTTGCAAACACACGCCTGCTCAAACAACCGCCCTACTTTGGTCAATTCGATCCATACCTTGAAAGCTACACCGTTTACGGCGGAAAAGGATTGCTGTATCTCTGGCCGGAGCCGAAATATCCACAACAAAAATAGTGAGGGATGGCTTCGCCGCCAGATTCCCCTCCAAAGCAGATTTAATTTCACCTCCAGTATGCTTCGTCCTCAAACAACGCATCATCCAGGCCGATAACCTGCTCCTGTTTCGAAAAAATATCCCAGCTTCAATATTTGCCCTTCAGGATTTCAATTAACTATTTTGATGATCAACAGAAAAAGACCTGCAAATTTTTTTACCCGCCATACAATTATTTTGACGAAAGAAAACCAATGAACAAATTACCTTTACGAGTAACCCTCCTGCTATTGATGGTGTTATCCCTAACAACATGGAATGCCCTGCGCCTGTGGACTTCCCTTGCGTGGCAGAATGTTTTAAACGAGTTCTCAGTACAGCCATCACCCATGGTCACAGCGAGCAGCGGCGCATTTTGGGTAATTACAGGTATCATTCTCGTCTGGAGCATTTTGCAGAAAAAAGCATGGGCCACGAAACTGCTGATCGGGGCCGCAGCAGGCTACACCGTCTGGTATTGGACCGAGCGGTTCGTCTGGCAAAATCCGCATCCAAACTGGTTATTCGCTGTTATAGTAAATCTGGCAGTAATTATTTTCATCCTGTTCAATATAAAAACATTGTCGAGAGAGGCTTATGAGCAAAAAATCGAAAATCCAACAGTTAACTGACCTGAAAGCACAGTCACGCCTTGGCGGCGGACAAGCCCGCATTGATGCGCAGCACAAGAAGGGACGCCTGACCGCCCGTGAACGCCTTGATCTACTATTAGACAAGGGCTCCTTCCGCGAAGTGGACGCTTTCATCGTTCATCGCACACATGACTTTGGGTTGGATGAACAAAAATTTATCGGTGACTCTGTGGTGACCGGCTGGGGCACGATCGAAGGCCGCCTTGTGTATGTGTACTCACAGGATTTCACAGTCTTTGGCGGAAGCCTGGGTGAGGTACACGCCGCCAAGATCTGCAAGATCATGGATATGGCAATGAAAAACGGCGCACCGATGATCGGTCTGAATGACTCAGGCGGCGCGCGCATTCAGGAAGGCGTAGTGGCTCTCGCAGGCTACTCTGATATCTTCCTGCGTAACACAATGGCTTCGGGTGTCATCCCGCAAATTTCGGCCATTATGGGGCCATGCGCCGGCGGCGCAGTTTACTCTCCGGCGCTGACTGATTTTATTTTCATGGCGCGTGATACTTCCTATATGTTTGTTACCGGTCCCGATGTTGTAAAGGCAGTAACTCACGAAGAAGTAACGCAGGAAGAACTGGGCGGCGCGAGTGTGCATTCTGAAAAATCAGGTGTGTGCCATGTCGCCGCTGACAGTGAAGCAGACACCTTGTATCTCATCCGCAAACTGCTCGGCTTCCTGCCGCAAAACAATATGGAAGATGCTCCTTTCGTTTTAGGTGACGATCCTTTGCGAATGGAAGAGGCACTAAATACCATCGTCCCTGATGATGCGAACAAGCCTTATGATATTAAAGAAGTTATTAATATGATCATGGATAACGGACAGTTTTATGAGATCCATGAGAATTATGCGCAGAATGTTGTTGTAGGTTTTGCCCGTTTGGGCGGACACTCAATTGGCATCATTGCCAATCAACCTGCAGTATTGGCTGGCGTACTCGATATTGACGCAAGTGAAAAAGCGGCACGTTTTGTGCGCTTCTGTGATGCGTTCAATATTCCGATCATCACCTTTGAAGATGTGCCCGGCTTCCTGCCCGGAACCTTCCAGGAACATCACGGCATTATTCGCTCCGGCGCAAAACTGCTTTACGCCTATTGTGAAGCGACAGTCCCCAAGTTGACAGTCATCACACGCAAGGCATACGGCGGCGCGTATTGTGTTATGTCATCCAAGCACATCCGCAGTGATGCAAACTTCGCATGGCCGACAGCCGAGATCGCCGTCATGGGACCTGACGGTGCAGTAAATATCATCTTCCGCAAGGAACTTGATGCCGCTGAAGACCCCATCCAAAGGAAGGCTGAACTGGTGGCGGAGTATAAAGAGAAATTTGCAAATCCTTATGTCGCTGCACAGCGTGGATATATTGACGATGTGATCGAGCCGAAGGAAACCCGTCCGCGCCTGATCAATGCGCTGGAAATGTTAAGCAACAAGCGTGATGGAAATCCAGCCAAGAAACACGGAAACATACCGTTATAAATATGAAAACAAAAAAATCACTCATGTTTACAAAAGTTCTGGTTGCAAATCGCGGCGAGATCGCGGTGCGTATTATTCGCGCCTGCCGTGAACTTGGCATTGGGACGGTCGCTGTGTTTTCAGAAGCAGACCGTAACGCACTGCACGTCCGCTATGCAGATGAAGCCTATTTGATCGGACCTGCCCCCTCACGCGAATCATACTTGCGGGCCGACAAGATCTTTGAAGTTGCAAAAAAATCCGGCGCGGATGCGATCCACCCCGGGTATGGCTTCCTCGCTGAACGCGAAGATTTCGCTGCAAGATGCGCAGAACTGGGCATTACCTTTATTGGACCAAAACCTTCTTCCATTGCGGCGATGGGAGATAAAGGCAAGGCACGCGCCACGGTGATCAAAGCCGGCGTGCCGGTTGTGCCCGGCACGGAAGATGTTGGCAACATGACCAACGATGATCTTCTGCGCATCGCTCCGACCATCGGATTTCCATTGCTGATCAAAGCCACTGCGGGTGGCGGCGGAAAAGGCATGAGAGAAGTAAGAAGCCTGGAGGAAATGCCGACCCTGCTTGCGTCCGCGAGACGCGAAGCGGAATCCGCTTTTGGTGACGGGAATGTCTATCTTGAAAAATTAATTGAAGGCGCGCGTCATATCGAATTCCAGATCATGGCGGATTCGTTTGGCAACGTGATTCATCTGGGCGAGCGTGAATGTTCCATTCAACGCCGTCATCAAAAACTGTTGGAAGAATCACCCTCATCTTTTATTGATGATGAACTGCGCGAGAAAATGGGAAGCATTGCCGTAAAATCTGCACAAGCTGTGGATTATGTCAACGCAGGCACGATCGAGTTTCTGGTGGACAAGGATCGCAATTTCTACTTCCTTGAAATGAACACACGTTTGCAGGTGGAACATCCCATTACAGAGATGGTCACCGGCGTGGATATTGTCGCCGAGCAGATCCGCATCGCGCGTGGACGACAACTAAGCTACACCCAGGAACAGATCAAATTTAACGGGCATGCCATCGAGTGTCGTGTCAACGCGGAAGACCCCTTCAACGGCTTCATGCCGTCCACAGGGCGTATTACACACAGTCTGCTGCCCACCGGCCCCGGTGTGCGCGTGGATACAGGTGTTTATCCCGGCTTCGAGATCACGCCTTTCTACGACCCGATGATCGCCAAACTGATCGTTTGGGGTGAAACACGCGCACAGGCCATTCTGCGTATGCGCCGCGCACTGGAAGAATATCGCATCGTCGGCGTGCGCACCAACATTCCATTCCACCAAACATTGATGGATTCACATCGCTTCATGGGCGGACAGTTTGACACGCGCTTCGTGGAAGAACGATTCTCAATGGATGATGCGATGGAGTCACGCACGGAGAACCTTGAAATTGCAGCCATTCTCGCCACACTGGTTGCTCATCAACAAAGCGAACGCAATGCAAACATTGTCCGCAGGAACGAACGCGATACAAGCAACTGGAAATGGGTTGGCCGCTGGGAACGTATGCACCGCTAATGATTAGCGATTTTGGATTTGCGATTAGTGGTTAAGTAACCTGAACGATTTTAGAGGTCGTGCAAAAACCACGATTGAGGTTAAATAATGAAATATATTACAACGATTGACAACAAGGAATTTGAAATTGAGATCGTGGATGAGAGTCACATCCGCATTGGTGACCGCCTGCTTGAAGTTGACTTTGAATCCGTAAGCGGACAACCCGTCTTTTCACTGATCCTCGATGGCAAATCATACGAGTCTTTTGTATATCAGGGCGAGGAAGATTGGGAAGTTCAGATCCGCGGCAGACAGTACCAGGTCAAGATCGAGGATGAACGGGAAAAGCGTCTGAAAGCCGCAGCAGGCGGAGGGTCCGTGGAAGGAGGCGAGTTCCATCTTAAAGCGCCGATGCCGGGTCTTGTCGTCTCCGTTCTCATTAATGAAGGCGAAGAAGTGAAAAAGGGACAGGTCATGCTGATCCTCGAATCCATGAAGATGCAGAACGAACTCAAGGCCCCGCGTGACGGCATCATGGGACGTGTGCGCGTCAAGGCCGGCGAGAGCGTGGAACAAAGACAAACCCTGTTGAGCGTGCATTAATGAACAGCCAGGAAATTGAAGTTAAGTTTTACGTCCGTGATTTAAAAAAGATCGAATTGCGCCTTCTTGATTTGAAGGCGCAATTGATTCAACCCCGCGTGCATGAAATCAACTTTCGCTACGACCTGCCCGATGGAAGCATGAGAACCAATGGCCGGGTACTGCGATTAAGACAGGATACAAATGCCATTCTGACCTACAAAGGCCCAAGCGAAATTGTGGATGGAGTATTCTCACGCACAGAACTGGAAACCACAGTTGGTGATTTTGAAACTACCCAGCGTCTTTTAAAGCATTGGGATATGTTCAGATCATGATCTATGAAAAGTATCGCGCCACGTACGATCTAAATGGCTGCCACATTATGCTGGACGAACTTCCATACGGTGACTTCGTTGAAGTTGAAGGTACAGATACATCAACAATTCGCATGGTCTCATCCCAGCTCGAATTAAATTTTGAAGCAGCAGCCGGTGCCGGGTATTCAAGAATATTCGATAATTACAATCTCAAGTATGGGCTTCCCCCCAGTGATCTGACCTTTGAGGCGCTTGGCGAAAAGAAACCCACTCCCGAAGAATTGGATCTGCGCATTGCAGATTAATACAAGCCTTCAGGATGGTTTAAGTCAGATTTTCGCTTGACAGCGCCCAACAAAATACTATACTCCGGCTGGAGGCAAAAATGGAATCAAATGGTTTCGATGCACTTGCCAGACACGTTCCTGAATTAAACTCAACGGGTGGAAAATTAAAGATCATCCTCTATGCACTGGGATTGTCCGCATTGGTGACAGCTTACTTTCTCGTCTCCGACAATATCCCCACCTGGAGCATAGACAGCGAGATCATCATCAGCGCCCTGGGATTTCTCATCCTCAGTTTCTTCTTCTCCCGCAAGCAAACCTACAAAGAAAAATATAAAGAACTCGCCTATCGCAACGCCTTTGCTCATTTTGCAATCCCCGGCCTTGCACTCATCTTTAGCGCAGTAGCTCATGCCGGCTACATGAATGGTCCATTTGTGCCTGTAGGCTGGTGGACCGTTGTCTTTTCTGCACTGGGCTGGTTCATGGTCGGCATCGGTACATTATTATGGATCCGGAGTGTATTCACATTTGGCGTGGATAATCTCATGCTTTTATACGTCTACCATCCCGAAGAGGGTCACATTGTCACCTCAAGTATTTACAGCATTCTACGTCACCCGATCTACGCCAGTGCGCTGCGCATTTGGGTTGGGCTTGCACTTCTAAACGGTAATGCAAACTCGATCATCTTCACGATCTTTGTGCCGCTCGGGCTCACAGGCTGGATCCGCCTCGTGGAAGAAAAGGAATTGATCGAACGCTTTGGCAAACCGTATCTTGATTACAGAAAACAAGTCCCTGCTTTTTGGCCGCGCTTACAAAACACGGGGAAATTTTATAAATTTCTTTTCACAGGGAGATAAAAAATGTCAAAGATCCTGATCCTGGGCGGGTATGGATACACTGGAAAGTTTCTTACCAAACATCTGCTCGCTCAAACTGATGTGGAAATCATCATTGCCGGCCGCAATCTGGAAAAAGCAAAATCCTTTGCGGATGAATTGCACGACTCACGCGTAAGCGCAAGACAAGCCGACGCAGCCGATCTCACCAGCCTGACACAAGCGCTTCAAAACGTGACCTTATGCCTGGTCGCCGCCCCAACTACTCACCACGCTGAGACAGTCGTCCGCGCGTGCATCGATGCCCGCGTGGATTATCTCGATGTGCAATATTCATCCAGCAAATTAAAAGCCTTATACGATGCACAAGAAGAAATAAAAAAAGCCGGTCTGTGCTTCATCACCGAAGCAGGCTATCACCCCGGCCTGCCCGCTGCACTGATCCGCTATGCCGCGCAAAAATTGGATATTCTTGAATCTGCCATCACGGCCGGCTATCTCAACATGCAAAACCTGCCCTACACCGAAGCCGTGGACGAACTCATGGAAGGCTTCATCGAGTATCAGGCACAGGTCTATAAAAACGGCGCATGGACAAAACCCACAGCATGGGATTCGTGTAAATTCAATTTTGGTGATGACATTGGAGAACGTACGGCCTATTCCATGTTCTTTGAAGAGCTGCGTGACATACCAAATATGATCCCGTCCCTTAAAGAAACCGGTTTTTATATCTCAGGTTCAAACTGGCTCTCAGACCTCATCATCACTCCATTAGTTCTAGTGGGACTCAAACTCGCGCCCAAACGCGGCATCCGTCCGCTGGGAAAATTAATGTGGTGGGCCATGGGGAAAACAAAGCCGCCGTATCTGGTGGCTCTCAAAGTGGAAGCCAAAGGCAAATTAAACGGCAGCCCGGCCGAAGTCCACGCACGAATCGCGCATCCCGATGGATACGAACTCACCGCAATTCCCGTTGTCGCGTATCTAAAACAATATCTTGACGGCACATCGCGCAAGGACGGCGTCTACATGATGGGGCATATTGTTGAACCTGTAAGATTGTTTGATGATATGCAAAAAATGGGCGTACAGGTTATCGAGTCACTCGACCTTCTTCCCACGTGATCGACTCAACATCAGCATTCATTCCCAACAACAAAGGCAGCAGGGATTTCATTGAGTCAGAATCACCGGAAGTAAAAAATCGGATTTCAGACATTTCACTACTCTGATTCAGATTCCCCCCCGCCTCAAGCAAACGTTTAGCCTGTCTCGCCACCGATGGGGCCGGGTCGATCACCCGAACATGTCCACCCACGATCTGCTCGATCAGCGGAATCACAAACGGATAATGGGTGCAGCCCAAGACAACAGTGTCTATATTTTTTTCAAGCATGGGGAGAAGCGCATCTTCTAAAATGATACGCGTATCATTGGTAACCAACTCCCCTTTTTCAATTTGACCAACCAGTCCTGGACAGGTGTGTTGAAATAATTCAACACCTGCGCCAAATCTTTCAACCACTGAAGCATACAAAGCGCCTTGAAAAGTTGCGGGCGTTGCCAGCACACCAACCTTGCCCGTTTTTGTTATCTCAGCCGCAGGTTTAACTGCCGGTTCCATACCAACAAATGAGACATCAGGAAACTGGCCGCGCAGATACGTTAATGCAGCAGCGGATGCGGTATTACAAGCCACAACGATCAGCTTGCAATTTTGCTCAAGTAAAAAGCGTGTAATGCCTTCTGAGAATTTCTGTATCTCCCCCATCGGACGTGGACCATATGGCACATGCCCCTGATCGCCAACATACACCATATTCTCTGATGGCATCAAAGCCCGGATCGCCCGCAGGACAGAGAGTCCGCCGACACCTGAATCAAATACACCAATTGGATTTTTTGTTGATTTCATTTGACAATCATACTACGGGAAAATGCTTGACTATTGCGGCAATTTTCGGCGCACATAAAGCAGTTTTTCAACCTGAGCCACAACCTGCCCCTGTTCATCTATCACATCCACGGAAAATACCGGTTCAATCTTCCCGCCGCCATCCGCAGCAGCGCGGATATCTTCGATCTTCTCCTGTGAAATTTGAAACACCGCTTTCACGGTTCCGCGCCCCGGGTTGATAAATTTAATGCTTGCGGCCTTATCCCACACAATGTAATCAGAGCCCAGTCCGCGCATCATGATCAACATAAACCATGGGTCACACATTGCATACAGGGAACCGCCAAAATGCACACCAACAATATTCCGGTTGAACGCAGTTAATTTCATTTCAACATGGATCGTGTACTGATCAACATTACGGGAACGTATTCCGGCTCCAAAAAGCGGCGGATAAAAATTTACAAGTCTTTCACGGAGACGAAACAGGAAGGAATTCACTTCTTCTCAAAGAAACCCTGTTAAATTAACATTCTATTTTGCAGAGGCATCCACACTTCTGCCAATCCATCGGGAGCGTGACCCACCACGCGCAATCCGGGGGCAATATCCTTTAAGCCTTGATGATGCAGACTGTTCACATTCAACAGAGTTTCGCCAAATATTTCAGCAGAGCGGGAAGACTCGTCCACATTCACCGGGTGGACGATTGTCTTGCGCAAATTTCCGGGGTAATCATGATCGATCGCGCCTTTGAGTTGATCAATGATATGTGTGTAAAGGGTTCCGCCCAAAGCAATATTCATCACCTGTGCGCCGCGGCAAATTCCCAATAAAGGTTTGCCATCGCTCACCGATGCGCGCATCAAACTGATCTCAGTAAAATCCCGCGCATTGTCCACGCCATCAATTCTCGGGTGGGGAGATCCGGGAAAATAATCCAAAGAGACATCCCCGCCGCCAGTAAAGAGGATCCCATTTAGTTGGGAATACAACTGTTGCAAATCCTCTTTAGGCAAAATGGAAGGGATCGGGATCGCAACTCCGCCGGCGTTGACGACAGCATTTATATAGGAATGCTGAACTACCATCGTGGGATGCCCGTCAGAATCTTTGCCGTTGCGTGTCGTAATTCCAATCAATGGTTTTGGCATGTGTCTGCTCCTTGAAAACAAAAAGGGCGCTGATTGGCGCCCTTCTTTTGGATATTGATTAGTCGAACTTCTGCTTGAGGCGCGCGCTCTTTCCTGTGCGGTCTCGCATGAAGTACAACTGCGCACGGCGGACTTTGCCGTGGCGTTCCACCACAATCTTGTCGATGCGCGGAGAGCGGAGCAGGAATGTGCGTTCCACACCCACACCATTGCTGGCCATGCGACGCACTGTTACAGACGCGTCGTTGCCGCTCTTGCGAAGGCGGATCACAATTCCCTTGAATTCCTGAATACGCTCGCGGTCACCTTCTTTGATCTTGACGTGGACGCTGACCGTATCACCGGGATTCAATTGTGGGATTTTCTCATTAATTTTGGCCTCAACGGCCTTAATAAAGTCTGTCATTTTCGCTCTTCCTTACGTTTTATATTTGTTTAGATTTCTGAAATGCGACTGCGAAGTATAGCACGCATTTTCTGATATCACAAGACTATTTTGGTTTTTGAGTCGCCAATTTTACGCGTATTTTCTGACCGCCAAAACAGCATTGTGTCCGCCAAAACCAAACGCATTACTGATCGCGAGCGAGATTTTAGCCTCACGCGACTTGTTGGGAATGTAATCAAGGTCACATTCAGGGTCAGGCGTTTCATAGTGGATCGTGGGCGGCAAAATACCTTCCCGAATAGCCTGCACGCAGAAGATCGCCTCCAGCGCGCCGGTTGCGCCCATCATGTGCCCTGTCATGGATTTGGTGGATGAGATCGGGGTTTTGTAGGCCAGATCACCAAAGGCAGATTTTACGGCGCGCGTTTCGGCTTGATCGTTTAGAAGAGTCCCCGTGCCGTGCGCATTAATATAGCCTACATCCTGCGCATTGGCTTTGGCAGAAGCCAGCGCCATGCGAATGGCAGAGGCACCGCCCGCTCCATGTTCGTGCGGAGCAGTCACATGATAAGCATCGGCTGTTGCGCCATAGCCCGCCAATTCAGCAAGGATGTTTGCACCGCGCGCCTTCGCATCCGACTCCCGCTCAAGTACCAGCACCGCAGCGCCTTCACCCATCACCAATCCATCACGATTTTTATCGAAAGGCTGCGGGGTCATTGAATAATCATTGTTATTGCGAGACATCGCCCCCACGCGGTCAAACGCAGCCACACCCGTGGATGTGATGGTGGCTTCCGAAGCACCCGCCAGCGCAGCATCGATCATACCTGTGCGTAACATCATCAATGCCGTACCAATGCCATCAGAGCCGGAGGCACAGGCAGAGGCTACAGAAAAACAAGGGCCTTTGATTCCAAACTCAATCGCGGTCATCCCTGCACCGCCATTTGCCATCAACATCGGGATCAAAAACGGACTGACCTTGCGCGGACCTTCCGTATGATTCATCAAAATAGCTTCCTGCAAGGAATGTAGCCCACCGATCGCGGAAGAAATAATAACACCGACACGGCCGGCATTTGAATCTGTGATCTCAAGACCGGAGCTGAGCAAAGCCTCACGCGCCGCCGCCACTGTGAATTGCTCAAAGCGATCACGCCGACGGGCTTCTTTTGCGTCCATAAAGTTTTCGGGTTTAAACCCTTTTACTTCGGCGGCAATATGCACCTGCAAAGGAGATGAATCAAAGAGCGTGATCGGCCCAACGCCCGATACCCCAGATACCAAATTCACCCACGTCTCCTGCACATTCAAACCAAGAGGATTAACTGTTCCCCATTCCTGTAATTACGATACGCTCCTGCATTTCGCCTCCGATGATGATTTTTAAATTTATAAGTTATGCGCAAATTCGCAAGCAATTAAGTGAAGACTTGATGGTATTTTGCGGCAATCTGTAAAACCCCAAAACACAAAAAACGTGACGCCTGACTAACAGCGCATCAAGCGCCCTCAAACCTGCTCACCCAAAATAGGCATTATCTCCCTTAGATTTTCCCGCCACTCCCGCTGCAATAAGCCGTAATGATATTCACTGTAATAAACGCCATTGATCAAATAACTTTCCAGAAAATGGGCTTCTCTTCGAAATCCGAGTTTTTCCAGCGCCTGATAGGAAGCGACATTCTCCACATCACAATCTGCCGCGACACGATGCATATCCAGATCATCAAAAAGATATTCCAACAAACTTGGAATTGTCTCGGTAATATATCCTTTGCGCCAATATTTGGCGGCAAGCGTAAACCCGATTTTGGCCTGTCGAAGATCGTCTTTTTTTACATAACAACCCAGATCGCCGATCAACTCATCCGTGGATTTAGGCGCCACCGCAAACTGGATCCAGCCGCCCTGTTTAGGGGATTTTGCTTTCCTTCATCGGAAATAACAAAAGCCTCTGCCTTCTCGCGCGGATACGGAATTCCCCAGCCTTGATATTTTGCAACAACTGGATCATTCCGATACGCAAAGAATGTCTCAAGATCTTGATCTATAAAATTACGCAGGGTTAACCGCTCTGTTTGCAGATACATCCCTACTCCCCGGCTTGGGAATGTACTCTCCCTCCACCCACTCCGCCCCGCCGAGACCAATCTCTTTTTTCCAGACAGGCACGATCTCTTTCAAACGGTCTATGCCATAACGCGCCGCATCAAACACACCCGTATCACGATGTGCCGCCGTACAGGCGATCAACACCGTTGGCGTTTTTGGGATACAACTTCCCAATGCGCTGAACAATTGCAATGCCTTCGATGACAGGCCAGCGTTCGCGGATCTCATCTGCGACCTGTTTCATCTTCGCCTCAGCCATCGGGACGTATGCCTCGTATTCAAGGTATTCTGTATCGTGCGCATCGCCGCGTTTGGTCTCACCGCGCACCATACCTGTAAAGATGGCCGCCGCGCCCGTGGATGTTAACGTAACCTGAGCCAGCAAATCATTTAAATCAATTTCAGATTCGGTAATGGAGTAAACAGTTGGGAAAGATGACATATCTTCAAGTCCGTAAATATTTTATCCGCCAGATACAGGCGGGAACATGCCGATCTCAGCATTTTGCGGCACAACAGCTTCATCAAATGCATACTCACGATTGATGGTGATCAACACAGATTTCATGGATTCTTTCAAGTTCGGATAATCCGCCGCCAATTTATCTTTAAGGCCTTGAATGGTCAGATCCATGGGAATATCAAGATCAAGAGTTTTCACTCCTGCCCGGTCACGAATGGTAGCAAAAAATAAAAGTTTTATACGATTCATTTAAAGTCCTTTTGTCAATAAGTCAAAGTCGACAGCAAGATTTGGACTTTTGACCTTTGACAGAATTCTTATTCATTCACCACATCACCCGATTGCCCGCCATGCTTTTCAAGCAGACGAATGTTCTGAATGCGCATGGTCTTCTCGGCGGCTTTTGCCATATCGTACACCGTCAGCGCAGCGACAGAGACTGCGGTCAGCGCTTCCATTTCGACGCCGGTTTTGCCGGTCACTTTTGCAGTGGCGGTAATGACAACACCCGGAAGAGATTCGTCGAGCACGAGGTCTACATCCACTTTTGAAAGGAAGAGCGGATGACATAACGGAATCAGCTCCGAGGTCCGTTTTGATGCGCTGATTCCGGCGATCTGTGCCACAGTCAAGACATCCCCTTTTTTGATCTGACCGTCGCGGATCAGTTCAAAAGTTTCCTGCTTCATGTGGATTTCACCGCGTGCCACAGCAGTTCTCTCGGTATCCGGCTTCGCGCCGACATCCACCATGTGAGCGCGGCCCTGTTCATCAAGATGAGTAAGTTTTGACATGGGCAGGATTATACACTGGGTATAATTCGCGCGCTATGGAAAACATGTTAGGACATCAAATCACCGGCTACAAGGTGCAGACCTCTGTTTACGAAGGTCCGCTTGACCTTTTGCTAAGCCTGATCGAACGCTCTGAATTAAATATCACCGCCATTTCGCTTGCGACTGTAACGGATCAATATTTATCATATTTGCACGGGCTTGAACAAATGAAGCCCGATGAAATTTCGTCGTTTCTGGTGATCGCGGCCAAACTGGTGCAGATCAAATCAGAAGCATTATTACCGCGCCCGATCGAGCGTGAACCGGGCGAAGAAGACCCTGGCGTTGAGCTGGTTGAATTGTTGATCCTGTATAAACGCTACAAACAAATTGCCGGATGGCTGGTGGAACGACAGGAAAATAATTTACGCACCTATCTGCGCGTTGCTCCGCCACCAAAAGTGGAAGCGAAACTTGATCTCTCGAACCTGACACTTGAAGGGTTACTCGCTGCCGCTGAATCTGCTTTCTCAAAAGGCAAGAAAAAAGAAGCGCTCGGCACGATTATTTCCGCGCCGCGAATCACCATCCGCGAGAAGATCGATTTCATCACCAAAACGATGAAGCACATTCAGCGCATGTCATTCAGCGGACTGATCACCGATAAATCCACGCGCATTGAAATTGTGGTCACGTTTTTGGCCATGCTTGAGTTGATCAAGCGCTATCATATCTCGGCAGTTCAAAATGAATTGTTCGGAGAAATTGAGTTTGAGAAAATGGGCGATTGGAAAGATGACGAAGAGATCGAAATTGAGTTTGAGTAAGGTTAGTAATAAGTGAGAAGTGAAAAGTAATAAGTGAGAAGTAAAAGGCAACGCGGATGTAACGATTACGTTACATCCGCGTTTTTTATCACATCATTTCTTCGGCGGCGGCGATACCTGATAAATAAGCGCCGTGTACCGTGGCGGGATATTTCCGTGAAGTGGCTTCACCGGCAAAATATAAAACATCGTCCACGGGTTCTGCGAGCAGGTCATAATCTTTCCGCTGGAGAAGGGCGGTCTTCATCGCGCCGGTGATGATCTCATCATCAGAAAGTTCTTCAAGCGCAAACCCTTTTGAGCCGCCATGAAAAGCCATCAGAACAGGCTGGCCTGTATATGGCGTGAAATTCAGCCAGTCGCACCACTCACCAATCTCCTCGCCAAGATACCCGATCATCTCGATCTCTTCATCCCAAAACACTGCGGGGAATTTCAAATAGACTTTATTAAGCACGCCCATATTCAGACGATCAATGGCAGACTGTTTCGACTCAGGCAGCGGCGGATCAAACTTAACTGTGGCCTGCTTCAACACCCCAAGCGGAAGTGTAACGACAGCCTGATCCCCGCTAAACAACCCTGACGAAGTTTCCACATCCACACCGTCTGCGCCATAGGAGACGCCGGTCACTTTTACATTCAAGCGGATATCCAAGCCTTTCGCAAGTCCGTCTGTGATCTGGTTGTATCCACGTGGAAAGACAACGTCCTTACCGCCAAAGATTTCATCCTGATCCCACTCCCACAGTGAGAGATCATCAGGGTCCGCGCCGTATTCGAGAGCGGTTTCCTGTTGAATGTAAAAACTCAATTGATGCAATTCTTCATTAGAAAGACTCCAGCGGGATACAACCTTGTCAAAGGCCTGCTGCAAAGACATGTCATTATCTGTATCCTCCTGCATCACTTCAACTTCAGCATAAATCGTCTCAAACATCTGCTCAATATCCGTATATTCATCATCAGACATTTCATGCCCATCAAGATCGTATAGCACACCATTTTCATAATCGGTGACAACGGTTTCAGCGCCGAACTCCTTCGCCAGATCAGTAATGGGATTACCCTTCACACCGTGGATCCATGATGCGCCCAAGTCGAGCGGCAAACCAAGCGAGGAATTTGTCCACATGCGGCCACCGATGCGATCACGTGCTTCGAGGACGATCACGCTCAGTCCGCTGTCAACCAGTGTGCGGGCGGCGGCAAGGCTGGAGATTCCCGCGCCAAGGATAATGACATCCGCTTCGCGCGGACCTGTATCAGATTGGGGAATGTTTGTTGGCATGGTATCAGGCTCCTCGGTCGGTGAAAGATGCGGGGTTTCAATTAATCCACAGGATAATGCAATCGCGGAAGCAGTCCCAATGGATGCAGCTTTTAAAAAGTCACGTCTGGTTATTTTCTTTTTCATCTTTTCTCCAAAAATTAAAATGTAACCACAGCAGAATAAGCGCGCCCAGGTTATCGAATACGACTACATCATAGACCGAGGCACTGCGCCCCGCGACAAATGATTGGTGAAACTCATCCGTTGTAGAATAAGCGACTGCCATCAACCATGCGAGCCAATAACGTTTTTTATCATATTGGAAAAAATGCAAAAACGACAGCGCCAGCAGACCATAACCAATCGCATGACTCGATTTCTTTATAAAATAATCCCAGCCGAGGAAGTTGGGTAACTCATCACCAGACTGTGATGAAAACAAAAAATCACGACCATAAGAAAAAATGCCGGAACCCAGCGCGGTACAATTGAGAGGAATTTATTCATTTTGAGGCTGCCTTGATCCAAAAAGACGAAGTTTTATTGAAGCACAATAACGAGTGGCTGCATTTTGCAAATCCGCATCAGATTATAAGCGCGGAAAATATTAATGATGTGCGCAAAGCATTGCGCGAGATCGAAAGACTGATCGAGACAAATAACTGGCACGCGGCAGGATTTATCAGCTATGAAGCCGCGCCAGCTTTTGACAACGCCCTGCATGTTTTGAAGTCTGAGGGCTTTCCACTTTTGTGGTTTGGCTTGTATTCCGAACCAAATCACATGGAGACTTCGGAAGTCTTTTCTGACGAATTAAAATTGGGAGGATTTCAACCAGACTTCCGAAGTTTCGATGCGCGTGAAAGTTACAACGCCGCGATCGAAAAAGTGAAAGATTACATCGCGCTGGGAAAAACCTATCAGGTCAACTACACCATGCGTCTGCAATCAGAATTCAGCGGAAGTGAATGGGACTTATTCTCTACGCTCGCGCAGACTCAAAATAAATACGCGGCGTATATGGACACTGGCCGCCATGTGATCTGCTCTGCATCACCTGAATTATTTTTCAAACTGGATGGTGACAGAATTTATAGTCACCCGATGAAAGGCACAGCCCAGCGCGGAAAAATCACCAGTGAAGATAAAACGCAGGCCGAATGGCTGCACAATTCCATCAAGAACCGCGCCGAGAATGTCATGATCGTGGACATGATCCGCAATGACTTAGGACGCATCGCAGAAGTTGGAAGTGTGCAGGTGCCAGAGTTATTCACAATTGAGAAATACCCCACCCTGTTTCAAATGACATCCACTGTGCAAGCCAAGACTCACGCATCGCTTGATGAAATCTTTTCAGCGTTATTTCCTGCGCATCGATTACCGGCGCGCCCAAAGTCAGCACGATGAATATCATCGCGGAGTTGGAAACCACGCCGCGTAAAATTTACACGGGCAGTATTGGCTATATTTCGCCAAATCGCAAGGCACAATTTAATGTCGCCATCCGCACCGCATTAATTGACAGGGAAACGCAAAGCTTGGAATATGGAGTCGGCGGCGGCATTGTCTGGGATTCAACCAGCGCAGACGAATACAGCGAGGCTCTGCTCAAGGCCCGTGTGCTGACAGAACCTCCGCTGGAATTTTCGTTAATCGAAACCCTGTTGTGGACTCCCGCCGACGGTTATTTTCTACGCGAGAAACATCTCGAACGCATCCGCGATCCGGCTGAGTATTTCGGGTTCGTTTTTTCGCAGGATATTTTTGAAAGTTATCTGAATAAACTCGCCACAGGATTTCAGTCTGCGCGCCGGGTGCGTATCTTGCTTGATCGTGACGGAACCTTAAGCGCGGAAGATAAACCACACCAGGAGAACAAGCCAAATTTCACAGTCCGCCTGGCCGATGCGCCCGTAGACTCAAGAGACCGGTTTCTCTTTCACAAAACCACGCGCCGCGAAATTTACGAAATTATGCGTGCGCCGCATCCGCTGGCTGATGATGTTCTGCTTTACAACGAGCGCAGCGAGCTGACAGAATTCACCATTGGCAATCTGGTCGTTGAGTTAAACGGCGAACTGGGTCACGCCGCCCATTTTATGCGGATTACTCGCCGGCACACTTCGAGCGCATCTGCTGGAAACAGGAAAAATCAAGGAACGCGTAATCCATAAAGATGAATTGACGCACTGCACAAAAATATACCTTGTCAATTCAGTTAGAAAATGGGTGCGTAAAAAAAAATTCATAAAGGAAATTTGCGACCTTTGGCCTTGTCAAAATTACTGAAGCAGCGTTACGGAAATCTAGGTCGAGCCGTCACCCGAGTCAGCGCCTACAACATGACAACAACCTGTTTCCGCTGGCGTCTCCGTAAATGCCAGCGTGAGCTTTTGCAGAAAGGTGATCGCCAGTCGAAGTATCTTCCTCGTAACCTTGGCGGAAAATTCATCCTGTTGAACTTTCAATACATCATCTGAAATGCTCGGTTTGGTTTGAAAGTTAGCAACATCCTAGGATCGCCGTGATGACTCGGTTGGTCGCTGCCCACGGAAATTTGAATCGCCGCCAGCGGGAATATTCTGACCGTCCCATCGGTTCCCGCCGTCACAGTTGTAACCGGGGGTGAGTTTCTCCACTATCATCGGGAACCGCAGTCGCATTTGGCCATCGGGCACTTAAAATCATTATCCCCGCCGCCCATCACGGTCTGACAGGCAAGCGAAGCCACGACAAGAGCAACGATGGCAAGAAAAGTGCTGTATTTCTTCATTTTTGTTCTCCTTTGGTATAAGATGTTCAAATTATAGTGATTCCACAACAGAAGTTAATCCCCCATACAGTATAATTTTCACAAACAAAACACCAATTCCCCTTTACACCTGTTTTGGGTCCCCGGCACGGGCCAGTTTTTGACCCCAGGCGGCATTCGCGTCTTCCAACGGCACATGCATACGCACTTATCCACGGGCGGCCCAGGGAAAACAGAGTCTCAAAGGGAAAATTTCCGCATTTATATCTGCGGCGAGAACGTTTCTTTTCTCGATCAGAGCATAAGCATAACTCCAAGCGCCATGACGAGCATCAACACACCAATTCCCCAGGCGGTATATTGCGCACTCCGGTGTTGATCCATGCCAAGTATTTCCACACCCTCATGCTCAATAACATACAGCCTTTCAGAGTCATACCAAACCTTAACCGGCTGTCCCACCAACCCTTCCAGTTCTATTACCGGGCAACGGCTTGCCCAGGCATTCGGATTTTTCTTTGCGCGGCAGGTTAAGGTCACACCGCTTTGGGTTTGGAAACTGGCTTCGTACCCCCAATTCTTTTGTTTTGTAACAGCCATCACCCAGGCGGTTTCGTCCGTAAGCGCATCCTGACTGGGCAGCCGGGTGGCGTAAATAAAGTACCCTGCGATGGAAAGAAAAACGAGCATAACAACGATCGAAGTAATTTTCTTCATCTAAATCCTTTTATATCTTGAGATATAAAGCATTCAACATTTTTAATGAAAAACATCGGGGTTGTTTCTTATCACAATATACCCGAACTTTATTCGGTTATATTACACAGCAAGAGAAGATACGTCAAGAAATGCATGGTAATCGCCCAACCTCACAACCGATTTCAAAAACAAACAGTCCTCAACTCTACAACAGCATGGACTATAATTTTAGAAACAACTTCAAGAACCATACTTAAAGGTGCCTCATGTCCAATCATTTGATCAACGAAAACTCCCCATATTTGCTTCAACACGCAAACAACCCCGTGGACTGGTATCCCTGGGGCGAAGAAGCTCTGTCCAAAGCCAAAGCAGAAAATAAACCCATCTTTCTGAGCATAGGGTATGCCGCATGTCATTGGTGCCATGTAATGGCTCATGAGTCTTTTGAAGATGAAAAGACCGCGGAATTCATGAACGAGTTCTTCATCAACGTCAAAGTGGATCGTGAGGAACGCCCCGACATTGACGGTATCTACATGCAAGCCGTGATCGCCATGACAGGCTCCGGCGGCTGGCCGATGTCTGTCTTTCTTTCGCCTAATCTCAAACCTTTTTACGCGGGCACATACTTCCCGCCGGTGCGCCGTTACAACATGCCCGCCTTCAAAGATGTTCTGTCGGGTCTTGCAAATGCGTGGAAGAACGACAGAAGCGAAGTTGAAAAAGTCGGTGAGCAGATCATCGGTCACCTGCTGCGTCAAAACAAAAACGAAAAGAACGACCTGCTCACAAGCGAACATTTTGCCGCCATTGCAAAATCAATCGCCGGCTCCTACGATTGGGGATTCGGCGGCTGGGGTGACGCGCCAAAATTTCCGCAGGCCATGGCAGTCGAATTCATGCTTCAGCATGATTCCGCAACCGGAAAAAATGAGCACATCAAACTCATTCAACATTGCCTGCAAACAATGGCACGCGGCGGCATGTACGATGTGGTCGGTGGCGGCTTCTCGCGTTACAGCACCGACAAATTCTGGCGCGTGCCGCACTTTGAAAAAATGCTTTACGACAACGCCCTCCTCGTCCGCGCTTATTTGCATGCGTGGCAGGTTACAAAAGAACCTCACTTCAAACGCATCGTTGATGAAACGCTCAGCTTCACCATGCGCGAAATGACTCACGAACAAGGCGGATTCTTTTCCTCGCTTGATGCTGATTCAGAAGGCGAAGAGGGAAAGTTTTATGTCTGGTCGCTTGATGAAATTCGCGAAACACTCAAAGAAGATTCAGATTTTTTTGAAGCGGCGTACGGAATCTCCGCAGGCGGCAACTGGGAGGGAAAGACAGTTCTCCAACGTGTAGCAGATGACTCCGCCCTCGCCGCGCGATTCAAACTTAACGTTGAAACTGTTCCCGTCAAACTGACAGAATCTCATTCCAGGCTTTATACCGTCCGTGCCTTACGCATTCGCCCCGGCACCGACGACAAAGTCCTCACCGCCTGGAACGGACTCATGCTCGGAGCCTTCGCCGAAGCCGCAAGAATTTTCGAGAGCAAAACCTACCTCTCCGTGGCTACACGCAGCGCGGAATTTCTACTGACGGCGCTGCGGCCTAATGGTCAACTGCGGCGTGTGTGGCGCAATGGCGCAACAACAAACGCCGTTTTTCTCGAAGATTATGCCGCTCTGATCTTAGGTCTGCTTGAGTTATATCAAACTGACTTTAACAACAAGTGGTTCACATCTGCGGTTGAGTTGACTGATGAAATGATCGAAAAATTCAACGACCCCGACGGCGGATTCTTTGACACACCGCATGATGGCGAGACATTGTTAATCCGCCCGAAGGATATTTCTGATAACGCCACACCTTCAGGAAATGCACTGGCCTGCGAAGCTCTGTTAAAATTGGCTGCATACACAGACAATGGAAAATATCGCGATCTCGCAGAACAGGCGCTGGCGATCATGGGCGACTCTGCGCTGCGCTATCCGCTTGGGTTTGCGCGCTGGCTGTCAGCGGCGGAAAATGCGCAGGGGAACATGAAGCAGGTTGCAGTGTTGGGCGAAGCGGGCGAGGAAAATTTCGAGCGTTTGCTCAAAGTCGTTCGAGCAGAATACAGACCGGGCGTGGTGGTGGCCGCTTCCCCTTATCCCCCACCTGAAGATGCGCCGGCATTATTGCAAGACCGCGCATTGATCGATGGAAAAGCGACGGCCTATGTTTGCGAAGGCTTTGTGTTTGCAAGCAGCCAACCACTACCGAATGGAAATATTTGAAATAATTTACGCTAAAACACGAGGAACGGGTGCAGTGTGATCAGTTGGGCGGGGGGCCCCAGCAGATGATGAAGATAAAAGCATAGCCGGAAAAAAATTCCGCCTGATGATGATTTTTATATTTTTTCGCAAGGTCAAGCATCTGCGCTTCTGTGAAGCCTGGAAAAACCTGGTCTAGTGCGGGGTTGCGCAAATGTTTGGAAACGAGTTCACTTAACACCGAACGGAAATCAGTTGTGATGGCAAGGTCACCGGGGGCGGAAAGAGCCTCAGGGGAAAGCCCCGGCCATTGACCATAGACTTTTCCACCGTTGAGCGATTTGCCCATGGTGAGCATCACATTGCCGTGTCCGTGGTCGGTTCCCTGCCCGCCATTTTCAGAAGCGCGGCGCCCAAACTCAGACATGGCGACGACCGTAACGCGTTTCATTGTGTCACCGAGATCATGATAGAAAGCGGCGAGTGAGGTGGAAAGGTCAGCCAGCAACCCTGGCATATTTCCCGCCAGACTTCCCTGATCGACATGCGTGTCCCAGCCGCCCAAGTCTACAGCGGCTACTTCGAGGCCGATTTCCGCTTTTATTAATTGAGCAACTTGTTTAAGAGATTGTCCAAATTCTGATTCAGGATATTTAGCTCCATTGGAGGCTTGATATTCACCAGATACAACACTCTCAAGCAATTGAACCGCGCCAAAGGTAAAATCTGCACGGCCGCCGAGAGTTGGGTCGGCGGCGTACATTTCAGAAATGGCAGTCTGAAATTCATCCACTTCGCCGCCTTGATATCTTCCGCCTAAGTGAAAATCGGCGATCGACTGCAGCGCAATCGCTGGGACTGGTCCACGAAGCGAGGAGGGTAACAGCGTGCCAAAACCTACGGCGCGAAAGGGCGAACCATTTTCATTTGCAGCAACTTGTAGATGCCGCGCCAGCCAGCCTGTGGGAATATGTTTTTCTCCGGGCGTGCCACGCTCCATGTAATCCATGGCATCAAAATGGGAATGCGTGGGGTCGGGTGAGCCGGCGGCGTGAACAAAGGCCAGCCCATTATCGTCCCAGATATCTTTCAAGGGGCGCAAGGCGGGATGTAAACCAAAGAAACCGTCGAGGTCAATGCCGGTTGTGTCTTTTCCTGAGTCTGGTTCAGCGATGGCTAAAGATGGCCGCAAGCGATAGTAATCTGCATCGCCATGCGGAATGACAACATTCAATCCATCCATGCCGCCACGGAGAAAAATGCAGACCATAATATTTGCGCGTGGTTCCTGTCCTTTGGGCGTGAGGACAGTGAAACGCGGACGATATTGATTCGGCGTTCGTGAGTCAAGGATCCAGGCGGGCATGGCAAGTGCTGATTTTAAGAAGTCGCGGCGGGAAAATTTATTTTTCATGAGGGCTCATTACCGATATTGAAAATAAGGGGATGCGAGTAATAGTGCGCCAATGGAAAAAGCAGGATCCATGCCTGTGATCATTGAAGCCTGCTCAAGCATGTATTGACGTATATCTTCTTCCAAAATATTACCTAACAACCGCAGGCTTAATGTATCAAGTATCTCTGCGTGGGATGTGGAGCCGGCCAGTTCTTCCCAGTCAATTTGGGTATCGGGAAATGCATTTACGGCCAGACCGAGTGCAAAGTTCCAGCGTGCCATCAGGTCATTTGAATTTAGCCATTCAGTAGCTGTATCCGGGTATCCATTGGGAGAAGGCCAAAAGAAGGGGGTTTGTCCCATTTGTCGCAGCATTTTACTTGAAGCGCCACTTAATGCAGCATCTGCATTGGTTTGTCTGAGTGCGGATACAAAGTATTCAAATGGACGTTTGAGTTTTAATCCCAATGAAGCGCGGAATTCATCTGAAAATAAAATAACTCTCAGGACGGCAGTAATATCTCCACGGGATGTTTGGAATGCTGACGATGCCCGGGAAACAAGAGCAGGCGGCGGCGAGTCTGAAACGAAACGTCGCGCGAGTTTGTAAGAGATGTGATCGGCTGTGGAAGGATGGCTGGCAAGCAAATCCACCAGTTGTTCCCCGTCCTGGATGCCCTGCCCGGCAGGGAAATCCACGCCTAGAATTTGCTTGGCTTGATTGTCGTGCGTGTGTTCATGAAAAATAAATTTTCCGATTTCGCCCCCGTTGCGCGGCAAGGTAACTGACCAGCCAGTGAGCGCCCGAGCAACTTCGACCACATCGGTTTGTGAATAGCCGCCGTTGACTCCCAATGTGTGCAGTTCCATTAATTCACGTGAATAATTTTCAGTGGGGCCGTCTTTTGTGCTGGATGCATTATCAAGGTAGATCAGCATGGCCGGACTATGCATGGATGCAGACAGTAATTCACGAAAACTGCCAAGCGCATTCGGGCGGATCACTTCGCGGTCATCCACGACTTTAAGAAACCGGTCTTTGGTCTTTAAAACATAGATATTAAAATGGTCAGACCAGAAATTGACCATGAGTTCATATAATTGCCGGCGCGAATACACTGCGCGCAGCAGAGTTGCCTGCACCAATTCAGTGACTGGCCGAGAGCGTTTCTCCAGCGCAACCAGTTCTGAAGCCGACATGTCCAATACGGTCAGATGTTCGAGACGCTGTACAAGCGCAGAGTCATCCAATGTTTGCGGCGCAAGTTGCTCCTCCACAAAGGCTTTGAAACCGATTCGCTTTGCGTGAGCAATCTCTTCGGGAAGCGGCCCGAGTGTGATGCGCCTTAACGCGGCAGCAATAAATTCATCTTCTGAATTGGATGGCGCTTGGACAGGGGTAAAGGTCGGCGAAGCAGACCGCGGAGCACACCCCCACAAGGCAGCAGCAGTGGATGTATAGCCGACAAGTTTCAGGAAATCGCGACGGGAAAAGGATCGATTCATCATGTAATTTTATTCAAATTATATTACCAATAAAGCAGCGGTCTGTAAATTTTATGTAAACTTGTTAAATAAAAAGAAGAAAGCCGCCAAAATAACGGCGACATTCTTCTTTTTTTATTTATCTAATTCATTTCTTCTTGAGTTTCGTCTTTTTCAGTCTGCTCGTCTTTATTGCCCAATCCTTCACGGAAGTTCTTAATGCTGCGCCCGAGTTCCCCAGCAATTTTGCCAATACGCCCCGGACCAAACAAGAGAACGACGATAACGAGAATGACGATCCATTCTGCACCACGCGGTAAACCTAGCATAAAACACTCCTTTTAGTGAATTTCAATCTTATCCTACCACAATTGAATAAAAAGTGATTAAAGTTCTCTGCCTCCGAAGAGCCCTTCGATATAACGAATGGCGCGGCGGATCAATGAGCGCAGCCGTGCAAAGATACGATATTGCTCGGGATGAACTGACTTCTTCACCGGAAGCGGGCCTGTCCATTCGACGACCATCGCGCCCCAGGTGAGGCCGCCGCCGAAACCAACAAACACGACTTTGTCTTTGGGCTTGATCTGGGATTTTTGCAGCGCTTCGACTGTGGCAATTGGAATCGAAGCTGTGGATGTATTTCCATAACGGTCAACATTGATCACAAATCGATCCAGGGGCATTTTTAAATATTTTGCGGCAGTTTCAATGATGCGGTAGTTGCCTGATGTGGAACGATCCATTGCACATCGTTGGTGGTCAATTTGACCTGTTCCAACGCCTCCAATACGGCACGCCCCATGACACGTGTAGCAAAGCGGAAAACTTCCTTCCCATCCATTTGAACAAAATGCTTGCCTTCGTGAATGGTCGCCTCGGTTGCAGGATGACGCGAACCGCCGCCCAGCAAGGTCAGCGAGTCTGCGCCGGAGCCATCTGAGTGCATCACCGCAGACATTACACCGCCGGGCACGTCACTGGCCTGCAAAACAAATGCACCGGCGCCATCGCCAAACAAAATGCAGGTATTGCGGTCTTTCCAATTAACAAAACGCGAAAGTACTTCGGTGCCGACAACTAATGCATTTTTGATCGAACCGCTGCGAATGGCCTGCGCGCCCATGTTGGTTGCAAAAATAAAACCTGTGCAGGCGGCTTGAATATCAAACGCGCCCGCCTTGGTGGCGCCGATCTGATCCTGAATAATACAAGCGGTGGCAGGGAAAATATATTCTGGAGAAGATGAAGTGCAGATAATCAGGTCCAATTCAGTTGGAGCGAGGTTTGCAACCTGTAAAGCTCTGATGGCAGCTTCCACGCCCATGGTGGATGGAAATTCATTTTCGCGGGCAATGCGACGTTCGCGAATGCCGGTGCGGTCGCGGATCCACTCATCGTTGGTGTCTACAAGTTTGGATATATCATCGTTGGTCAGCACGGGTTCGGGACATACATGCCCCAACCAGTAATATGCGCGAATGGCATTCTCTCTCCTTTATTTATTAAAGCGGCTTAAGATGAGGGTGGCGTTGTGTCCGCCAAAACCAAATGAATTGGACATGACATGCCGCGGTTCAGCTTTGCGGGGCTGATTGGGAATGTAATCCAGGTCACAAATTGGATCGGGGGTTTCATAGTTGATCGTTGGCGGCAAAATATTATTCAAAATTGTCATGACGCTGACAACCGCCTCCAACGAACCTGACGCGCCCAACAAATGACCGGTCATGGATTTGGTGGAGGAAACAGGAATCTTATAGGCTTGCTCACCAAACACGGCTTTGATGGCATTGGTCTCACTCTTGTCATTCATCGGAGTTGATGTGCCATGCGCGTTGATGTAGTCGATCTCTTCAAGTTGCAAACCGGCATCCTGCAAAGCAAGCCGCATGGAATTTGCGGCGCCCGCGCCATCTTCCGCTGGTGCTGAGATGTGATGCGCATCGTCGGTTGTTCCGTAGCCTGTAAATTCACATAGAATATTTGCGCCGCGTGCCTGTGCATATTCAAGAGACTCAAGGATCAAAATTCCGGCGCCTTCCGCCATCACAAAACCGTCACGGTTTTTGTCAAACGGACGTGAAGCCTTTTGTGGATCTTCATTGAGCGTGGACAAAGCGGTCATGGCATTCATTCCAGCCATCGCAATCGCACTGATGGCAGCCTCTGAAGAGCCGGCGATCATCACATCTACCGCGCCGCGCCGAATCATTTCAGCGGCTTCACCCAACGCATTTGTGCCTGAAGCGCAGGCCGTTGCAAGCGACATATTCGTCCCGCGCGCGCCAACACGAATTGCGATATTCCCCGCAGCGCCATCGGAGATCATCATCGGGATCAGGAACGGACTGACACGGTCAGGCCCGCGTTGTCGCATTACTTCATATTGCTCAACCAAAGTAAGGATACCGCCAATACCTGAGCCAATCAAAATGCCAACACGGTCACGATTCGATTCATCAATTACCAAACCTGATTGAGCAAGCGCCTGCAATGTGGCGGCAGTAGCCAGTTGTGTGAAACGATCCATTTTTCGGGCATCACGCGTACCAAATAAGGCAACAGGGTCGAAGCCCTTACCTCGGCAGCAAATGTGGTTTTATGTGCGCTTGCGTCAAACGCAGTAATGGGGGCAGCACCAGACTTACCAGCCAGCAAAGCCTGCCATGTATCTTTTACATTATTCCCCACCGGACTCATACAACCAAGCCCGGTTACAACTACACGTTTTCTCATTCGTGTTCTCCTTAAATTAAAGTATTAATTTATAAACAAATGAGGGACAAGGATAAAACCCGTCCCTCACTCTCGTAATAACACTGCAATCGTCTGGAAGACACGCATAAAATCACATTTTTTTTAGGGTGTTCCAGCCTGTTGGATGTGTAATCGGTCATGCTCTGCAATAAAGCTGACCACTTCCAGAAAATTTGTCGGGCCAAAATGGCATGGCGGGCTTTTTTTCCCAATCTTCAATCGTGACATTCTTTTAGCAAGTCCATTGTTTCACGCCTGGCGTCATTAAATTCCTTTAAGGCGGAAAGTCCATTTTCGTGCAAATAATTTCTTTGGCTGGCCCACACACTGGTATCAGGGCGTGGAATAAAAGGCTCACTTTGTTCTGCGAATAATTTGATCTGCATTTGATTGATCTCACGTTCAGTATCGCGCAGGTGACAGATCACCTCGATCAAAGCCCAATCATCGGGTGTCGGTTTATGCGCCCAGGCCGCGAGATCAATCCGGCACGTTAATCCATTCATCGCGGCGGGGATGGCGGATAACACTGCCAGAACCGACTCTCTTGATTTGAAGGATGGAATCAGGGCGGAGAGATCGGCGGACTCAAGCCACAGACGCAGATCAGACAATTTGCCGCGTGCCCCCGCTTCCGGTCCAGACTTTGAAGCGGATTCATCATCCACGTGATAGGTAGCCAGCCCAAGCATTTGTGCCGGGCGGATGTCGCGCTCCATGTCATTTCCCACCATCAATACGGGACCATCAGGCCAGCCCATGCGCCCGAGGACTTCGGCATAGTAAGCGGGGTGTGTTTTTGAAAAATGAAAATGATCGTAAGTTGAAACAAGCTCAAATTGTTCAGGCTCAAAGCCCGCCCAGCGTAATCTGTGATAAGTGGCCTTGCGCGGCAAAAGCGGATCAGTTGCAATCGCGATGCGATATCCTTGAGAGAAAGCCCACTCAACAAACGGCTTTGCTTCCGGTTTTTGAGAGGTCAACCCCGACAGGCCTGGAAAAATATTATCGTAAAAATTTTCTATGGCGGTTTCAAGCAAATCGTGGGGAGTGTTTATTTGCGGAAAAAACTCCGCATCAAAAACATCCTGCAAGGTGTGTGAAAAATCTTCGCTTTCGTTCATCTTCTGCGTACCTGAGATCAACGCACGGAACATAATTTCAGGAGCAATCTGCGGCGCAAGTTCTCTTGCCAATGCCTGGAAATAGGCCGGGATGAAAGATTCCAGATTTGTATTTAGCAGTGTGTCATCAAGATCAAGCAGTAATGTTAGTGTCATAAGGTTTAGACTCCCCCGGAGTCAGAGTTATTCTTTTATTTCAAATTTGAAGGGCAAGTCGTGGCACTCTCCACAGCCGATCTGCGGTTCCGCAACATTGCGTTTTGATTTTTCGCAAAATGCATTCACCTGCACCAGGCGCTGAAACAGCGCAATGAGCGGCCGTGCAACTGTTATATTTAATTTCATGTGTTTGCAGGAATTCGCGCGCAATATCCGGTACCAGGGCAGGTTTTACACAGATCTTTTGTCCAGTTTTCGCCGCTGGCTTTCAGCAGACGACATTCTTCCACGTTGCGTCCACGAAAGTAATCACCGTGGAAGTGTGGGCATTCGCGCCCGGCAGGTGTTTTCATAGGGTTATTGGATAATTATTAATATTTAACAACCAGAGCGAAGTGATGAGCATTTCTTTAAAGAACACAATCGATGCATAATTATAAAATGCGGTAAAAAATGTCCATCGGCTCCGCTCGGGGTGCAACAAATTAGACGCGTGTGACGTATTCGCCTGTGCGTGTGTCTACCCGAATGGTGTCGCCGACCACTACAAAGTTTGGACATTGAACGGTCACGCCGGATTCGGTGGTGACTTTCTTCGTCACGCCGGTGGCGGTATCGCCGCGAATAGCCATTTCTGCTTCAACAACTTTCAAATCTACGGAGGTGGGGAGTTCCACGTCAATAAATGCCGGGCTGCTCGAATGTGACATTGTCCATGAAGTAGTACAAGTCGCCGTCATTATATAAATAGGAGACATTGGCAAAATCAAGGCTGACATCCTGAACAGATTGTCCTGAGCTGAATGTGCGCTCGATGGTTGAGCCGGTCAATAAATTGCGGGCTTTGACTTTAATATTGGCGTTGCCGCGGCCTGTTTTATTATGGCTGTAATCCAAAACCTTCAAGAGATTACCGTCCAATTCAAATGTGACGCCTTTACGAAGTTCGTTTACATCAATCATGCTTGCACTTTCCTTATTTGTTTGATTTATTTTTTATGAAGCGGGCGGATTATACCAATGAGTTACAGGTCATGGCTAGGTTGAGAAAACCTTGTTAGTGAGAAGCCTCGGAATTCGGGTCATCATTCAGCAGTTGCACCGCGTGAGGAAGCACGGGCAATATGGTCTGTAAATTTTCGACTGCACCTTTTGGGCTGCCGGGCAAATTGACGATCAGTGTGCGGCCGCGGATGCCGGCAATTCCACGTGACAGCATGGCATGAGGGGTTTTCTTCAAGCTGTCTGCGCGCATGGCTTCAGCCAGACCGGGAGCATCACGCTGAATAATGGCGCGTGTGGCTTCCGGGGTTACATCACGCAGAGCAAAGCCGGTGCCGCCTGTGGTGAGGATCACGTCAAATCTGCCGCTGTCTGCCCAGGCAGTCAATGCGGCACGGATGGTGGATTCATCGTCCGCTAGAATGGCTTGTTCGATGACCGACCAGTTTTGAGCGAGGACAAGATGCGCCAGCGCAGGTCCGGATGCGTCTACCCGTTCGCCGCGCGAGGAACGGTCTGAGAGAGTCAAAATTCCAATTCGAATGGTCATGGGAATTCTTTTCCGAAAACTCGATCTTCGGTCATTTCACGCCAAGCATAATGTTCATAAAACTTCATTGCTTCTGTATTATCAGCGGGAACGAGTAAATAACATTTTTTACAACCCCGGGCTTGCAAGCGTTTTTCTACTTCCTGAAGAAGCGCGGCGCCAATACCCCGCTGACGAGCGCCGGCCTGAACCGCAAGATGATAGATCATGCCACGGCGGCCATCATATCCCCCAATGATCGTGCCTACAATATTTTCGTTTTCTTCTGCAACCAAAAACAGATCGGGGTCACGCTGTAATTTTTTTTGTATCTCTTCAAGTGTGTCCGAACGGCCCACTTGAACTCCAATTTCCATGGAGCCCCATAATTTCAGCGCAGCCTCATGATCGTCTGGAAAACAAAACTCTCGTATGCGTATACGAGCAGACATCAGGCGCTTCGCATGGTCTGCTTTAATATTGAGATAAGATCATCGGGCATGTATGGTTTTAGTAAAAATCCATCCGCGCCATGCCGCATACATTCTTCCCTGACATTCGCGCCTGAAGACATCACAACGCGCACACTGGATGTGACCGGAGAACCTCTCAGTGCGTCTACAATATCGATGCCGCTCTGATGCGATAAATGTACATCCAGCAAAAGCACATCGGGGTTTTCAGTGATTACAGCGGCAGGAACATCTGCATCAGCCTGTAATGCAACAACTTCAAACCCTTCCATTTTCAGCAGGGTTTTCAAGAGTGAGACCATGGTTATATCATCTTCAGCGAGCAGTACTTTTGCTTTTGCCATTATTTTTTACTTTCTTTAATTTGGATTTTTTCTTAAGCGGCTTGCTGGCTTGTTTTTTAACCGGCTTTGCTTTTTCGAGAGCGGCTTCGATCACATCTTCCACAGATTCAGCAAAAATGAATTTCATGGATTGCCTGATCTCGTCGGGCACATCGTCAATATCCTGTTCATTTCGTTTGGGCAGGATCACGGTGGTTAGACCATTACGATGAGCTGCAAGCACTTTTTCCTTGACGCCGCCAATCGCTAAAACCTGACCTCGTAAAGTGATTTCGCCGGTCATGCCAATTTGCGGCTTGACCTTGCGCCCTGAGATCAACGACACCAGAGAAGTGGCCATGGTCACACCTGCCGAAGGGCCATCCTTTGGTTGTGCGCCAGATGGGATGTGCATGTGGATATCAAATTTTTCAAAAACTCACTCGGAATATTCAAAGAAGCCGCACGCGAGCGGACATAAGACAAAGCTGCGCGGGCAGACTCTTGCATCACATTGCCGATGGAGCCGGTGACTTGAAAACCACGTCCGCCGGGCATGGCAGTGGCTTCGATGAAAAGAATATCGCCGCCAAAGGAAGTCCATGCGAGACCGGGAACCACACCTGGAATGGACGTCCGTTTGTTGAGTTCTTCCGTGCCAAAGAAAATGGGATGATCGAGATATTCTTCAACAAGCTCAGGCGTGATCTCGAATTTCTCAACGCTTCCTTCTGCGATCTTTGTGCCCACCTTGCGGCACAAAGCACCAATCTTGCGCTCCAGGTTACGCACTCCCGCTTCACGCGTATATTGGCGGATGAGCATCTTTAATGCATCATCATTAATGGAAATCTCTCCCCTCGCGCAGGCTGTTCTCGCGGGTCTGGCGTGGAATAAGATAACCGCGTGCAATTGCCATCTTCTCATTCTCTGTATAACCAGAGAGGAAAATAATTTCCATACGATCACGCAATGCGCCTGGAATGGTCTCAAGAGTATTGGCGGTGGTTATAAAAAACACCTGCGAAAGATCATAAGCGACTTCAAGGTAGTTATCTCGAAACTCGCTGTTCTGTTCGGGGTCCAACACTTCAAGTAAAGCTGAAGCCGGATCTCCATGAAAATCAAAAGTGAGTTTGTCCACTTCATCAAGCATGAAGACAGGGTTCTTTGAATCGACACGGCGCAGGGATTGCAAAATACGCCCGGGCATCGCGCCAATATACGTGCGGCGATGCCCACGGATTTCGGCTTCGTCACGCACGCCGCCCAAGGAAGCGCGGATAAATTTGCGTTCCATGGCGCGCGCGATCACAGGATCACTCCTTCGCGCTCACGGCGAATCATATCTTCCGAAGGTTCTTTCTCGTCATCTTTTCGGTCAAGCCGAAGTTTACGAATCGCAAGAAACTCAAGAATGCGATCCTTCACATCCTCAAGCCCAAAATGATCCTTGTTTAATATCTCACGCGCGTGTTTGATCTCAAGATTATCAGTTGTGGATTTATCCCACGGAAGCGTGACCAGCCAATCCAGATAGGTGCGGATGACGCCATACTCAGCCGCTGCGGTCGGCAGACGTGACAAACGGTCCAACTCCCTTTTTGCCTGCTTCAGCGCTTCTTCGGGCATTTTCGCATCTTCGATCTTTTTGCGAAACTCTTCGGTCTCTACAGCCTGTTCATCCTTATCACCCAACTCGCGTTGGATGGCCTTCATCTGCTCGCGCAGGAAATATTCACGTTGTACTTTTTCGATCTCGCCGCGCGCTTCGTTTTGGATCTTTTGCCCAATATGCAATACTTCAGATTCACGGACGAGCAGCCCGATCAATTTTTTCAGCTTTTCATAAACAGAATCAAGCTCAAGAATCTCCTGAGCGTCCTTCAATGCGATGCGTTGAAAATTTGCAATGGTATACGCTGTTTGAAGCGGGTCTTCAAGCGAAGTAATTGAACCCACCAATTCATCTGGAAAAGACGGGATCATCTGCGTGATCTCCTGGAATTGGTCGCGCGCATTACGGGCAAGCGCACTGGTTTCAATATTTTCTTCATCACTTTCAGGAGCCAGATGAATATGAGCTTTGAGATATGGCTCTTCTGCAACAAATTCGCCGAGCCTGAAGCGCTTAATCCCCTGCACCAACAAGCGGACTGTGCCATCCGGCGCACGCAGTAAACGATGCACGGTGGCGATTGTGCCCACTTGATACAACTCACCCGGCCCGGGCGTTTCCTTTTCAGGATCAAGCGCAGCCACAAGGCCAACGAGTTTATCTCCGCCGACAACGTCATCCACTAATTTGATCGAGCGCGCCTGTCCCACCGTCAACGGGACAGCGGTATTCGGATATACAACCACTCCGCGCAACGGCAGGATCGGAAGTATGTCAGGGAAGATTTGCTCTTCGTTTTTATCACCAGTTTCCGGTGCGGATGATGCGTCCTCCTTCTTCTGAATACGTGAAAGAGCAGACATCATGAACGTTTTTATAAGTTCATCATCTGTTTCGCCGATGGATTGAAAAAATTCGTGAATACCGGATTGCCACCGTTCAGCGGGCATATTGTTATTCGACCTTAATTTGATTTGGTTTTTGGGAGGACAACAGTTAAGAATCCATCTTTATATTCAGCGTGGGATAGCTCCACGTTTACCGGTTCAGGCAGGGAGATGGCGGTTGCAAATTTCCCAAACCTTATTTCCATTTGATGATATGCACGGGTTCTAAAAATCAGGACGATTCCCGGAAATGTGTAACGTGTGGTTCTCAACCGCCACTACAAAATCTTCATCGCGCATGCCTGCAATCTCCACACGGACGATGTATGCTTCGTCTGTTTCGTATCCATCGGTCGGCGGACTCCAAATCGTTGAGCGCAGATGCCAACCCACAGCATGAAGGGTTTCGCGACGATTTTGTAAAAGAGCCGTCCCGGTTTTACGAATGACAGCGGGCATATTCCCAACTCCTTACATACGCATCCACATGAACTTTGTGCTGGTTATTTTCCTAAAGCTTCTTTGGCGGCGGCTAACACTTCTTCGTAATTTGGCTCATCGCCATTAGTTGGCATATAAGCCACATATTTCACAATGCGCTTCTTATCCACTACGAATACTGCGCGGCGCAAAAGGCGGACTTCTTCCATAAGTGTGCCGTATTTTTTGCCGAAATCAGCTTTGATAACATCTGACACAGTCATTACCTGGTCGACACCCGCCGCGCCGCACCAGCGTTTTTGCGCCACTGGTAAATCCATGCTGACAACCATGACCACAATATCTTTTCCGAGTTTGGCGGCTTCTTCATTGAAGCGGCGGGTCTCACGGTCACATACTGGTGTATCAAGAGAAGGAACTGATGCAATAATACGAACCTTGCGTTTTGTTTCCTTGAAAGCCTTGCTGGTTGACCAGTCGTTTTTCTGAATGGTGAAATCGGGGGCTTTTTGCCCTACTACAATATCATCCCCAATTACGGTTCGCTCTATTCCAGAAAACTTTATTAATCCTGGACGTTTCTTGACTGCCATGAAACCACTCCTAAAATAATTGTGTTTTTTTTATCAGTGCCCTCGGAAAGATTCGAACTTTCAACCTACTGCTTAGAAGGCAGGTGCTCTGTCCATTGAGCTACGGGGGCAATTTTAATTATTAGACATTAGCGGCTATAAACCAGAGACATTTTTGGACGCACGGAAAATTCTTTTTTTCTTCCCCCCCCCCCCAACCCCCCCCCGTGGTTAATTTCCGATAATGTTTATTCAGTTGTTTCTTCTACAACTGGAACATTCGATTGATATGGCCTCAAGCCACGATATACACGCGGACCGGAGATCGTCTTTAAGATGGTATCTGCAGATCGATTAAGTCTTTTCGCGATGTCTTCTGCTGACATGGGAATATTCCCATTGATGAGAAAGATCCTAAATACCGCCTCCACCACCGCGGTGCGGTCGCTGGAGAATTCTGGCTGCAGAGCACAATGACTCATTAATGCGTGTTGGATGCCGTCCACGGGCTTTACTTCGGCGGTTTCAGGGTCGATCCAATCGATCATTTCATCTTCTTCGATATTTACGAAGGCTTCCTGATGTTCAGCACATAACAAGGAGCGTAAAAATATATGCCAATCCCGTTCGTTTTGCTTCCACCATTCAAAATCAATGTGAAAAGGTGTTTTTATGGAAGGTTTCAGTAAACTCATGGCTACTCCTCATTCAAGCGAAAATGCAGATCGCCAACATGTTTGAAGACGGGGTTGGTCTCCAGCAAAGCGAAAAGCGGAGCAGGCGGAACGCGGCGCACGAGATTTACCGCAGCATATAACTCCTGTGCATGTACATGACCCTGCGGATTTGATTTCGTCAATTCGCGCATCACCAAAAGGACAAGCTCTTCAAAGGAGCGCTTCTTTTCCCAAACGGGATCCAACGATTTGAAATCGGGGACATGAATGGTCATGCGGTCATTGAACTCAGCGGTGATCGGCTGTTTCAACATGGCAAATACAAATCCACCGTCCTTGCCAACCATGACAGTGCGTACCCAATCTTTTGAAGAGCGCTGACTCTTCACTTCCACGATCACTTCACCGGGATTCTCGCCGCGTTTGATCTGTACCAGCGAACCGGGAATTAACTGATGCGCCTTGTACCATTCGCGCAAGCCGAAGACATATCCATGCTCAAGAACGACCCAGGCGGGAATACGTTGTTTGGTTTTGCCATCCACCAATGTAAAACGAACGCGCGGAGTTTCGTAGGCAGTTGGAAATAACTTCTGCGCCCGGGCAGACATGGGTAAAGTCCCTGCCCGCAAATGTGGATAGATCAAAGCCACCGTAACAGATGTGATCTCTTTTTGTGAATCAATGCCTCCCTGCGGAGTCAGTTCATCATCCAGTTGTTCTTCGAGATTCAACATCGCATCATTAAGGTTTTGGCGATCATGTTCAATGTTGGTGTATTGCAGGGAAGGCGGAACCTCTCTTACAAAATCCGGCTCAAGGCGGCGCAAACACCACAACACCTGACCCGCCGGACCTACCTCATCAAAACGCTCGTCATCCTGCAAGGCATAGTTCAAGGAAAATTCTGCCAGCTTGGGGTTCACTCCAACAGGCAGTTCAATATCTTTAAATAACGCTTCAGTGGTTAAAGGCTCGCCGCCCGTCATATCCAAAACAGCTTCAGCCAGATTTAATTGGCCCTGATTAATATCGATCAACAAGGCGCGCGGAAACCAGCGCCCGGCAATCTTGACAAGCCCGTCATCTGCATTAAATGCAGCCTCGAGTTTTTTCTCAACCAGATCGCCATGCTCACGCAAAATAGACAAGGGATTCATCTCGTCATTTTCCGGAGTCACAACTGGAGCATCATTAAGGAAATGCACGGCAAGATTCGCCGCAAACATTCGCTCTGAACGATCTTCCATTGCGACGGTAATCACATCAAATCCATCAGCAGATGGATTAACACCCGCACGTAATGCGGTAACCACACCCCGCTTCCAGGCAAGTGCCGGGAAAATGAGGTCGTCGCCGATCTGATATTTGTCTTTCGGAAGAAAATTTTTACCGCCGGCCTTTTGCTTGCTTTCGGCGATGGCACGTTCTGCTTTAATGCGCGACTCTATAAACTCAAGAGAGAGATCGCGCGCGGTTAACGGCGTCTCACGCTCAAACAGAAAAGTGTGTAAATTTTCAACATCTTGCGGGGTGATCTGAAGAGATAACCAGTATTCGTTGGGGAGTGAAAATGCGCCTGCCATACTCAGCCTTGAAATGAATTTTCGCTTAATGCGCGACACGGCGATTATACCTTACCTTGCATATACTTTCTATATTTTTCACAAAACATGGCAAACGTAAGAAAACACATAATTTTCACATCATTTCTCAGAACAAATATAGTAAATTTTGCCCAAGTTAAATCATAGTTCAAAAGGAATGCACAAAAAATGAAAAGAAAACTTCCACTCATCCTGACCATTCTGATCGTTACCGCCCTTTCTGCATGCGGGCAACAAGCGGCTCAGACTCCGCTTGAGCCTGCTGCTGCAACCGAAACAGCAATTCAGCCCACACAGCTGCCAGCCGCAACGGAAACAGCGCAGCCACTCCCAACAGACAGCGCTGCTGTTCCCCCGCCCACTGAAGCTCCGGTTGCTGCGTCTGCAAGTGAAGTGAGTTTTGCAAATGATGTCATGCCTATTTTTGAAGCAAGTTGTATAAAATGTCATGGTGGTGAAAAAACCAAGGAAGGCCTGGATTTAAAAACGTATGATGGTCTGATGGCCGGGTCATTCAATGGATCAGTGCTTGAAGCCGGAAATGCCAACGACAGTTTGTTTGTCCAGCAGATCATTGAGGGTGAAATGCCCAAACGCGAAGACAGACTCTCAGACAGTGACATTCAAATCATCATTGATTGGGTTAACGCGGGCGCACTTAATAACTAATCGTTTCATAATAGAAAACATGACTCACCCCCGAAATTAAGGTTTCGCGGGTGAGTTTGTTTTAAGAGCAAATGGGACGCACGCAAAGCGAAACGCTGAAAACGCGGTTTTTTGTCCTGTTCCACGCTCGTCAGCATCCCAAATTAAATTCGGAATGCAGCATGTTTTTTTATTCATTCATCATTACATATTTGTAACCTTCGTCCCTTGACGATTCGGTTTCAAACTCGTATACTCTATTAATCGGATTAATCATACTTATGCTTCGCGAGCGCGTTTCCCCTGACATTTCTGAGTTTTTTCGTTATCTTGCTTCTCACGCTGAGGCCGATAGCGGACTTCCCTCTTTAAGTGAACTAGGGCGTGAACTTGGCGTGAGCCTTGCTTCTTTGCGTGAACAGCTCGAAGTTGCGCGTGCGCTGGGCATGGTGGAAGTACGTCCCCGCACCGGCACACGAAGATTGACATATTCATTCACGCCCGCCATTCGTCAAAGCCTGGGATACGCGCTGGCATTGAACAATGATTATTTCCGTAAGTTCGCAGAAATGCGAAATCACCTTGAAGCCGCATATTGGTATGAGGCTGTTGCCTTGCTGACAGATGAAGATAAGCAAGAGTTACAGTCGATTCTTGCCCGCGCTCTGGAAAAAATTCGCGGTACGCCGGTGCAAGTGCCACACGAAGAACATCGCAAGTTACATCTGCATATTTTCAGCCGGCTTGACAATCCATTTGTCACTGGTGTATTTGAAGCCTACTGGGAAGCCTACGAAGCCGTGGGTTTGAATGTGTTTGCCGGCGGGTATGAGTACTTGCAGGAAGTGTGGGAATATCATCAGCAGATGGTTGATTCCATTTGCAGCAACCAGTTTCAGGTCGGGTATGAAGCGTTGGTCAAACATACCGATCTTTTATATCATCGTCCATAATTTTTGGAGTCGTGGAGAAGTGCTCCACAATCCATCGGCGTTATTTTTTCCGATAGACTCCATAATCTACAAGGAGTTCCATGAACAAAATAGTGAATGATTTTTCGATCACCGTTGGCACAAAGAACGGCTCAGGCAGTTCAACCGCCAACAACACCATCCTGCGCTCCGTGTTCAAGATGGGCATCCCCGTTTCAGGTAAGAATCTCTTTCCTTCCAACATTCAGGGTTTGCCAACCTGGTACACCATCCGAGCGAATAAGAATGGTTTCATCGCCCACCACGAACAACGCGATATCGTTATTACGATGAACCCCGATTCGTTCGCGCGTGACCTGGCATCTGTTGTTCCGGGCGGAGCATTTTTCTACTCGGACGATATCAGGCAGCCCATCACCCGTACAGACATCGCCATTTATCCGATGCCGATCAAGACCATTGTGAAGAACGACCCGAATGTGCCTACAGATTTTCGTGATCTGGTCGGCAATATGGTTTACGTGGGCGTGCTTGCTCAAATGATCAACATGGATATGGAAAAGATACTGGCCGCGTTGACCTTTCATTTCAAGGGCAAGCAAAAGCCAATTGATATGAACTTCAATGCGCTGAAAGCCGGCGCTGAATGGGCAAAGGCCAATCTCGAAAAGAAAGACCCGTTCTATCTTGAGCCGATGAACAAGACCGATGGCTTGATCATGGCGGACGGAAATACGGCCGCGGCGCTTGGTTCCATTTTCGGCGGTGTGCAATTTGTGGGATGGTATCCAATTACTCCTGCAACTTCTGTTGCAGAGTCTTTGAATGATTATCTACCGCAGCTTCGCAAACGTGAAGATGGGAAGCATACATACGCTGTGATCCAGGCGGAAGATGAATTGGCGGCTTTGGGCATGTCAATTGGCGCTGGCTGGGCTGGTTTGCGCGCGATGACCTCCACTTCGGGTCCGGGGCTTTCCTTGATGACTGAGTTTGCGGGTCTGGCATATTATGCCGAAGTGCCCGTGGTGATCTGGGATGTGCAGCGAATTGGTCCGAGCACAGGTTTGCCGACCCGCACATCTCAAGGCGATCTGACCTTTACGCATTTCATCGGACACGGCGATTCGCACTCGGTCATTCTTCTGCCGGGCGATGTTTTTGAATGCTTTGAATTTGGCTGGAAGTCTTTTGATATTGCCGAACGAATTCAAACCCCTGTGTTTGTACTCAGCGATCTGGATATGGGTATGAATCAGTGGATCAGCAAGCCTTTTGAATATCCAAATGTGCCAATGGATCGCGGCAAAGTGCTGCTTGAAAAAGATATTGAAGACCTGAAAGGAAGCTGGGGACGTTACCTTGATAAAGATGGTGACGGGATCGGGTATCGCACCTTCCCCGGGAATAAGCATCCGCTAAGTTCATATTTCACGCGCGGCACAGGTCACGATGAATATGCCAAATACACTGAGGAAGCAAGTGTGTATCTGGATAACATGGATCGATTAAAGAGAAAAAATGAAACCGCCAAGAAATACGTTCCCGCTCCAATGATGCACAGCATGAAGGGTGCGACGGTCGGTATCATTGCCTATGGCTCCACTGAAGCAGCAGTGCTTGAAGCGCAGTATCAACTTGATGCTGAGCATGGACTCAAAACTGACTTCATGCGTATTCGCTCTGTGCCTTTCACAAAAGAAGTGGATGCTTTTCTGGCGAAGTACGATCAGATCTTCGTAGTGGAAATGAATCGCGATGGTCAGATGCATCAAATCCTGCTGACTGAGTATGCGCAATACGCGGTGAATCTTAGATCTGTTGCTTTTGGTGATGGAATGCCGGCTTCTGCGAAATGGGTACGTGAGGGAATTCTTGCGAAGTATGTAAAGGCGGACGGAAAGCAGAAGGCCGTTGCTTCGAAGAAAAAGGCAACAGCGAAGAAAGTGACAAAGAAAGCAGCGCCAGCTTCAAAGCTTAAGAAAGATGCGAAGAAGCCTGTAAAGAAGGCGGTTGTCAAGTCGAAGTCATCCGCAAAATCGAAGCGGAAGTAGTTATCGGTACGTTAATCAAAAGGAGTTAACAAAATGACAGAAGCACTCCCCATGGCTGGCACACCTGCGAATGCAAACCTTGCCGGTCTTTCAAAAAATGATTATCGCGGAAATCCCAGCACACTTTGCCAGGGCTGCGGACATAATTCGATCTCGAACCAGATCATTACCGCGATGTATGAAATGAATGTTGTGCCGGAGAACGTGGTGAAATTCAGCGGTATTGGCTGTTCTTCCAAATCGCCGACTTATTTTCTAAACCGTTCCTTTGGCTTTAACAGTCTGCACGGGCGTATGCCGTCGATTGCGACGGGCGCGCTCTTTGGCGACTATCATCTTAAAGGCATTGGCGTTTCAGGCGATGGTGACTCGGCCAGCATTGGCATGGGTCAGTTCAAACATGTGATGCGCCGCAATGTAAACATGGTCTATATTATTGAAAACAATGGCGTATACGGGCTGACAAAAGGCCAGTTTTCTGCGACGGCTGAAAAGGATTAAGCCTGAAGAAGCAGGGTGAAAACCCATACATGCCAGTTGACATTTGTATGGAAGCGCTTGTTTCAAATGCGACCTTTGTGGCGCGTTCCTTTGCGGGCAATCCCAAGCAGGTAAAGGAATTGCTTAAAGCGGCGCTGGCGCATAATGGGATTGCGGTGTTGGATATTATCAGTCCGTGTGTGACCTTCAACAATCAGGAAAATGCCTATCACTCATACGCGTGGGGCAAGGATCATGAAGAACCCTTGCAGGAGATTTCCTATATCGCGCCGCGCAATGAGATCATGCTTGAACGTGAAATGGAAGCGGGCGAAGTGCGCGAAGTTGCCATGCACGACGGCTCGATCGTGATCTTGAAAAATCTTGAAAAAGGTTATGACACTTCCAGTCGTTATCGAAGCTTTGCGTGTGATGGAAGAATCGCAGCGTAATAATTGGCTTTTGACCGGTCTGCTTTATTTGGATACGACCAAACCAAATCTGATCTCACGATATGATCTTGTAGATACGCCGCTTAACCGTTTAACCGAAGCAGACTTGCGCCCTGATCGTTCGATGATCGATAAAGTCAACGCGTTAATGTTCTAACGCCAACTCAGCATCAACATGTTCTCCCCCAAATTCATCTTTCGGCTTTGCTCAGGATGAATTTGGGGGAGGATTTTTATCATAAGAGAAAAAATGACAATAGAAACCCCAAACACCGAAAAACTGGATTTCAAACGTATTCTGCCTGTATTGGTCATCGTGCTGGTTGATTTGATGGGACTTTCCATCATTATTCCGCTATTGCCTTTGTATGCGGCGCGTTTTGGTTCATCGCCATTGGTGATCGGTATTTTGCAGGCTACATATCCAATGATGCAATTTTTAGGCGCGCCTATTTTGGGTCGTCTTTCAGATCGCTTCGGGCGTAAACCGGTTTTGGTGATCAGTCAGATCGGAACGCTCGCAGGTTTTATTTTGCTCGGCTTTGCAGATTCCATCTGGCTCTTATTTCTCTCGCGCATCATTGATGGGCTTTCCGGCGCAAATATTGCAACCGCGCAAGCTGCCATCACCGATAGCACAAATGAAAAGACTCGCACGCAAGGACTTGGCCTCGTTGGCGCAGCTTTCGGCGTGGGTTTTGTGCTGGGTCCGATCATCGCGTTTATCGTGCTGGCCGCCACCGGACAAAATTATCAAATGGTTGCATTTACCGCTGCCTTCTTCTCATTCACGTCCATCATGTTAACCACCTTCTGGTTCCGCGAAACACTGGTGGAAGGTGTAGACCCCGCAGCTGCACGCAAACGGCCTTTTTCTTTTGGCGCAATTCGGCAAGCCCTCGGACGCCCCGCCATCGGCTTTTTGTTAATCATCATGTTCTTTTACCAAATTGCATTCGGCGGGTATGAGCAGCTTTTTTCACTCTTCACGCTCACCCGTCTGGGTATGGACGCGCGCGATACATCAGGCTTGTTCGTTCTGGCGGGGTTGTTCATCATCGTTGTGCAGGGCGGGCTGATCGGAAGATGGTCAAAACAAAAAGGAGACCGCTGGCTGGTGCTGTTGGGTGTCTCTACTTTAGCCATTGGATTAATTGCAACCGGACTCACGCCTGCCGTGCCTGTGCCCTGGTATGACAAGGTAAAAGTGCTCGACAGTTTGGCGGGTCAGGGCGAACTGAGAGTTGCCACGCAAACAATAGACATTCAGCTACCCGATGCATCTGCACGCGGCTGGACGGGAATCATCTGGTTACTGATCGCCAGTTTTCCGGCGGCGTTGGGCGGCGGCGTGTTACATCCGGCAATTAATAGTTTGATCACGAAGGCTTCTGACAAAAGTGAAGTGGGCGGAATGCTGGGCGTATCCACTTCGGTTTATAGTCTGGCAAATGCCATCGCGCCACTATTCTATGGGACGCTGTTCCAGCTTTTCGGTGGGCCTGTTCCGTTTTTAGTCGGCGGTGGAATTCTGGCGGTGTTATGGTTCTTTTTGCCGAGGGTCGTGAGGGAGAAGTGATGAGTGATGAGTAATGAGTGAGAAGTAATAAGTAAAAAGTGGGTAGTGATCAGTGAGTAGTGATCAGTTATCAGTTATTTGAAGCCGTGAGGTTGTGAGGGAGAGAGTTTAGTCCCTGCAATTTCGCGGCTTTGGGTTAACTTGCTTTTCGCTTTTTTCACTCTCTTCCCTTTATAATCTGTTCTATGAAATCTCTTGAACAAGAAATTCAACTGGACTATATCCGCGCTGGCGGGCCGGGCGGGCAGAATGTAAATAAAGTCGCTACGGCTGTGCAGCTGCGCTTTGATGTGACCAACTCGCCTGCTCTGACGGCAGATGTGAAAATACGTCTGCTCAAACTGGCCGGCAAACGCATGACAGATGCGGGTGTTCTGATCATCGAGGCCAGTAAATTCCGCACGCAGGAAAAGAACCGCGAAGATGCCATTCGACGATTAAATGAATTGGTAAGCAACGCCAGCGAAAAGCCGAAACTGCGTCACAAAACAAAACCAACCAAAGCCTCGAAAGAGGAACGATTGAAAGAGAAAAAAAAGCGGGGCGAGACAAAAAAGTATCGCGGGAATTCAAGGAATAGTTTCGAGTAGTCTATTTTTAGTTTCGCCGTGTTAACACCATAATACATCCCGAATTTAATTCTGGACGCAGATGAACGCTGATAACTTAAGGGTCGAGGGGAGATTTGACGGAGAGTCCGCCACGCTCCAAGACGTGGGTGTAGATCATGGTTGTTTTTACATCTTTGTGGCCGAGTAATTCCTGGACAGTGCGGATGTCGTAGTTATTTTTCAGCAGATGGGTAGCGAAGGAGTGTCTGAAAGTGTGCGGGGTGACGCGCTTGTCTATTTGGGCGAGTTTGGTAGCTTCTCTAATGGCTCTTTGCAGGGCGCTTTCATGAATATGATGACGATGCACAATTCCGGTGTTGGGGTCTGGGTTTAAGGTGGTGGGGGAAGGCATATTGCCAGATCCATTCTTTATGGGCGGTGGGGTATTTTTTGTCGAGGGCGAAGGGCATGTGGACGGAACCATGCCCATTGGCGAGGTCTTTTTGGTGTATGGCTTTTGTTCGGGCTAGATGTTCTCGAAGCGGGGCGAGGATGCTGTCGGGGAGCATGGTGATACGGTCGTCACCCCCTTTTCCGTCGTAGACAATGATGCGATGGTTTTCAAAGTCAAAATCCTTGACGCGTAAGCGTAAACATTCCATGAGGCGAAGTCCGCTGCCATACATGATCTGAGTCATAAGTTTGTGGACACCGGTCATGTGTGTGATGATGGTCCGGACTTCTGAGACGGAAAGTACATTGGGAACGCGCTTTCCTCTTTTGGGTCTGATAAAGTTGAGGGAGGATTTATCGAGTTCAATGTGCAAGGTATTGTTGTATAGGAAAAGGATGGCGCTGATGGCCTGATTTTGGGTGGAGGCTGAGGCTTTGCGGTCAACGACAAGATGGGTGATGAATTGGTTGATCTCTATAACGCCCATTTCGCGGGGGTGGCGCTTGCTGTGAAAGAGGATATATTCGCGAACCCAGGTAATATAAGTTTTTTCGGTGCGAAAGGAATATTGCTTGAGGCGAATGCTGTCTCTGTATTGGTCGAGAAGTTTTTTTGGTTTTGAGGTTTGTTCCATGTGTCTTGCCCCTTTCTGGTGGTAACTGTATAATGAAGTTATGTAATATATAAGATATTATACAGCAAAACTGCCGTATAACACCCCATTTTGGGTGTTTATACGACATGACGTATAAACACTAGTTGGGCAGGCTAGAGAGAGTCATGTTTCAAGAACAAAAATTCAATGCCAATGGTGTAGAGATAAATTTCATCCAAGCATCTACTTCTGGACAGCCTCTTGTGTTGCTTCATGGTACTGCTTCTGAATGGCAATCTTTCTCGCCATTAATCTCCATATTTGCTGAGAAATTCAAAGTATTTGTCCTTGATTTACGTGGACATGGCGGGTCAAGTTGGGTATCAGAAAAATATCGCCTATTCGATTATGCAGAAGATATAAAGTATTTCCTTGAAAAGCATATTGGACAGCCGTGCATACTTTATGGTCATTCGTTAGGTGCTCAAATTGCAATAGCCGTGACATCCTAGCACCCAACTATGTCAAGGCACTTGTTTTAGGTGATATTCCGTTTTATTATCACAACATGACCATGAAAGATACTATCTGGTATGAGCCTTTCACGGAGTTGCATCACGTTATCAATTCATTCCATTCGGCTAAAGAAATAGACGGCTGCATGGCTGAACAGTATCCCAAAATGGATGAGCAAAGAAGGAAAATAGAGCCGTAACTTTATCTCATGTTGACCCCGGTGTAGTTTTGACGATTTTAGAAGACCGTCATATAGAAGGTTACGATACTGACGCTCTACTCAGGCAAATTGCTTGTCAGGTTTTGCTAATTCAAGGCAATCCTAAACTTGGCAGCCTTGAATGATGAAAGATATGGAAATATATGGCGGAACGTATTCAAAATTGTAATATTGTCCATATGCAAGATATTGGACATGGTTTACCATCTGGTGAATCTTTGTTAGGTGTGAATAAATTTATCGAGTCTTTATAAACCCGCCTGCCCAACAAAGCGTGCACCTGACGCTAGGGATTCTGCGGCAATCTCAAGCAGTTTTCTACGCCTTAGCTTTTTTCTGGTCGGACGGCTTCGCCGTCCCCGCCCCAGCGCAGGTAACGCAAACCGTTAGCTGGCTTCGTGCAAAACAATAAATTAGGGAAACATGGCTCGTGAAGCGACTTCTCGCAAATCGTCCTGATTGGAAAAGAATTTTACAAAAGCGTTTTTATTGTTCCTACTTTGAATCAAAAGAATTTACAGGTTACGCAACTTTGCTTTGTTTAGATAAAGTCCGTGAGCCGCTTTGGGCAAAATCAAGCAAAAAGAAAGTTTGTATAGTCGATAACAATTATTCGTGGTTACAACTCTTTCCAAAAGATAAATATTACGCCATGACTGCTCAATTCAATGAACAAGGTCAAATCGTCCAATGGTATATTGATATTTGTTCACAGCATGGAATAACTGAAAATAATATTCCCTGGCTAGACGACCTTTTTCTAGATATTGTCGTTTTTCCAACTGGCGAAATAGAATTGCTTGATTTTGAAGAATTGAAAGACGCATTTGCTGTTGCTGAAATTTCAAAGAACGAATATGATTTGGCTATAAGTGAAAGCGAGAAGTTAATGGTTGATATTTCTGAAGACAGATTTGCGCTTTTCAATTTATGCCAGAGTCATCGTCTAGCACTTCTTCAAACAGCTGAGGTTCTGTGAGGTCAAAACGCCAGCTAACAAAGCGTGCACCTGACGCTGGGGATTCTGCGCAAATCTCAAGCAGTTTTCTACGCCTTTTCATTTTTTCCAGTCGGACGGCTTCGCCGTCCCCGCCCCAGCGCAGGTAACGCAAACCGTTAGACCACATGTTTTTCTTTTCTTTTGAAAACAACGTTCTTGTTAAAATATCGGTTATTTGTCTTTGCTCGCAATCGGGTTTTCCCTGCCATCGTTTTTTCTGCCGTGTCTTGCTCCTTGCATTTTTCAGTCTGTTAGCTTTTTCTTCGTAATCAGTTGGTCTGCCTGATGGCATTTCTTGCTCATTGGCAGACCTAATCGCCAAGTTGATTTCTTTGGCATTGGTCTTTTTGGTTGTGGCGTCTTGCTCACATTCGTGTCATAATATTGGCAGGTTTTTTCGCGGCGTTGTCTTGCCAGCAGGGTTTAGAGCCTCCACACCAATTACATTTTTCTCGTCTGTTTGTTTTTTCTGCCAGCCATGTGGTCTAACAATACGTGCACTGGACGGGTGGTTCTGCAGCGACTTACTGGCATTTTTCTGGCTTCGATTTTTTTCTACATCTCTTGCAGTTTCCTCACCACCCGCCAGTAACGCAAACCGTTAGACCACATGTTTTTCTTTTCTTTTGAATACAGTGTCACTTGTTAAATGTGCGTTCTTTGTCCTTGCTCGCAATCGGGTTTGCCCTGCAATCGTTTTGTCTGCCGTGTCTTGCTCCTTGCATTTTTCAGTCTGTTAGCTTTTTCTTCGTAATCAGTTGGTCTGCCTGATGGCATTTCTTGCTCATTGGCAGACCCTAATCGTCAAGTTGATTTCTTTGGCATTGGTCTTTTTGGTTGTGGCGTCTTGCTCGCAATCGTGTCATAATATCGGCAGGTCTTTAGGCGGCGTTGTCTTGCCTGCTGGGTTTAGTGCCTCCGCCCCAATTACATTTTCTCGTCTGTTTGTTTTTTCTGCCAACCATCTGGTCTAACAATACGTGCACTGGACGGGTGGTTCCGCAGTCACTTACTGGCATTTTTCTGGCTTCGGTTTTTTTCTACATCTCTTGCAGTTTCCTCACCACCCGCCAGTAACGCAAACCGTTAGCCCGCCTGTGTCAATCCCATCTGGTATACTTTTCTAAAGTTACATCATTTCATTTACTACGCTACTTTGTTTTTGGAGAATACTGTGTTTGAACGTATTTTGACAGAAATCCGTGACAAGATTCGGCTTCGACAATACATCATGACCGCTCACGCCGAAGAAGAAATGAACGACGATGAGTTAAGTATTTTTGACCTTGAACGGTGTGTTCTCACAGGCGAGATTGTTGAACGGCAAAAAGATAAAGAAACTGGTGAATCGAAATATTTGGTTGAAGGTCAGTCTGTTACCAACGGCAAAATCGTGGCTGTCGTCAAAATTAGCCCTACTGGAAAATTGGTTTTCATAACGACCTATCGTTTATAAAAAGTAAAGGTGAAAACTATGATTTGCGATATTTGTGGCAAAGAAGGCGCTCGTATTCGCCAAGTTACTCGTAACTATGGCAAAGGTGAAAATTTACTAATTATTGAAAATATCCCAATGGTGACTTGCTCTAATTGTGGCGAAAGTTACTTTACTGCGGATACCTTACATGAAATTGAGCGAATTAAACTTCATCGGAAAAGTTTTGCGGAAAAGCGGGAAGTAGCAATTGCAGAATTTGTGTAATTTCCAAAAATCGGCGGGCTAACAAAGCGTGCACCTGACGCTGGGGATTCTGCGGCAATCTCAAGCATTTTTCTACGCCTTATCATTTTTCTGGCTGGACGGCTTCGCCGTCCCCGCCCCAGCGCAGGTAACGCAAACCGTTAGACCCCTCGTGCAAAACTATCTCATTTTTTTCTATCAGGTAAAATCAGGGAATGACATCACAAACTACTGCCCCCGCAATTATTCATAAATTGGTTGAGACTTTCGAGCAGAATTTAGATTCGTATCGTTCCAGCAAAAACGAAACCGAATTACGCCGTGAATTTTTGGAGAAGTTTTTTACTGCGTTGGGTTGGGATGTTGCAAATGAAAAAGGCTATGATGAATTGGGGAAAGAAGTAACCCACGAGTTTTCGGTAGATGTTGCAGGTCAGCAGAAGAAAGCGGATTATGCTTTTCGTGTTGGGCGTGGGGAAAAATTCGATTTTCTGGTTGAAGCAAAAAAGCCATCGGTAAAAGTTGAAACCAGCCAAGAAGCGGCTTTCCAAATCCGCCGTTATGGTTGGAGCGCAAAACTTCCAATTAATATTTTGACCGACTTTGAGCATTTCGCTGTTTACGATTGCCGCACGAAGCCAAACATAAATGACAAGGCTTCAATGGGGCGAATCATGCTCATTCATTACAAAGATTTTGTTTCAAGATGGAATGAGATTGTAGAAATCTTTTCGCCCGAAGCGGTGCGCAAAGGTTCGTTTGCCAAATATGCCGAAAGCATGAAAGGCAAAAAAGGTACAGCGGACGTTGACGACGCATTTTTACAGGAAATTGAACGCTGGCGGGAATTGCTTGCTAAAAATATCGCCTTGCGAAATGATGATATTGATATTGCAGGCTTGAATTATTCCGTGCAAATGACGATTGACCGCATTGTATTTTTGCGAATCTGTGAAGAACGTGGAATCGAGCCAGAAAATCAGTTATTGGAAATTGCCAATAATGAAAACTCGTATGAAGAATTATGCGAGTTATTCAAACGGGCAGATACAAAATATAACTCTGGCTTATTCCATTTCAAGCAGGAAAAAGAAATCGTCAGCCGCCACGATAATTTGACTCTTTCTCTTGGATATTGATGATAAGGTTTTGAAAGACATCATTTCAAACTTGTATTATCCAAAAAGCCCGTATGCTTTCCTTTATATTCCTTCCGATATTTTAGGGCAGGTTTACGAGCGTTTTCTAGGTAAAGTGATTCGCCTGACAGCGGGACATCAAGCCAAAGTTGAAGAAAAGCCTGAAGTCCGCAAGGCGGGCGGAGTGTTTTATACGCCTACTTATATCGTAGAGTACATCGTAAAAAATACTGTTGGAAAACAGGTAGAAAACAAAAGCCCGAAAGATGTTGTTTCACTCAAAATTGTTGACCCTGCTTGCGGTTCTGGTACTTTCCTAATTGGCGCATATCAGGTTTTATTGGATTGGCATTTGAACTGGTATTCAGAAAATGAGCCTGAAAAAGCAGAGAAAAACAAAGCCATTGTAAAAGTTGGGGATGGTTACAGATTGACCACCGCAAAGAAGAAAGAAATTTTGCTCAACAATATTCATGGTGTGGATATTGACGCGCAAGCGGTAGAAGTGACCAAACTTTCTCTTTTGCTCAAAGTGTTGGAAAATGCCAGCGGTCAATTAGGTTTGGGCATGGAGCGAGTTTTGCCCGACTTGGGAAATAATATCAAGTGCGGCAATTCTTTAATTGGCTACGATTATTATGAAGGTCAATTATTGCCCGACGAAGAAGAGCAGGCAAAGGTTAACCCGTTTAACTGGCGCAACGGCTTCAAAGAAGTTTTTGCTAAAGGCGGTTTTGATGTTGTACTTGGAAATCCGCCTTATGTTCGACCTCACAACATCCCCGACAACATAAAAGCAAGCACTTTGGAAAACCTACTCAACTTTTGTAGCAAAATCAGATATGTATTCTTGTTTTATGGAACGTGGTACACTACAATTACAAGAAACGGCGGTATATTTTCTTTTATTGTTCCGCATACATGGACTTCACTTGAAAGTTTTACCAAAATCCGAGAGTTCCTTATCCAAAATTCAAAGGTTATCAAACTTGCACAATTGCCAAAAAAGGTTTTTGAAGACGCAACGGTTGAAACTTGTATTTTTGCAATCCAGAAAGACTCAAACAGCAATCATTCAGAAAATCCGATAGCAATTGAAAAACTTGATGAAAGCGGAAATATCCAATTTGAACGCCAGTTTTATCAGCGTGAAATTGAGCAAGCCTATTTATTCAATTTTCAATTGTATGGTCAGAATGAAAGTAAAAGCGTCATTTCAAAGATACAAGAAAAAGGTATTCCGCTTTCCGAGTTGGTATCTTTGGCTTATGGATTCAAAACGGGTGACGATGAACAATTTATACATTCATCCATGAAGTACAAGGAAAGCAAGCCGTTTGTAAGAAGTGCTGGAGTTCGTAAATACTGGACTGAAACGCCAACAGAATTTGTATGGTATGTGCCAGAGAAAATGACACAAAACCGAAAAACCGCCCGCCCTGGCGATAAGGAAAGATTCAAGGTCAGAAAAAATTATTGTTTCCAGAATGGGAAAATCACTTGTTGCAGATTACGATTCTGGCGGCTTGTATGTCAAAGACGCTATGCTTTTATTGAAGAAGGATAAAAACTTATCTCTGAAATATTTGTTGGGAATAATAAACTCACGTTTGCTAACTTACTATTATCAAAAATTCTTTATCACGATTGATGTTTTGAAAAATGCTTTATTGAGTTTACCCATTATTCCGCTTGATTTATCCAGTCCAACAGAAAAAGCGAAGTATGAAAAAATGGTAAATCTTGTTGAGCGAATGATGGAATTAAATAAAAGACTTGCGAAGGCGCAAACTCCGCAAAAAAAGAAGATTTGAAAGCCAAATTCAAGATACAGATTCTTCGATTGATTCACTCGTTTATGATTTATACGGGTTGAATGAAGAAGAAATCAAAATTGTGGAAGGTCAGTAGTAAAATGGGTTCAGGTCTTTTAATGGCAAAGAGTCTTGCAGGTCAAGGGCGGGGTCTAACAAAGCGTGCACCTGACGTGTGGGATTCTGCGGCATTTTCAAGCATTTTCTACGCCTTATCATTTTCCAATCGGACGGCGTTCCGCCGCCCGCTCACGCAGGTAACGCAAACCGTTGGGCAGTTCGCTCCGTAAACTACAAAGGTGGCTATTGTGTTAAAGAAGTTTCTCAATCCAGAGATAAAGAGAATGTCCCAATTGCGATCAGGAATGTTCAGAGAAGGATGTTCTCTGTCTAAACTGCGGAAAAATCTGGATGAACTTTTCGAACAACTCCCGGGCTCTGATATTTCCGTTCCTCCGTTATTTGGGGAATTACAAATATTAGTATCAAAATCTTTGCTGTGTTTCACGCCTTTGTTTTCTCTACTTTAGTCGAAGTCTTTTTCGCCATATAATGGGTGGATAATTGGCGATAAAGCAAAGGCAGATTTATTAACTGGCGTATTATTGCTTTGCACAGGTAGCATGTTTTTGTTTATTCCTTCTTTTTGTTTATAGTCAAATATGCGCGGGACTCATGGCGAGCAGGGATACCATTGCTATTTCGAGTGCCACTTGGATTTTGACACTTTTTATTCTTCCATTTGTAGTAAGTTCTTTAGATTTATCTTTTAGAATCCATCAAAGGGATTTTGAAGAGTCAGCAAAAATCATGATTACCATTCAAGATGAAGAAGAAGCCGCTTTACCTTCAGAATATCGCCATATCTCTGTCACTGGTGGAGTTTATCTCGTTGATGGGCGCGTGTTCTACATGCAGTCTATCGGCATGATGGCAGAATTCGGACCAGGATACTTATATGATCCGAGTGAAAAACCAGAAGAAGTATGCGTAAACTTTTCTAAAATTATTTTTGTGGAAAATTGGTATAGTTGTGATTTACATTGGAATTTGTTATGGTAAAAAAACTGCCCAACACAGCGTGCACCTGACGCTGGGGATTCTGCGCACATCCCAAGCAGTTTTCTACGCCTCTTCATCTTTCTGGTTGGACGGCTTCGCCGTCCCCACTAACGCAGGTAACGCAAACCGTTAGGCGCTGACTTGCAAGTCATTGATAAAATTTAACAAAGGTTATTTCCAAAAGCAAAGGAGCAGGTATGATTGACCCAACAGGTTTACCAATTCTCTTAAAACTTTAGATTTTTTGTTTGGAGAGGCTCAAAAAATCCTGCAAGAACGCAGAGAACGTCGCGCCTCAAAAAATATTAATGTTCAAGACAGCAATAAAGATAGTCATCAAGCCTCAAATAATAGAAGTTCAGAATCTATCGGGTCGATTAATGAGGCAATGTCTACTCAGATTTCCGAAAATATCCTCAAGAATGAAATTTCAGAACTTGAACATTTGTTGAAACTAAAGGACACATACAGTAAGAGATATCAACTTGCTAAAGAGAAAATCTCGATTTATGGAACACTTGACACACCCTACAAAGTGCTACATGAACTTGAAGAAGCAGAAGAAGGCATCGAAGATGTTGTCACGAAATTAAAATCTACGTTGGCAAAAATTTACAACAAGGAAATAGTTGTCAATAATTAAATCTTTATATACAAGGAGAATGAAACATGGCAATAGACTTAGATTTTCGAGTAAATATCGACAATTTATTTTCAATTCAAGCACTATGGCAAAGCATTTTCTCAGACGATCAAAGATTAATTAATTTTGCAGTTGCTAAAAAGGATGGCGTGTTGTTTGAATCTGGTTTTCAGGAGCGATGGAAAACAATTGACGTGCAATTGCAATATTTTGTTTGGTTAACATTGACAGCCAAAGAGCAAAGAAAATTCATACTGGCATTAAATGCCGATCAGCAAAGGCAAATACTACTAGACATATCTACCGCAGAGCGAGAAGAATTATTTAATGTAATGAGACCTCAAGGCGTGTTAAAACTAATAAGTACAATGACAACTTCTGAGCAGGCTAAAATATTATTAAGTCTTTCAGAAACGCTTAGGAATTAATCTGCTTTAACTTCCTTTCTGAAAGCGACAGACAAGACATCCTTGAATCGGGAAAGCAAAATAAATCTTTAGGGGAATAAAAATGCAAACTATTCAATGGTTTTTTCAAAAAATCAACCTTCCAAGCCTTGAAGAAATTAAGAATGGAATTTTCGAATTAGGAAAGAAAGTCGTTTCAGCCGTAAAATGGCTTCTCTATGGAACTCAGGAGAAAGACGAAAGTGGCTCTGCGAAGGCGAATGAAGGAAGCAAAAGCCATCCTTCTCCAATTACACAACAACCAACATCCCTGCCAGAAGAATTCAAAGGTATTGAAATCAAAGATCAGATTGAAGAACTCGAAATCAGGGAGGCACTCTCTCAACTTGCAAGAGATGGGAAAGAGTTGGAAGAAATACAAACAGAAGAAGAGCACCACAGAAATTTATTGTGCAAATACAGAACCAATAGACGTATTATTGAAGAAAAAATAAGTGGTTACGGGTCATTAGAATCACCCATCAGTTTACTAACTGAATTTGAAGAAGTTAAAAAAGTCAATAAAAAGCGTGGAGCAACGAATTGATACAATAACAGAAAGAAGGGCTTTATTGATGGAAAACATCAATCGAGCAAAGGAAAAAGCAAAAAGATATTCAAAGTAAATAGTGAAATCAAAAAGCGCCTAACAAAGCGTGCACCTGACGTGTGGGGTCTGCGCGATTTAGGAGCATTTTCTGGCTTCAAGTTTTTCCTGCTCCCAAGCAGAATCCACGCCCGCCCACACGCAGGTAACGCAAACCGTTGGGCGTTTGCATGAACGCAAACGAAATATTGCAAAAGCAAGAAAATAGTTAGCAATCTTTGTTGTACTTACAAAAATAGTGTGTTATAAAAAAGCGATTCGCCAGACAATTCAATGTAAAAAATTTTCACAGGAGAAAAAGATGAAACTTTCACCGCCTAAACAAATTACTTTCTGGATTTCTGTTGTTCTTGGTCTGCTCGCTCGGTTTAATTGGTTCTTTCGTATCTATTCCCGTTGTTAGTGGTCTTGCGTTCTGGTTCGTTTTTGTTGGTCTCCTGCAACTTCTTGTTGCGGGATTGCTCGTTAAGCGTCTCTAAATTATTCACTGGCGAATCACTTACTCCCTATGTAATGTAGGGAGTTTCCTTAATTTATTCAGTTTCTTTGGTTAATGCTTTTAGATAAATTGTTTCCGTCAAAGAATCTGGTTATGTTTTCTTCAATTTTTGGTCAAATTTTATTCTTTAGTGCAGGCTTCCGTAAATTATTGGTTTTAGGAAATCTTTGAGTCAATTCTGCCTGGTTTTATCAAAGTTTGCATTAGTTTCCAAAGATTGAGTTGCTTGTAAAACTTGGGCATCTTGGCAGTAGTATTTTGCTTCGGTTAGCAAGTCTGGCGCAACAAAAAAACGCCCAACAAAGCGTGCACCTGACGCTGGGGATTCTGGCGGCATTTCAAGCAGTTTTCTACGCCTTATCATTTTTCTGGTTGGACGGCTTCGCCGTCCCCGCCCCAGCGCAGGTAACGCAAACCGTTGGCTGGCTGGTCATTAATCGGGAGAAATAAATTGAATCCAATATCGTTTCGTTTGGCGGGTGAAAATGCAATTTTGCGCGGTGTTGGAAAAAAAGTTCTTTGGGCATTTCCTACTATAGTTGTTCAAGACGCTTCTGATTTAATAGTTTTATATATGCCCGCTGGCGTTCTTGGGAAAAACGTAAAGCAAAAGCCTACGCCAAAAGAGTATTTGGTTGAAGATAAAATAAAAATTGTTGATTGCCAGTGGAACAGAACTGATGTATTGTTTTTGATAGTGCCAAGTGATTCTTTTAGCACTTATATTATGTGGGACACTGGCACAAAAAATTTGGATTGTTGGTACGTCAATTTACAAGAACCAGTTCATCGGACAAAAATTGGTTTTGACACAATGGATAATATGCTTGATGTTGTTATCAGCCCTGATATGACCACATGGGAATGGAAAGATGAAGACGAATTTAGGAAGCCCAAAAAGTAGGTTACTATTCCAAAGAGAAAGCAGTGAAATTTAGGCTGAAGGTGAAAAAGCAGTAAAATTGATAACATCTGAACGACGCTCGATGTATGAAGAAATGGGCTACATGGCAGGCAAGCCCCAAATGGAGTCTTCCAAAATTATCTCCACTTTGGGACGAAGTAAATTTGAATGAGCATAATTTGCAAAACAAGGTTTAGGCAAGTCCACGCCAGCCAACAAAGCGTGCACCTGACGCTGGGGATTCTGGCGAAAATCTCAAGCAGTTTTCTACGCCATATCATTTTTCTGGCTGGACGGCTTCGCCGTCCCCGCCCCAGCGCAGGTAACGCAAACCGTTAGGCGCTACCTTCCGACATAATCTAAATCTTCATGGAGATTTCATGTCTAATATCAACGATGAGATGAAAACAGCCGCTGAATACACAATAAAAGCGGCAAAAGAAAAATTTGGACAAGAATTAGATTTTTCCCAACAAAGTATAGTTAAGTTAGAAGGCTTTTTGGAACAGGCTTATAGAGAGTCTGTCCAGTCGTGTTCAAGACGAAAAAGCAAAGATTTCGGTTTCTCGAACAGCAAATGCTTGGGGAAGTTACTTAGGCGAACACATGCGTTTGAAGTGGGGTGGAACATGGGTACTGAAAGGCTCAGAGCGAATCCTTTCTATAAAGAATGCTGAGTTTTCCCCCATTGGATTTGTTTACCAAAAAATTACAAGCCATCCAGAATACAGTGTGAAACAATATTTTGCTGAAGCTGAAAGAAAAATATCACCTTCACCAGTTATCCCACCTCAACCACAAAAAATATCGGAAGGTGTCAGCCAGCCTACAGAACGAATCTCTGCTAATCAGCCTCAAAATACTGTAACAATTGATAAAAAACTTATTGTTTATGCTATAGCAGCAATGGCGGCTTTATGTGTTGTTGGGATACTAGCGATAACAGTATATTCAAACATACAAGCAACAAATGAATTCAAAACCAAATTGAATGCTTTTTTAGTGGAAGCCGAAAAGCTAAACACTATGACCGAGCAAGGGGTATCTTATCAAGAATTTAGAACTCAACTAGTTGAAGTCAAGTCAACCTATGCGTCAATTGATTCTTGGCCAATGTCATATCAGAACGGAAGGCGCTCATTTGATTTAGCTATAAAAGGATGGGACTACACATTAGATTCTTGGACTTATAAATTAGATTTAGTTTCGGGCAAACTTATTTGGTATACGCCAGATTATGAAAGTGCTAGAATTTATTTAGGAAAAGACTCCGGGTGTCTTTGGGAATGATGAACAAATTGGTCTGTTGATGTCAAAGGCAAGTATGTATTATGAAGCAGGGAAAGCAGAGGTGAAGTAAGTAAATTCAAACAAGATAATAAAAGAATGAGATTGTTAGTAATTCATCGTGTATCTTCTAAAAATCTTCAAGTATAAATTAACCAATTCTTTTATAGAGATTAAAATGATTGAAGCCATATCAGTAATCGAACTCGCATTAAAAATATTGGAAAAATATATTCCTTCAAAAAAGGATGTCTTTGAGAATCAGGTCGAACCGCTGTTAGAGAAAATGATAGTGATACATAAAGACTACATTGCTGGATTTACTGAATTCAGACAGCACTTAATCAAGAGAACAAAACCATCTAACGAGTTATTAGATTTTCTAAAAGAACGTCGTAGAGATTACGCTCACGAGCGACAGTTGATAAATGATATGGCGGAGAAACTCAAGAAAGTTCAGAAGGCGGGAATGAAAAATGAAGACATAAAGGCTTTACAGGCATTTGCCGAGGCAATCTTGGCTTATTTTTCTACATCGTCTAAGATAGGGAATATTTCGTGGTATTCAGATTTGATAGAAATAGTACGCTGGCAATCAAAATATGATGTCGATGTTATTCCAGATGTATGGCAAACCACTTCAATTGAAGGATATTCCCCCGATATTTTACTGCCAACAATCGACAGTATGCTAAACGAAGAACTTCCCAACGCTTTTCAAAAGGTTAGTGAAACGTATGCGGATTTACGGGCGCACTTACTATAAAATAAACTGCGCCTAACAAAGCGTGCACCTGACGCTGGGGATTCTGCGCAAATCTCAAGCAGTTTCACACGCCTTATCATTTTTCCAATCGGACGGCGTTCCGCCGCCCGCCCCAGCGCAGGTAACGCAAACCGTTAGCCCGCCGCGCAAAATAAATTCAACCGAAAAGGAGGTAATTTTTCATGGGCGTTTGGATGGATTTGTTCGTTTCCCCAGCAGAAGGAATGTTGCTTTCACCTGAAAAATTCATGTCCTTGGTTAGTGGTTTAATATCTCAAAATTTTGTCGATACTCCATGTGCAATTTGCGAGGGAGAGTTTGAAATATCCACCCCATTAGGCATTTCTAACAGTCTCATGTTTAATAAACTTGCAAACAAAAATATTAATATTCACTACAAAGGCGAAGACTTCCACGAAATGCTAAAAAAATTAGAAGTCTTCCCTTTTAGAAAAGCAAACCTGTGCATTTGGTTTTCTAAATTCAACTGGAAAAACGAAGCTCTAAGCAACAACTTCGAGAAACTTGGGTATGCAAACACAGATATTTTATTGTTTGCATTTGCATCTCCTCAAAAAGCTATCATACTAAATGCTTACGACGGCTCATTTCAGGAAAGTATCTTCTCAGATCTTTTTGTAACGACAGGCAAAGGTGGTCTTGAATCAATAAACAGAACTATAATTGAATCGACTTTAGATTAAAACTTTGGTGAAAACTAACAGTAAATTGTGCTTATCATTAAAAGCGGGCTAACAAAGCGTGCACCCGACGCTGGGAGTCTGCGCACATCTCAAGCAGTTTTCTACGCCTTCGCATTTTTCCAGTTGGACGGCTTCGCCGTCCCCGCCCCGGGGCGGGTAACGCAAACCGTTAGGCAAACCCTTTCAACATTTTCACCATGATAAATTTTTCCGAAATTTTGAAGGACGCAAATTGGAATAAAGAAGAATCCGCTAAACTCGAAGCGGTTCAAAAATTGGTAGATGACGCAGGAAAAGAATTACCAAAAGATTATCTCGACTTATTACTTTATTGCAATGGCGGCGAAGGTGAACTTGGCATTAAGCCTGGATGGTTTCGATTGTGGTCTGCCGAAGATGTAATTCAACTTAATAAAGATTATGAAATCGAAAAATATATTCCAGAGTTCTTTGGTTTTGGAAGTAGTGGCGGCGGCGAATTAATAGCCTTCGACATGCAAAAAGATAAGTCTTGGAAAATCGTGATGATTCCATTTGTGTCTATGTCGCCTGACGAAGCAAGAATTATCGCAAACAATTTTGAAGAATTCGTCAAAGCAATAGGGCGTCGTTTTGATTATTAGGAATTTACAAAGTCAGGTTTTTAATTAGCAAATGTTTTGGCAGGTCAGGTTTATCATTTTCCAATTTTGGTAATTGCCATAAATTGAATTGCAAGTAAAATCTATTCAAATTGGCGGCGTTACTTTTTTGGTTGGCGAGTCTTGCGTCCATCGGGTTTGCCTAACAAAGCGTGCACCTGACGCTGGGGATTCTGCGCAAATCTCAAGCAGTTTTCTACGCCTTAGCATTTTTCCAGTTGGACAGCTTCGCCGTCCCCGCTAACGCAGGTAACGCAAACCGTTGGGCGGCTCGCTGAATAATTGTGTTGCAAGTGAAATTGCACGGAGAAACATGGTGGAATTAAAGATTTTGAAAAATCGCAAGAGAGGTCCTTATGTTGAATTCAACACAACAGGCGAGAACTGGGATAATTCATCAATCTTTTTAGATGAAGTAGTATTTGGGGTTTTCTCAAACAGTTTCGATAACAGTCATGAAAACTTCAATTACTATGGACCAACAGCATTTAGAGAATTAGAGTTAATAAATTTGCATAATGAACTGAAGGAATTCGGCTCTGAGATGAGCGGAATTTTCGACTTTGATTCTTTCTTAAAAACGATTTCAACCTCACCAATGGGAAATAACTTTCTGGGCGAACTTGCATCGGAAGATAAGGTAAACTTGAAATTACAATGGAATCAGGTAGTGAAGGCGCTGAAAGAAATCAACCAAACTCTCTTGGAGTTAATAGAAAACTGCGCAAAAGAGAATAAAACCTTATGGGTTTTAGGTATTTGATAACAGCCATCGGGGCTGGCGCAACAAAAGCCGCCCAACAAAGCGTGCACCCGACGCTGGGGATTCTGGCGCGATTCCAAGCATTTTTCTACGCCTCAGCATTTTCCCAGTCGGACGGCGTCCCGCCGCCCGCCCCAGCGCGGGTAACGCAAACCGTTGGGTGTCCCCTTTCATCAAACCCTTTGGGTATTGTGCAAATTAAGTTTCGCTTCAAATTGGCGTCTGAATCTTCAAAATCAGGTTTCGGGTTTTTCGCAAAGTTTCGGGTTTGGCAAAGTCAGGTCTTTTCGCAGTGGCTATCTTCCAAGTTTGGCGTTCTCAAAAATTGGCGTTTGTCTTTTTCTCGGAAAGTTCCTTCTTCGGTTTTGTCAGGTCTCTAAAATTGGCTTCATGGTTTTCGTCAAAGTTCTGGCAAGCAAGCCGTTTCATTTGCCAAAGTTCGTTTTCACAGCAAGGTTTATTTTTGGCAAAGTCGGGTTTCTGAAATCGGCTTCAAGGTTTTCAATCAAGGTTTCGGTAAATCGGCTTCGGGCTTTTTGGCTGGCTCATTTTTTCTGGCAAAGGTTTGGGCTTGCAAAGTCTTTTTCAGCAAGCGTTTTGGTAAGTTAGGCTTCTCGCGTTTTTGTACTTCGGCGGTTTTGGTTTCTGCAAAGTCAGCATTGCCAAATATTTTGTAGCGTGTAAAATCAAGTCATTGAAAAGCTGGGTTCTGGTTTTTAGGCGGCGCGTCTTGCACAAATCGGGTTCACCCAACAAAGCGTGCAGCAACTGTCTTGAATGTCAAGGCAGTTGTTTGATTTTTAGGGGAGTTGATCGTGGATCAAGGCGCAACGGTGTATCGGAAAGGCTGCTGATCTCGCATCATCGCGTTCAAGATGGTTAGGAACTTCCGCATGCACGCCGTTAACGCCACCTTCTTCACCTTCCCTCGTCTTTGCAATTCTTGATACTGTGCCTTGATCAACGGATTGAATCTCGTCGCCACCAAAGTCGACATATACAGCAGTTCCGCACCTCCATCCGTCCACCTTTCGTCTTGCGATAGCCACGCTTTTTCCCACTGTCCGCGTTCATTGGCGCCAAGCCCGCCAAGGCTGCGATCTTCTTCCGATCCAGTTTCCCCAACTCTGGCAACTCTGCCAACAAGGTCGTTGCCGTCACCCGCCCCACTCCTTTGGCGCTGCGCAGAATATCTTCCTGTTCTTGCCAGTCTTCATGTTCTTTCATGAAGCGGTCCAGTTCTTTTTCGAGCCGCTTGATCTCTTCTTTCAACATCTCAATCATCCGCTCTACAGACTCTCTCATCTCCACTGAAACCGTCCGCAAGCGGCTTTTTTTCCGCTTTAACATCTCTTCCAGCTGTCTGCGACGCACCAACAGGGGCCGATACGTATCGTTCGGTCTCGCTTTTTACCTCGAACCGCCTCGGTTTCATTTGCTTCCCGAAATCTGCCAGGTTGAGGCTTATCCAGTTTGTCCGTCTTGGCAAGTAGTCCACTGGCTCTAGCATATTGCCTCACTCGCACTGGGTTAACCACGGCTACTGGCAACCCTGCTTCGTACAGTCCCAGCACGACGGCTCTCTGATATCCTCCTGTCGCTTCCACTACGATCAGGATTGGCTTCAGCACTTGCATTTTC